>NZ_JBPJUQ010000063.1:0-54098 GCF_051192615.1 Streptosporangium sp. G11
GCGAGTCCCCGAGCCTGCTCGTCGAGATCGCGGTGCCGAAGTATCGCCCGCTCTGCTGGGCCGCCGCACCGAGCGTGCTCGCGGCGGCAGCGGCGGAAGCGGTACCGGTGGAAGCGGCACCGGCGGAGACCGGGCCGGTCACCGCCGTGAGCGTGCCGAGCACGAGGGTGCCGAGGGCACCGGCGATCAGGGTCCGGCGGAGACCGCTGAGGGGTCGCCGGGTTCCGGGCGGGGGTATGGCGCTTGTGCCCATGCCTGAGCCTCCATAACTGCATCACAGAAACGCGGAAGCGGATGGTCGCGAGGGGACACTCCGCGGGATCGACGCCGCGTCCCGTCATCAGGGAACGCACACCACCAGGGCGTCGTGGTCGACGGCCCCTGCAGCTCACCACCGACTTGGCATGGGGCCGTCTCGGGGACTCAGTGTGGAAACTATTACAAAATGTGTCAAGCTCATCCAGAAAGGTTCTGTCTCACTGTTCGCTACCTATGTCCTGCACCTGCGCCGACGTCTCCCGGCCCGCTGAAAGCCGCGGTCCCGCCGCCTGAGACGAGACCGGCTTTTGTGAAATTTTCATCACCTCGGACTGTCCGGCCCGACACGGCGGGCGTGAAACACCAGATGAGCGGTGTCCGCTTCCCGTTTCTTCCGGCACGCTATGTTTCGTACTCTTGACAGCCTCTCTCCGCCTCGTGTTTGCTCCGCTCCACCACCACAATCGTTCGGCGGGGAAGGAGCCAGACCGACAGGCGAAATGTTAACGCTCACATCTCCCTGTCCCCCCAAGGCACGCTCGGTGACCGTGAGGCCCTGGCAGACACCATCTCCACGGATCCCTCCTTACGGTCACCGAATCTCTTGACAGGAGGCTTTTCCGCACGGCGGACGTTCAGATCGATCTGACACAGCGGCTCTCAGGTGACCGGCGGACACCTGCGACGCGCCCGAGCCACCACCCCCGACCGCCAGCCCTGTCACCTCATGACATTCGTTACGACATTCGTCGGCGAATGATCCGAACACAAACTGTTAGCGCTACGCGAGCTGTCGGCAGCATCTGCTCTCAGCCGCCGGAAAGAGGTTGAGCATGCGTGGGTGGAGACGGTGGTTCAGCGCGGCGCTCCTGACCGTGACCATGGTCGCCCTGGGGGCGGTCGTACAGACGAGTGTCGCCGGGGCGGAGTCCAACGGCGGCGTGCGGGTCATGCCACTGGGCGACTCGATCACCGAGGGCACGCAGGTACCGGGCGGATACCGCATCGGCCTGTGGCAGCGGCTGGTCTCCGGCCGCTACACGGTGGACTTCGTCGGGTCGCAGTTCAACGGGCCGGGCAACCTGGGTGACCACGATCACCAAGGGCACCCCGGCTGGCGCATCGACCAGATCGACGCGAACATCACCAACTGGGCACGGACCCAAAATCCGCGCACGGTGCTGCTGCACATCGGCACCAACGACATACTGCAGAACTACAACGTGGCCGGCGCGCCCCAGCGGCTGTCCACCCTGATCGACCGCATCACCGCGACCGTGCCGGACGCGGAGGTGTTCGTCGCCACCATCATCCCGCTGTCCAACTCCGGGCAGGCCGCCGCCGCCCGCACCTTCAACGCGGCCATCCCCGGCATCGTGCAGAACAAGGTCAACAGCGGCAGGCGCGTCCACCTGGTCGACATGCACAGCAAGCTGACCACCTCCGACCTGATCGACGGCATCCACCCCACCGCCGGCGGCTACGACAAGATGGCCGCCGCCTGGTACGCGGCACTCCAGTCGGTCTCCGGCAGCATCGGCCAGCCCGGCGGCCCCAGCCCGACGCCGACGCCCACGCTGACGCCCTCGCCCGCGAGCGCGATCCGCGGCGTGGGTTCGGGCAGATGCCTGGACGTCGCCAACGCCTCGCAGGCCAACGGCGCGCAGGCGCAGATCTGGGACTGCAACGGCCAGAACAACCAGCGGTGGACGCCGACCGGCGCGGATGAGCTCCGGGTGTACGGCAACAAGTGCCTGGACGTGTCCAACATGAGCACCGCCGACGGCGCCCTCGTGCATATCTGGGACTGCAACGGCCAGAGCAACCAGAAGTGGCGCCTCAACGGCGACGGAAGCATCACCGCCGTCGGCGCGAACAAGTGCCTGGACGTACCCAACTACTCCACCGCCAACGGCGTCAAACTCCAGATCTGGTCCTGCAACGGCGGAGGCAACCAACGCTGGACCCGTATCTGACACGGGCGGGGACGCGGGGCGGTTCTCAGCGGGAGCCGGCGTGGTGGAGGCCGGCCCCGACGAGAACCGCCCCGGAGAAATGTGAAATGGGCGCGCGGTGTTCAATGGCGTTCGTTTTCGGCCTGCGCCGGATCGGAAATCGGGCGCCGGCCCATTTGTCGTCGAGTCGCGGAAGCGCCTTGAGGTGAATTCGCCGCCGACAGGTTTTCCGCCGGGCCGGCGCCGTTCTTTGCCGTACGACGAAATCGTCTCCCACGGGCCGGGCGAGGTGATGGCCGGGTCCGGCGTGATCACGGTGCTTCGGGGGTTGGAGGAGCAGGGGGCGTCATCAAGGGCCTGGTCACCGGCGCCGTCGTCGACGGCTTGGGGTGGCCATGACGAGCGAAGGAACGTCGCCGCCCGGCCGCGCCGCCGGCTGGAAGCGGGTGATCGACGCCGGACACGACCTCGCTGTCGTATTTGATATCCGTGACACGTCCACGCCCAGGTGCGAAAGTGCCGTCGTGCCGGTTCCACCACTCCCGCGGTCCGTCCGCCGGGCTTACCGATGCGACCGGCGGTCGATTAACAAGGGTTTTCGGCGTGATGGGACCGTGATATGTGAAGTTCTTGACGCGGCATGGTGTTAGCGCTCACAGTCTTCCTAGATCGAAGGAGAGGAGCGCCGGGTGGAACCCAGCCCGAGGCGTCGCCCGCCCGTCATGGCGGACGTGGCGAAGGTGGCGGGCGTGTCGCACCAGACGGTCTCGCGTGTGCTCAACGACCATCCCAGCGTCAGCGCGGAGACCCGGATCCAGGTTCTGCGCGCGATCGACCTGTTGGGCTACCGGCGTAACCTCGTCGCGCGCGCACTGGTCACCAGAAACTCCCGCAGGCTGGGTGTCGTCAGCTTCGACACGACGCTGTACGGTCCCGCGAGCACGGTCTACGGCATCGAGCAGGCCGCCAGGGACGCCGGTTATTTCATCAGCATCGTGAGTCTTCGGACCATCGACAGGGCGGGGGTGCTTGACGCCATCGATTACCTGACCGAACAGGGCGTGAACGGCATCGTCGTGGTCGCCCCGCAGCGCTTGGCGGCCGAGGCGCTGGGGGACATGCCCGCGGGCATGCCGGCCGTGGCCGTCGAGGGCGGCCAGGCGGGCGGGGTGTCGGTGGTCAGCGTCGACCAGGTGCAGGGTGCCGTCCTGGCGACCCGGCACCTGCTGGACCTCGGGCACGAGACGGTCTGGCACGTCAGCGGCCCGGCCGACTGGCTGGAGGCGGAAGGCCGCGTGCAGGGCTGGCGCGAGGCGCTGACCACCACCGGTCGTCCGGCTCCCGAACTCCTGGCCGGCGACTGGAGCCCGCGCTCCGGCTACCGTGCCGGGCAGCGGCTGGCCACGATGACCGGCGAGGTCACCGCCGTGTTCGTGGCCAACGACCAGATGGCTCTGGGGGTGCTGCGTGCCTTCATGGAGCAAGGCGTGAGAGTGCCCGGCCAGATCAATGTCGTGGGATTCGACGACATCCCGGAGTCGGAGTTCTTCTCCCCTCCTCTCACGACCATCAGACAGGACTTCGGGGCCGTGGGCAGACGCAGCATCGACGTGCTCGTGCGGCAGATCGAGACGGAGGGGCCGTACGTGCGCGAGCGTCACGTCGTGTCTCCCCGTCTCATCCTCAGAGCCAGTACGTCGACGTGCGCTAGTCGCCCGCGGAAGTAGGGAGAGCGTTGACAGCTCAAAGATGTTAGCGCTCACATTACGAAAGGAACCCCCATGTTGCAAAGGATCTCGGCGCTGATCGCGGTCGGTGCCGTCGCGTTGACGATGACCGGCTGCGGCAGCACGAGCACGCCGGCCGGCTCCACCGACACCGGCAAGGTCGCCGATGACGGCAAGGTCACCATGGGTTTCTCCCAGGTGGGTGCGGAGAGCGGCTGGCGTACGGCCAACACCAAGTCGGTGCAGGATTCGGCGAAGAGTGCCGGGGTGGAGCTGAAGTTCTCCGACGCTCAGCAGAAGCAGGAGAACCAGATCAAGGCGATTCGTTCGTTCGTTCAGCAGAAGGTCGATGTCATCGCCTTCTCCCCGGTGGTGGAGTCGGGGTGGGACACCGTGTTGAAGGAGGCGCAGAACGCCAAGATCCCGGTGATCCTCACCGACCGGGCGGTGGATTCGGCCGACACGACGCTGTACAAGACCTTCCTGGGGTCGGACTTCGTGGAGGAGGGCAAAAAGGCCGGTCAGTGGCTGGTGGAGGAGTACAAGGACTCCAAGGATCCGGTGAACATCGTGGAGTTGCAGGGCACCACCGGGTCGGCTCCGGCCAACGATCGTAAGGCGGGTTTCGCGGAGGTGATCGCGGCTGATCCGAAGTTCAAGATCGCCGCGTCGCAGACCGGTGACTTCACCCGGGCCAAGGGCAAGGAGGTGATGGAGGCGTTCTTGAAGTCCACTCCGGACATCGATGTGCTGTACGCGCACAACGACGACATGGGGCTGGGCGCGATCGAGGCGATCGAGGGTGCGGGCAAGGTGCCGGGCAAGGACATCAAGATCATCACGATTGACGCGGTGAAGGACGGGATGCAGGCCCTGGCCGACGGGAAGATCAGCTACATCGTGGAGTGCAGCCCGTTGCTTGGCCCTCAACTGATGGACCTGGCCAAGAAGGTCGTCAAGGGTGAGCAGGTGCCGGCTCGCGTGGTGACCGAGGAGACCACCTTCACCCAGGAGCAGGCCAAGCAGGCCCTGCCCACCCGCCAGTACTGAGCCGAACGGGCCGCCCCCGGTGCGGGGGCGGCCCGTCGGCCGTGGAAGAGAGGAGCGCCGTATGGTCACCCCTGGCCTGTCGTGCGGTTCGTCGACGGTCTTGTCCTGGGACCGGTCAGCGGTAGCCGGCGGCGGTCACGTTGGTCTGGACGGCGTTCTCGGTGGCGTCGGTGGGGTAGCCGGCGACCATGGCTCCCTCGTAGAAGGTGCCCGCGCTGAGGTTGGCGCCTCCGTCGGGCTTGCAGCAGTCGCCGCCGCTGCCCAGGATGATGGCCCCCTGCTTCTTCATCGGGCTGTAGCCGTTGGGGAGCTGGCCGTCGTACAGGGTGTACAGGCTGCCGGACTGGGCGTTGCTGCCCTTGATCGCGAACCTGGTCGTGCCGTTGTTCTTCAGCGTGGCGGTGACGAACTTGTGGGGGAAGGCCCGCTGGTTGGGGTTCCACGCCTGGCTGCCGCCGGGGAACAGACCCCATTCCAGGTCGGCCTGGACCCAGGGGCCGCTCCCGGAGCACCCGCCGAACCAGCACTGGGTGCTGAAGTTGATGGCGTCCATGGCGCCGGCGGCGTCGGCCTTCCTGGTGGTCTCGCTGTTGCCGTAGTCGAAGCAGCAGCCGCTGTTGACGTGGGTGCCACTGGTCACCATGTACATGCCCTCGGGTGCGCTGCCCGTGGGGACGCCGGTCAGGTGGCCGTCCCGCCAGTAGCTGTTGCCGGGGTTGATGTAGAGGGAGTAGGCCTTGTTGCCGCCGACGGTGAGCGACTCGGTGGTCGCGGTCGCGGGCCTGCTCTGCGGGGAGCCGGGGACCATGCTGGATCCCTGGTACCACAGGTCGTTGCCCCGCCCGGACTGGTCGTACAGGACCGTGATGACGCATGTGGTGCCGGTGCAGAACGAGTCCTGCGCCGCGGCGTTGGAGACACCGCCCGCGGTCAGGACGCCGATGTTCCGGGTCGTGCTGTCGGAGGAGCGCCTGACCTGGTAAAGGTTGCCGCTGTAGGCGCCGTAGAGCGCCCGCGTCGTGCTGTGCGCGGCCACGCACGGAGTGCCGCCCGAGGCGTAGATGTCACACGGGCGCGCGCCGGGCGGGGGCGGCGTCGGGGTCAGCGTCGGCGTCGGCGTGGGCTGGGTTCCGGTGGTCCACTTCTGGTTGGTGCCGCCGTGGCAGCTCCAGATGTGCACCTTGGTGCCGTTGGCGGTGCCGTAGCCGGACACGTCCAGGCACTTGCCGCTTCCGATCGCGGTGATGGTGCCGTCGCTGTTCAGGCGCCACTTCTGGTTGTTCTGGCCGTTGCAGTCCCAGATGATCACCGCGGTGCCGTCGGCGGTGCCCGCGGTGTTGACGTCCAGGCACTTGCCGCCGTACACCCGAAGCTCGCTCGCGTCGGTCGAGGTCCACTGCTGGTTGTTCTGGCCGTTGCAGTCCCAGATGTTCACCGCGGCGCCGTTGGCCTGCGAGGCGCCGACGACGTCCAGGCACCGGCCCGACGCCGTGCCCACCAGTGGCGTGGTCGCCGCCGAGGCCGGTGCCCACCAGGTGAGGCCGGTGGCCAGGACGGTCGTCAGCACCGCCACGACAGAGGCGATGACGGCCGTTCGAGAGCGCCGCCCACGCGTCACGCGGCCCGGTAACGGAATGGGGGAAGGGGGCATTGTCGTGCTCCTTGGGAGTAGGGCGTGGCGGAGACAGGCGCTTGGAGGACCGCGGGGCTCCGCTCAGGGGCCGGTCGCCACTACGAATACGAACCGATTCGACAAGGTTCCGAATCCCCCGGAGGGGAGGAGTGGTGGTGCACAGCGAAGCACATACGACTGTTGGACTGCTTGTCAAGACTCGGCCTTGCCCGGCCGCCTGCCGGACGCTCCTCCCGGCGGCTCTCATCGGCGATCTCACGTCCCGCGGGAGCCGGGCCCGGAGGAACGTTCGCCTGTCCTACGCGCCCGCTCACGGCCCGCCCCGAACGTCCTGACATCGAACCGGTTCGGATGTCGTCCGGCCGATGACCGGCCGGGGCCGGGGGGCGGGAGAAGAGCGCTGCCGGATCTCCTCCCGGCGGCCCGGCGGCCGCCTTCTCGCCGTCGCCGGCAGGAGTACGACCGGTCGAGGTCGCCTTCACGGCGGATCGGACGGTGCCCGATCAGTACGACACATCTGAACCTTTCATGCGGGCCGGTCGGCGCGGGTGGCCGCGGTGGCGGGCATTACCGCAGGTCGCAGCCGAAAACGACTAACCGCGGCCGAAATCTCAGTGTGCATATTGTGAAATAAGTAGGCTTAAGGCCTTGACGGGCATAAGTGACCGGAACGTAATTGGTAGTGAGGTTCCGGGAGGCTCCTTCCGGTGCCTCCGCGGCGGATCACGTGAGCGGGACGTGGAGGCGCTTCACGGCCCTTCGCGTCGTGGTCGGCCATGTCGACATTCACAACCCCGCCTCACCATGCCCTCTCGCATGGTGTCACCGGTGAGGCGCGCCATCCTGGGAGAAGCACGTGCCCGATCGAACGAGCTCCGCGGACGAGGCCGGTCCCAATCCGGCGTGGCCGTCCCCGCCGGCGTCGTGATGGCCGGGAGGCCGCCTCCACCGGCCCACCGATCACGGTCACCATGCCGCGAAGTGGCATGATCCGGCCGACCTCGTAGCCGGATCCGCGTGGCCGGCCGCCGTCGTACACCTCCCCGTACGGCGACGGTCTCCGCTTCAGGAGGGCACCACCCACCTGAGGAGGAGGGCGTGAACCGACCCACCCCCCACCCCCAAAGGAACCACCGTGCAACCACCTTCGCCCGCCGTGGCGCTCAGACCGGTCCTGACCGGCATCGTCGCCGCGGCGCTGGCCGCGGCCTTCACCATCGCCGCCCCGGTCGCCTCCACCCTCGCGGCCACCAAGACCCCGCACGCGTCATCATCCGGCGCCGGCGGGGCGGGCTCGTCGCACCAGGCGCTCGCGCTGAACATCCCGGCGTCCGACTACCAGCAGGTGCCGCTCGCGTCGGGCGGCAACGAGCTGGGCGAGGCGATGTCACTGGCCGTGCTGCCGAACCGATCGGTCCTCCACACGGCCCGCGACGGCACGTTGCGCGTGACCGACGTCAACGGCAACACGAAGGTGGCCGCCAGGCTCAACGTCTACGCCCACGACGAGGAGGGCCTCCAGGGAGTGGCGGTCGATCCGGGCTTCGCCACGAACCGGTACGTCTGGCTGTACTACTCGCCCCGGCTGAGCACGCCGACCGGCGACGCCCCGTCCACTGGCACCCAGGCGCAGTTCGACCAGTGGAAGGGCGAGTTCTACCTGTCGCGGTTCACCCTCAAGTCGGATGAGACGCTCGACACGGCCAGCGAGAAGGTGGTCCTGCGGGTCGCCAACGACCGTGGCCAGTGCTGCCACGCGGGCGGCGACCTCGACTTCGACGCGCAGGGCAACCTGTATCTGACCACCGGTGACGACACCAACCCCTTCGAGTCGGCGGGCTACTCCCCGCTGGACGAGCGGACCAACCGCAATCCCCAGTACGACGCCCAGCGTTCGGCCGGAAACACCAACGACCTGCGCGGCAAGCTCCTGCGGATCAAGCCGCAGGCGGACGGCACCTACACGATCCCCAGCGGCAACCTGTTCGCGCCGGGGACGGCGAGGACGCGGCCGGAGATCTACGCGATGGGTCTTCGCAACCCGTTCCGGATGAGCGTCGACAAGGCGACCGGCGTCGTCTACCTGGGCGACTACGGGCCGGACGCGGGGTCGACCAACTCCAGCCGTGGGCCGAGCGGGCAGGTGGAGTTCAACCGCATCACCAGTGCCGGCAACTACGGCTGGCCGTACTGCACGGGCGGCAACTCCACCAACGAGACCTACAACGAGTGGAACTTCTCCTCCAACAGCACCGGCCCGAAGTACAACTGCGCGGGGGGCCCGACCAACAACTCCTTCCGCAACACCGGCCTGACCACGCTGCCCCCGGCCAAGCCCGCGTGGATCAAGTACGCCGGTGACTCCGGCTCGCCGCCGGAGTTCGGCAGCGGCTCGGAGTCGCCGATGGGCGGCCCGGTCTACCGGTACGACCCGAACCTGAACTCCAGTGTCAAGTTCCCCCAGGTTCTCGACGGACGGTTCTTCGCCGGCGAGTACGGCCGCCGCTGGATCAAGGCCATCGAGGTGAGGAGCGACGGCGGCTACGGGGAGATCTCCGCGTTCCCCTGGTCGGGGACGCAGGTGATGGACATGGCCTTCGGTCCCGACGGGGCGTTGTACGTGCTGGACTACGGCACCGGAAGCAACAACCAGGCGCTCTACCGGATCGAGTACATCGGCCAGGCCGCCAACCGCAACCCGATCGCCAAGGCCTCGGCCAATAAGACCTCGGGACCGGCTCCGCTGACGGTGAACTTCTCCTCGGCGGGCAGCTCCGACCCCGAGGGCGGCGCGCTGACGTACTCGTGGAACTTCGGCGACGGCACCACCTCCACCGCCGCCAACCCGACCAAGACCTACACGGCCAACGGCTCGTACACCGCCACGCTCACCGTCCGCGACCCGCAGGGGCTGCCCGGAGGCGCGAGCGTCGCCGTGTCCGTCGGCAACACGGCCCCGACCGTGACGCTCACGACCCCCGGCGACGGCCAGCTGTTCTCCTTCGGCGACACGGTGCCGTTCCAGGTCAACGTGAGCGATCCGGAGGACGGCACGATCGACTGTTCGAGAGTGACGGTGACCTACTCGCTCGGCCATGACAGCCATGCCCACGAGATCACCTCCAGGACCGGCTGCAGCGGCTCCATCGCGGTGCCGGTCGACGGCGAGCACGACACCGCGGCGAACATCTACGGCGTCTTCGTGGCCTCCTACACCGACGGGGGCGGCCTGACCGCCACCAGCAGTCGGACGCTGCAGCCACGGCACCGGCAGGGCGAGCACTTCGGCGCCCAGCAGGGCGTGCAGACGGCCGACCACACCACCGCCGAGGGCGGCAAGACCGTGGGCTTCGTCGACGACGGCGACTGGGTCTCCTTCCAGCCGTACAACCTGAGCAACGCCAACAGGTTCACCGCGCGGGTGTCCTCGGCGGGCGCGGGCGGCCGGATCGAGGTCCGGGCGGGCTCGGCCACGGGCACGCTGCTGGGAACGGCGACCGTAACGAGCACCGGTAGCTGGGAGACCTTCGCCGACGTCTCGGCCAACCTGAGCGGCGCGCCGAGCGGCGCCACGACGCTGTACCTCGTCTTCCGCGGCTCGACCGGCCAGGGCTACCTGTTCGACCTGGACGCCTTCACCTTCGGCACCGGCACGACCCCCACCCCCACCCCGACTCCGACCCCGACGCCTTCCGGTGACACGAGCGCGTTGCGGGGGGTCGGGTCGAACCGGTGCCTGGACGTCTCCGGCGCCTCGCAGACCAACGGCGCCGCGGTGAACATCTGGGACTGCAACGGGGGGACCAACCAGCGGTGGACCTCCAACAGCTCGGGTGAGCTGCGGGTGTACGGCAACAAGTGCCTGGACGTGAACGGGGCCGGGACGGCGGACGGCACCGCGGTGCTCATCTGGGACTGCAACGGCCAGAACAACCAGAAGTGGCGCTTCAACTCCGACGGCACCATCACCGGGATCGGCAGCGGCAAGTGCCTGGACGTGTCCGGCAGCGGCACCGCCAACGGCACCAAGGTGTACATCTGGACCTGCCTGGGCGCCAACAACCAGAAGTGGACCCGCGTCTAGGCGATCCGCCACACCACGCGACCTCGACCACACCACGAGCACGTCATCAATGTGGCGCCCGGAGCGGCCCGGCTCATCGCCGAAAGGGCCGCACCGGGCGTCACGACGGAAGGACAGCCATGCTTCGACATCTGACCCCCGCCGCGCTCGGGCGCACCGGGGGTGGCGGCCGGAGGACCTCCGTGCTGCGACGCCTGTCGCTGGCCGCGGTGGCGCTCGCCGCCACCGCCGCCACGACCCTGATCCCCGCCGTCCCCGCCCAGGCCGCCGCCTTCGAGGTGCTGGTCTTCTCCAAGACGGCCGGGTTCCGGCACGACGCGATCCCCGTCGGGATCCAGACCATCCGCGACCTGGGGTCCGCCAACGACTTCGCCGTCACCGCCACCGAGGACGCCGGCGTCTTCAACACGTCCAACCTCGCCCGGTACAAGGCGGTGGTGTTCCTCAACACCACCGGTGACGTGCTGAACGACAGCCAGCAGTCCGCCTTCCAGTCGTACGTGGACGGCGGGGGCGGTTACGTCGGGGTGCACTCGGCCGCCGACACCGAGTACAACTGGCCGTACTACGGGCAGCTGGTGGGCGCCTGGTTCAACAGCCACCCGGCGATCCAGCAGGCCACCGTACGCAACGAGAACCGGGCGCACGCCGCGACCGCCCACCTGGGGACGACCTGGACGCGGACCGACGAGTGGTACAGCTTCCGGAGCAACCCCCGCCCGAACGTGCGGGTCCTGCAGAACCTGGACGAGAGCACCTACAGCGGCGGCGGCATGGGCGACCACCCGATCACCTGGTGCCGTCCCCAGTCCTCGGGCCGCTCGTTCTACACCGGCCTGGGACACACCCAGGAGTCGTACGCGGACTCGAACTTCCGCACGCTGCTGCTGGGCGGGATCCGCTACGCGGCCAAGGCGACCAACGCCGACTGCCGCCCGGAGACCGGCTACACGGCGCTGTACAACGGGTCGACGACGGGCTGGTCGCAGGCCGGGCCGGGGTCGTTCACCAACAGCTCCGCCACGCTGACCTCCCAGGGCGGCATGGGCATGCTCTGGTACAGCGCCAAGGAGTTCCGCTCCTACTCGCTCAAGCTCGACTGGAGGCTGAACGGCGACTCCAACTCCGGGGTGGTCGTCGGGTTCCCGTCCACCACCGACCCGAACACGGCACTCAACACCGGCCACGAGGTGCAGATCGACGCGACCGACAGCGCGGACAAGACGACAGGCGCGATCTACGGGTTCAAGGCGGCGGACATCGCCGCACGCGACGCGGCGCTGAACCCGCCGGGCCAGTGGAACACCTACGAGCTGCTGGTGGAGGGTGAGCGGCTGCAGGTGTTCCTGAACGGCACGAAGATTAACGACTTCACCAACACCGACCCGGTCCGCTCACTGCAGCAGGGCTACATCGGCATCCAGAACCACGGGTCCCCCGACGTGGCGGCGTTCCGCAACATCCGCATCAAGGAACTGACCAACGTGACGCCCACCCCGACGCCCACGCCCACGCCGACCCCGACCCCGACCGCCAACACGAGCGCGTTGCGGGGCACGGCGTCGGGCCGGTGCCTGGACGTCTCCGGCGCCTCGCAGGCCAACGGCGCCGCGGTGAACATCTGGGACTGCAACGGGCGGTCCAACCAGCAATGGACCTCGACCGCCTCCAGCGAGCTGCGGGTGTACGGCAACAAGTGCCTGGACGTGAACGGTGGCGGGACCGCCGACGGCGCCGCGGTGCTCATCTGGGACTGCAACGGCCAGAACAACCAGAAGTGGCGCCTGAACTCCGACAACACCATCACCGCGGTCGGAAGCGGCAAGTGCCTGGACGTGTCCGGCTACGGCACCGCCAACGGCACCAAGGTGCACATCTGGAGCTGCCACGGCGGCACCAACCAGAAGTGGACCAGGGGATGACCCTGAGGTGACGCGCCGCTGGAGCCGGTCCGCCCCTGGCGACCGGCTCCAGCGGGGGCGTCCTCGCGGGGTCAGCCCTGCCGGGCGAGGCCCTTCTCGACCGCCTCGATGATCCGTGGCCGCAGCTCGGCGCAGCTGATGATCGCGTCCACCGAGCCGACGTCGACCGCCCGCTGGATGCTGTGCACGCGGTCGAACTCGGTGGCCACCTCGGTGAGCTTCTCGGCCCGCACGGACGACCGCAGCTCGGCCAGCTCGGCGGCCAGCGCGACCCGCGTGGCGGCCGGCGCCTCCGCGACCCGGGCGGCGAGCGCGAGCACGCGGGGGTCGTTGCCGGTCCGCTTGTCGACGTCGCGCGCGAAGACCACCGCGGCGGCCGGGGCACCGCCGAGCACCGAGGCGAACGAGCCCTCGACCGCGAGCACGGTCATGTTCGGGTTGAGCGCCTTGGAGAACACCACGAACGCGCCGCCGTGGTACCGCGAGATCACGCAGAACACGATGGGGCCCTTGAAGTTCACCACCGCGCGGCCGATCTCCGCGCCGTACTCCAGCTGCAGCTTGCGCATCGACTCGGGCGAGCCGTCGAACCCCGACAGGTTGGCCAGCACGACCAGCGGACGGTTCCCGCTGGCGGCGTTGATGGCCCGGGCGGCCTTCTTGGACGACCGCGGGAACAGGGTGCCCGCGGTGTAGGTGTCGGGGCCGTCGGTGGGCGGGAATCCGCGGCGCGGCACGGAGCGGGACTCGATGCCCAGCAGGCACACCGGCCGGCCACCGAGGTGGACGTCCTGGACGGCGGCGGTGTCCGCGTCGGCCATGCCCGCCCACCGCTCCAGCACGGGGTGGTCCTGGTCGGACAGCGCGCGCATGACGGTGCGGATGTCGAACGGCTTCTTGCGGTCCGGGTTGGACTCGACGGAGAAGATCTGGCCCACCGTCGTGAAGTCGCTGTCCGGCACGGAGTGCGGGAACGTCGACACGTCGCGGTCCACCGGGTCGCCGGTGACCGTCCTGCGCGGCCCGCTCTCCCCCGGCGCGACGTAGCTGTGGTCGTAGTGGGACATCAGGACCTCCCGCGCACCGCGGATGTCCGGCGCCCAGTACTGTGCCTGGCCGTTCGGGCCCATGATCCGGTCGTACCCGCCGATGCCGTGGTTGTCCTCGGCCGACACGCCACCGGAGAAGTCGAGCGACTGCTTGCCCGTCAGCACCATCGCGGAGTCCGGCGTCATCACCAGGATGCCCTTGGTGTGCATGAGCATCGTGGCCTCGGCGTTCCAGTACGGCTGGGCGCCGACGTTGATGCCCGCGACCACGATGTTGATCTCGCCGCCGTCCTGGGTGAAGTTCACGATCCGCTTCAGCGCGGCCGCCACCCAGTCCATGTTCTCGGTGCCGGACGACATCGAGATCCGGGCGCCCGCGGAGAGCGCGAACCACTCCAGCGGCACCCGCATCCGCTCGGCCAGGTCGAGCGCGGCGATCACCCGCGCGCACTCGGGCTCGGACAGCGCGCCGAGCGCCTTCGTCGGGTCGCCCAGCAGCACGACGCGGGTCATGCCCTCCGGGTGGCGCGGCGTGGGCGTGCTGACGACCCCCGCGACGAGCGCGGCGGTGTTGCGCCCCTTGGGCCGGTTCACCGGTACCAGCTTCGAGTGCTCGTCCAGGTCGTACTCGGTGAAGGAGCCGAACGGCCCGGCGAGCATGCCGGTCAGCTCGTACGGGTGGTGCGTGCCGCGGCTGTGCGCGCGCAGCACCTCCTGGCGGTAGTCGTCCAGCGGCTCGATGGGCTCGGCCGGCGGCGGCACGATGGACAGCCGCACGCCGGAGTCCACGTCGTAGCCGATCCGGACGGCGATGTCGACGAGCTCGCCGGTGACGCCGTCGCGGCGCCTGCCGAGGAACAGAACCTCCTCCAGGCCCGTGCCCGCCGTCGTCGGCAACACGCGCTTCGCCACGGTGTTCAGGTCGTCCGGCGAGAGGTCGGTCGGCGGCCACACGTAGATGACGATCCGGTTCGTGGCGGACGTCTTCGCGCCGGGCTTCCTGGCCCGGCGGATCGCGTCGAGGCACGTGGCCAGGATGTTCTCGGCCGCGGGCAGCGCGACGAGCCTGCCCTCGTCGTCGCGCAACGGGGTCAGGTCGCGGACCTGCCCCAGGGCGACGAGGCGCTCGTCGGACGGGTTCTGCCGTGCCGAGGCCCGGAAGAGGTAGACCTCCTCGTCGGGCGCGGGCAGCCGGGTGAGGTCGAAGTCGCGCAACCGCTCCAGCTGCATGCGCTCGGCGATGCGCGGGTGCAGGCCGCGCAGCAGCCGTTCCTCCACGAAGCCGGCCGCGGACGGCCGGAAGGTGAAGTGGTGGTGCATGACGGCGCCGCTGTTGCCGGCGACGGTCGTGACGATGCGGCCGATCCGGTTCGACGGCTGCTGCGCGACCAGGACCTCGCGCAGGCGCGCGGCCATCTCGTCGGGGTCGCTCGGACCGTCCGACCAGGTCAGGTAGACGTCCGCCACCAGCTCGCCGTCACCGGCGAACTCGCCGACCGCCTTGAGCGCCTCGGCCAGCGCCAGGAAGTCGACCGCGGTGGCCACGACGCGGCCGTCGCCGGTCGAGGTGCGGTGGTCGGCGACGAAGAACGTGCAGCCCGCCACCTTGCTCACCCGGATGTTGCTGAGCGCGCGGTTGCCGTAGTAGCGGCGGCTCAGCACCTCCAGCAGCGGTACGGGGTCGGCGCCCTCGCGGCCGATCCGCTGGCCGACCAGCCGCACGAGCGGCTCGGCGCTGGCGACCATGGCGGAGATCCGCTCGGCGCGGTCGGGCGCGTCCGGGTGCTGGTCGAGGTGGCGCAGGTGCTTGCGTACGGCCGTGTAGACCTTGGCCCGGGTGCGGCGCAGCAGCGGCTGGGCGAACCAGGCGAACACGACGCCGCGCGCCAGGTCCGCGACGGCGGGGAACCGCACCTGGGTGGCGGCGACCAGGTGTTCCAGCGCCAGGCCGACGGTGACGCGGTCCGCCTCGGCGGGCGGGGCCTCGTTCGCCCACTGGCGCAGCAGGGTCGTCACCACGGCGACGTCGGCGGACGCGCGCCGCTGGGCCAGGAAGATCCGGAAGACCGCGTCCTCCAGCTCCGGCGTGCGGTCCAGGCCCTCGACGCCGTAGCGGGACAGCACGTGCGTGAGCCGCTGCCGGAAGCTCTCCGACAGCGCCGACCGGTCCGGGTCGAGATACTGCAGGTACGTGTGGAAGTACTCGCGGGGGCTGTGCACCGCGGAGCCGGACTTCGACTCCTCGCCGGCGGGCCGGTTGCGGCTCAGCTCGCTCAGGTCGGCGAACAGGCGCAGCAGCTCGACCTCACCGGCCGGCTCGTGTTCGCCTTCCGCGACGAGTTCGGCGCGCGCGGCCAGGTAGCCGGCGAGCAGGCGCCTCTCGTCCTGCGAGTCGACGTCGAAGCCCAGCAGGAGGCTGCGCAGGTCCTGCAGGCCACGTGCGGCCCGCTCGGCCGCGGGCACGTCCACCGGCTCGGGCGGCAGGTCCAGCTCGACCTCCCTCACCACGGTCGCGGGACCGGCCGCCTCGTCGCCGTCGCCCAGGGGCTCCAGGCGGAGCAGGCGGGCGCCCGCCTCCACCTGGCTGCCGACCGACACCGCGAGCTCCCGCACGCGCCCGCGGAACGGTGCGCGCAGCACGGTCTCCATCTTCATGCTCTCGACCACGAGCAGCGGCGCGCCCGCCTCGACCTCGTCGCCGGCCTGCAGCGGCGTGGCCACCACGAGCGCGGGCACGGGCGAGCGCACGATGCCGCCCTCGTCGCGGCTGATCCGGTGCGTGACGCCGTTGACCTCGACCAGGTGGATCGGGCCGTGAGTGCTCGTGACGACCTTGAAACGGACGCCGTTCACGGTGATCTGGCCGCTGTGCTCGTCGAAGCGCTCGATGTCGACGTCGGCCGCGTGCTCGGGGCCGCCCGCCGAGATGCCGATGCGGAACCGGTGGCCGCCGGTGCGGGCGACCTGGACGCGGTAGCCGACGTCGCGGAGCTTGAGCTCCAGCGCGCGGCCGCTCTCGTGCTGCGACTGCGGACGGCCGCCGTGCGCGGTGGACAGGAAGCGCTGCCGCGTCACGGTCTCCTCGTCCTCGTAGGCCTCGACGGCGGCGGCGATCAGCGCGATCGCGGAGTGCCGGTGCGACACGAGGGCGCCCCGGGCGCGCACGCGGTCGATCCAGCCGGTGTCGGCGGACCCGTCGATCACCGCGGGCTCGTCGAGCAGCATGCGGACGAAGCCCTTGTTGGTCACGCCGCCCTCGATGATGACGGTCGTCTGCGTCATCGCGCGGCGCAGGCGGGCCAACGCCTCCGTGCGGTCACGGCCGTGCGCGATGATCTTGGCGATCATCGAGTCGAAGTCGGCGGGGATCGTGTCGCCCTCGCTGAACCCGGTGTCCACCCGGATGCCGGGGCCGCTGGGCAGCGCCAGCCGCGCGATCCGGCCGGGGGAGGGCGCGAAGTCGCGGTCGGGGTCTTCGGCGTTGAGGCGCGCCTCGACGGCGTGACCCCACTCCTCGGGCGCGTCACCGTCGAGCTTGCCGCCCGCCGCGACGTGCAGCTGGGCCTTCACCAGGTCGACGCCGGTGGTGATCTCGGTGATCGGGTGCTCGACCTGCAGGCGCGTGTTGACCTCGAGGAACGCGAACAGCCGCTCACCGGGGTGGTAGAGGAACTCGACGGTGCCCGCGCCCCGGTAGTCGACCGCGAGCACGAGCCGCTCCGCCGCCGCCTTCAGCTCGGCGACCTGCCCGGCGTCGAGGACCGGGGAGGCGGACTCCTCGATGATCTTCTGGTTGCGCCGCTGCACGGAGCAGTCGCGCACGCCCAGCGCCCACGCGGTTCCCTGCCCGTCCGCGATGACCTGCACCTCGACGTGCCGGGCGCCCGTCACCAGGCGCTCCAGGAACACGACGCCGCTGCCGAACGCGCGCGCGGCCTCCTGGCGCGTCAGCTCGTAGGCCCGGGTCAGCTCGTCGGCGTCGGAGACCATCCGGATACCCCGGCCACCGCCGCCCGCGGTCGCCTTCAGCATCAGGGGGTAGCCGATCCGGTCCGCCGCCGCCTTCGCGTCCTCCAGCGTCTCCACCGGGCCGCGGCTCCACGGCGCGACGGGCACGCCGACCTCTTCGGCGATCAGCTTCGAGCCGATCTTGTCGCCCAGCCTGCGCATCGCCTCGGAGCCCGGGCCGACGAACGTCACGCCGATCTCGGCGCACAGGTCGGCGAACGCCGGGTCCTCGGCCACGAAGCCCCAGCCGACCCAGGCCGCGTCGGCGCCGGTCTCGACCAGGGCCTTCCTGAGGACCGCGTGGTCCAGATAGGGCCGGTTCGCGGCGAGCCCCAGGTCGTAGGCGATGTCGGCCTCCCGGACGAACGTGGCCGTCCGGTCGGAGTCGGTGTACAGGGCGACGGTCTCGATCCGTGTTCCCGTCTCCGCGGCTAGGTCCTGAACGGCGTGGATGAGCCGCATGGCGGCTTCGCCGCGGTTGACGATGGCGACACGACTGAACACTGAGCGAGCCTTTCGAAGACGGTGAACACGGCGACCGTCCCCGGCCCCAACCGGGGTACATACTCTCGGCTGCCCCCGGATACCGGAATGGTGGGGACTAAGCGTGTTTCGCGGCCGGAGTTGTGGGGCTCGCACAAACGCGCTCGCCGGGGTGGTGTGGCATGCGGCTGGTGTGGTCTTGGTCGCGTAGCGGCTCGTGGACTCGGGGCCCGTCCAGACTAGCCGTGGGCGAGGGGGGTTCGTTTGTCAGGCGGTGACAAAAACGGCGGGGCGGGGCCTCGGCCGTCGGCGGCGCACGTGGGGGAGGGCCCTTCGGCCGTGGGGGCGGGCTCGACGCCGCGCCGACATCGAGCCTGCCACCGCAAGATCATATCCAAGCGATCCTCCCGATGAGCCGGCCCGGGGAGCGGCGGCTTCGTCCGGCGCGGCGCGCGGGCGGGCGTGCCCGCGGGACCCGCGCGGGCGCGAACGTGGGGCAGGGGAGGCCGGCGGGGTGTCGCGTGTCCGGTGTGGGTAGAATGGTGGTACTCCAAGGATCGCGCTCCCCGGAAAGACGTCGCAGTACGGGAGCGCGCCGCGCACGGTGGCCGTGCGAGGTGATGGAGGGGCGGCAGTCGTTCCCGCATGCCCTTCCGGAGGTTGGAATCCCATGAACGTAGGTCTCGGCCTGCCCACCTGCGACCCGTTGTCGCTGCTTTCCTGGGCCAGGCGCGCCGACGCCGGCCCCTTCACCACCCTCGGCCTGCTCGACCGTCTCGTCTACGCGAACCCCGAGCCCCTGATCACGCTGGCGGCCATCGCGGGCGCCACCTCGCGGATCCGCGTGCAGACCGAGGTGCTGCTCGGCCCCCTTCGTCAGTCGGCGCTGCTCGCCAAGCAGGTCGCGACCCTGGACCGGCTGTCCGAGGGCCGGTTCACCCTCGGTGTCGGGATCGGCACGCGCCAGGACGACTATCTCGCCGCCGGGGTCGACGTCCGGGGGCGCGGCCACCGGCTCGACAGGCAGCTGGAGACGCTGCGGCGCGTCTGGTCCGGTGAGCCCTACAGCGAGGAGGTCGGCCCGATCGGCCCGGCCCCCCTCCGCGAGGGCGGTCCGGAGGTCCTGATCGGGGCCTTCGCCCCCGCGGCCCTGGAACGCGTCGCCCGATGGGGGGACGGGTACCTGTGCGCCGCGCCCGCCGGTATGGCCGGCGGGTTCATGCGTGAGGTCGAGAGGTCCTGGACCGAGGCGGGACGGTACGGACGGCCTCGCATGGTCGCGCAGGTCAACGTCGCCCTCGGCCCCGAGGGCACCGTCCAGGACGCCGAGGAGGAGATCACCTCCTACTACGGCTTCCTGGGTGACACCACCCGGGTCGTCGAGAACATGCTCACCACGCCGGAGCGGATCCGTGACGCGATCACCGCGTTCGCGGACCTCGGCGCCGACGAGGTGGTGCTCTACTGCTGGGCCCGTGACGCCGACCAGGTCGACCGCCTGGCCGACGTGGCGACCTGACGGCCGCGCGGAGGTCCTCCGGGACCTCCTCACGCCACGCTCCCCGCCCGGCGGTGGAAAGACCGGGCCCGGGGCCCCGCGACCGGATGAGGCCCGTGGCGCGCCGGGGTGGCGCGCCACGAGCCGCGGTTCACCGGGTGAGGGTGACGGTGTCGACGTCGAACAGGAAGCCGCCGCCCCCGGTGAAGGTGAGGAACAGCGGTCCCGAGGCCGATCCGGTCAGCGGGGTGGAGACGTTCTGGAAGGTCTCCCACCCTCCGGTGTTCGGTACGGCGACCGAACCGAGGACGGTCCCGGTGGCCGACCCCGAGCGGACCTGGATGGTGCCGCCGGATCCGGCGGAGGAGATGCGGGCGCCGAAGGCGGTGGCGCCCGCCGTGCTGATCGACGAGTAGCCGACCCAGTCGCCGTTCTCGATGAACCCGGCCGTCCTGCCGCCGCTGGCCGGGCCGTGGTCGGCGATCTGCACGCCCGAGTTCGAGGTGTAGGACTCCGCCTCGGCCGTGGTCTGGATCGGGCCGGTGCCGCCCAGCTCCTTGATCCGGACGTTGCGGAAGGAGACGTCGTCGCCCGTGCCGTGGTTCTGGATGCCGACGTGCCCCTCGCGGATGCTGCGGGCCGGGTCGGTGTTGGTGAAGTCGTTGATCTTGGTGCCGTTGAGGAAGACCTGGAGCCGCTCGCCCTGGACGAGGAGCTCGTAGGTGTTCCACGCGCCCGGCGGGTTCAGGGACGCGTCGCGGGCCGCGATGTCGGCGGACTTGATCGCGTAGATGGACCCGGTGGTGCGGTCGACGGCGTCGGTGGCGTCGATCTGGACTTCGTACCCCTTGGAGGTGTTCGTGGGGTCGGAGGCCGACATGCCCACGAAGACGCCCGAGTTGTCGTCTCCGGCGACCCTCCAGTCCAGCTTCAGCGAGTAGGAGAAGTACTTCTTCGCCGAGTACCACAGCACGCCCATGCCTCCGGTGGAGGTGAGGGTGGCGTCGGCGTTGGTGAAGCCGCCCGGGCCGCTCTGCGTCCAGCCGGTGGTCGAGCCGTTGTACAGGCTCGTGTAGCCGGTCTCCGGGCGGCAGTCGGCCTTGGCCATCCCGGCCGCGTACCGGATGCCGCCGAGCAGCAGCGACCGGAGGCCCGGCTCGCCGTAGGAGCTCGCGGTGTGACCGAGCCCGGTGTAGAACGAGCGGCCGGACGCCATCGGACGGCACCAGGTGATCGGGTGGTCGCCCATGTCGCCGCCGCTGTAGCTGCCCTCGTCGAGGTTCTGCAGCACTCGCGCGCTGTTGCGCGGGTTGGTGCGGTAGTTGTACCACTCGTCGCTTCTCGACCAGGTCGCCCCCAGGTGGGCGGTGGCCGCGTGCGCGCGGTCCTCGGTCCTGACCGTCGCCTGCTGGGGCGCGGGATGCCCCTTGAACCAGGCGCCCACCAGGTTGCCGTAGTACGGCCAGTCGTACTCGGTGTCGGCGGCGGCGTGGATGCCGACGTAGCCGCCGCCCCCGTTGACGTAGGACTCGAAGGCGGTCTGCTGGGTGCCGTTGAGCACGTCACCGGTGGTGCTGAGGAACACCACCGCCTTGAAACGAGTCAGGTTGGCCGTGGTGAAGGCCGCGGCGTCCTCGGTGGCGGTGACGGTGAAGTTGTTGGACGCGCCCAGGTCGCGGATCGCCTGGAGGCCCGCGGGGATCGAGTCGTGCCGGAAACCGGCCGTCTTGGAGAAGACCAGCACCTGGTAGGCGGGGTCGGCGGCCTCGGCGGCCGTGGGAACGAACATGGTCGCGCCGGCCATCGCGGCCACGACGGTCGCCAGGCCACCTCGGGCGAGCTTTCGCCTGACCGTCCTCGCGCCCGCGAGGCTCGGTGCGGCGGGGGATCGCCGCGCCGGAGCCGCCGCGGGGTCGCCCGCGACCGGGGGCGTCGTGGAGCGGAGCCGGCTCCAGAGCCGGGAACGTTGTGCCATGAGAGTCCCTTCCTGACCTTGGGGGGTAAGTCAGGCAAGGCGCGCGCCGCCGCGCTGGTTGCCGTGGTGCTCGGTGCTTTATTTGTCTCCAATAGCAATTAATTGGCTTTGTAACACCTGTATATCGTGCCACGCACCTGGATGGAAGGTAACGAATTAGCAACCGGTGCCCGTCGTCGCCGCCCCTGACCGTGCGCGCCGGGGTGCCGGGCGAGCTCGCCCGGCACCCCGGCAACGTCCGGCGCGCGGGACCCGTGGTCCGGACGGCTCCGCCGGGGGCCGTCCGGGAACGCGCGGTCTAGACGGCGCGGGCGACGGCGATCGTCGACCCGCTCCGCTGTCCCGCCTCGTAGAACATGTACTCCACGCCGCCGTCGGTGCCGAAGGAGGGCGCGGCGCTGCGGCGGTTGTCGGGGGCCCCGGTCAGGGGCCGGTGGAAGACGCCGAGGTGGACCTCACGGTCGAAGGCGTTGCCCACCTCGGTGAGGAACATGTTCCCGCTGTTGCCGTGGTAGACGACGTACGCCGTGCCGTTGCGCTTGAGCAGGGACGGCCCGGACAGGTCGCTCTGGCTGTCGGGTCCGGGCGAGACCAGCGGGGTCGGGTCGAACTGCCAGTCCTTGCCGTTGGAGGACCAGCCCCAGAAGATCTTGCGGGAGCCGCCGGTGACGCCCATGAAGACCATGACGTACTTGTTGCCCAGCCCCGGGACCGCGTGCTCGAAGACCCGGGCGTAGGAGGTCTCCGTCGATCCGGGGATCGCCGCGGTGGTCAGCACCGTGCCGTGGTAGGTGAAGTTCACGCCGTTGGTCGACCAGGCCATCCGGGTGGTGTTGTTCTCGCCGTGGAAGTACATGTAGAACTGCCGGTTGGCGGCGTTCCAGATGATGTGCGGCGACGAGACGTGGCTGACCGAGTAGTGCGGTGACCAGACGTTGGAGATGATCGGGTTGTTCGGATACTCGGTGAACGGGCCGCCGAGCGAGTTGCCGTAGGCCAGGCAGATGCCGCCCGGCCTGTCGTGCGGGGCGTAGTAGAGGTAGTAGCGCCCCAGCGGGCTCGCGATCTTGTCGTACATGCCCCGGATGCAGGGGAAGATCAGCTCGTTGGTCGGGTTGTAGCGCAGGCTCGCCTTGTCGAACGGCGTGCCGATGTACTGGTAGGTGGGGAATCCGGCGGGTCCCAGCGCGGCTGCCGTACCGGCCGGCGCGATCGCCGCCGTGGCCGCCCCGGGGAGGGCGAGCCCGAGACCGCCGGCCACGCCGGCGCCGACCGCCGCGCGCAGGAGTCCGCGGCGGTCCAGGAGGGGTTCAGACATTGACTGTCCCTTCGCGACAACTTTCACCGTGAGTGATGGTGAGGACATCTCTCTGATCGCAAAGGTTCGGTCAGGCGTGTTTGCTCGTCAAGGTGCTAATACGGATTATCACCGGAGAAATTTCCATTCCATGATCCTGTCTCCTGGCTCTTGACAGGATCCGGTGGCTGATTGCAGGATGACGTCCCAACCCCGCTAATGCGCATTATCACCAGATGGGACGCTACGGATCGTGACCTCCCCCGGCCGCCGACTCACCCAGCAGGACATCGCCCGCATCGCGGGGGTGAGCCAGACGACGGTGTCGCTCGTCCTCAACAACCGGACCGACGCCGAGGTGCGCATCGCCCCGGAGACGCGCGAGCGGGTGCTGAGGGTGATCAGGGAGACCGGATACGTCGCCGATCCGATCGCCAGGCGGCTCGCCGATCGGCGCAACCGCATCATGGGTGTCTTCACCTACGAGGCGGTCTTCCCGACCGCGAGCGCCGACTTCTACCACCCCTTCCTGCTCGGCATCGAGGAGTGCGCCGAGGAGATGGGCTGCGACCTGCTGCTGTTCACCAGCGCCAAGGCCGCGGGGGAGCGGCGCCGGATCTTCAACGAGGACAGCCGGGTGCGGCTGGCCGACGGCTGCGTGCTCCTCGGGCGCGCGGTCGACCGCGATGACCTGGCCCGGCTGCTGGCGGAGGGCATCCCCTTCGTCTCCATCGGCCGCCGTGACGACGCGGGCGCTCCGGTGCCGTACGTGGGCGCCGACTACTCGCCCGCGGTGCGCGCCCTGGTCGACAGGGCGGCCGATCTCGGCCACCGGAGGCTGGCCTACGTCGGCACCGGGGCGGGTGCCGAGTCGCCGGCCGACCGCATGCGCGGCTTCCGCGAGGCGGTGGCCGCCGTCGGGGCCGAGGGGGTGCACGTGCCGGTCACCGGCAGGACCCCCGAGGAAACACTGGGGGAGCTGTCGGCCGCCGGGGTGACCGCGGCCTTCGTCGAGGAGCCCGCCGACGCCGTGGCGATCATGCACGCGGCGGACGAGCGGGGCCTCGCGATCCCCGGCGACCTGTCGATCCTCGCGCTGGGCGCTCCGACCAGGCCCGTCCGCGTCGACGTCGACCTCACCGGGTTCCGCATCCCCCGGCGCGAGATGGGCCGCAGGGCCGTCGAGCTGCTGGCGGAAGTGCTGGAGAGCGGAGGGGGAACGCCGCAGGAACTGCTGGCCTGCGAGCTGGTCGAGGGATCCACGCTCGCACCGGTCCGGAGCTGATCGAACAGTGAGAGCGCCACGAGCGCCGAAAGCACCAAGAGCACCAAGAGTGCTGAGACCGGCAAGAGCGCCGAGAACGGCGAGAACGCGGTGAGAACGACGATGATGGGAGAGACCCCCGACGTGGTTGAGATATCGGCGGATGCGGTGGTCGTCGGCGGAGGGCTGGGTGGCGTCGCCGCCGCCCTGGCGCTGTTGCGGGCCGGCCGCACCGTGATCCTGACCGAGGAGTACGACTGGCTCGGCGGGCAGCTGACCAGCCAGGCCGTGCCGCCGGACGAGCACTCCTGGGTGGAGCGGTTCGGCGTCACGGCCTCCTACCGGGCGCTGCGCGACGGCATCCGCCGCTACTACCGCGACCACTATCCGCTGACCGCGCGGTCGCGGGGCTGGCGGGAGCTGAACCCGGGCGCCGGGCACGTGAGCCGCCTGTGTCACGAGCCGCGCGTCGCGGTCGCGGTGATCGAGGCCATGCTCGCGCCCTACCGGGGTTCGGGGCGGCTGCGCGTGCTGCAGCCGTACCGACCGGTCGGCGCGGAGGTCGACGGCGACCGGGTGCGGTCCGTGCGCCTGGAGCACCGGGACGGGGGCGGGGAGGTCACGGCCGTCGCGCCGTACGTGCTGGACGCCACCGAGACGGGTGAGCTGCTGCCGCTGACCGGCACCGAGTACGTGACGGGGTTCGAGTCGCAGGGCGACACCGGCGAGCCGAGCGCGCCCGCCGAGGCCCAGCCGATGAACATGCAGGCCGTCTCGGTGTGCTTCGCGATCGACCACGTCGACGGCGACCACACCATCGACAGGCCCGCCGCCTACGAGTTCTGGAGGAGCTACCAGCCCGACTTCTGGGGCGACCGGCTGCTGTCCTGGCGCTGCCCGCACCCCAGGACCCTGGAGATCGTGGAACGTTCCTTCACCCCCAACCCGGACGACGACCCGCTGCTGGTGGAGGCCGACCAGCGGCTCAACCCCGGCGACGCGAACCTGTGGACGTTCCGCAGGATCGCCGCGCGGCGCAACTTCGCCGACGGTGCCTACGACAGCGACATCACGCTGGTCAACTGGCCGATGATCGACTACCTGGAGGGGCCGGTCATCGACGTGCCGGACGCCGCCGCGCACGTGGCGGCCGCCCGGGAGCTGTCCCGCTCGGTGCTGTACTGGATGCAGACCGAGGCGCCGCGCGCCGACGGCGGGACCGGTTTCCCCGGCCTGCGCCTGCGCGGCGACGTCACCGGCGGCGGCGAGGGCGGGCTGGCCCAGGCACCCTACATCCGTGAGTCGCGCCGCGTCCGCGCCCTGTACACCGTGGCCGAGCAGGACCTGTCGCTCGCGGTGCGCGGCGACAAGGGCGCGGTGAACTACGCCGACTCCGTCGGGGTGGGGATGTACCGCATCGACCTGCACCCCTCTACCGGGGGAGACAACTACATCGACGTGGCGAGCTCGCCGTTCGAGATCCCCCTCGGCGCGCTCGTCCCGCAGCGGATGACCAACCTGCTGCCCGCGTCCAAGAACATCGGCACCACCCACATCACCAACGGGGCCTACCGCCTGCACCCGGTGGAGTGGAACGTCGGCGAGGCCGCGGGCGCCCTCGCGGCCTTCTGCCTGGACAACGCCACCACCCCGCACGCCGTACGCGAGGACGAGGGCCTGCTCGCCGACTTCCAGCGGCGGCTCACCCGCGACGGCGTCGAGCTGCGCTGGCCGCAGGTGACCGGTTACTGACCGGACGAGCGGCACCGGCCGGGCGACCGGTCACCCACCACGACCGCCGGGGGATTCCCAGCAAGGAGATCGGATCATGAAACCATTCGGAAAGCCCGCGGCCGTCGCGCTGGCGGCGCTGCTCACCCTGACGGCGTGCGGCGGGGGCGGCGACGCCACCCCCGCCGCACAGGGCCCGCAGCCGCTGCGCATGACGATCTGGACCTCCAACGAGGCCCACCTGAAGCTGTTCAACGAGATCGCCGCCGAGTACAAGAAGACCCACCCCGACGTCGGCGAGATCAAGTTCGACCCCATCCCGTTCGAGAGCTACACCACGACCCTGACCACCCAGATCGCCGGGGGCAACGCCCCCGACCTGGCCTGGATCCTGGAGAGCTCGGCGCCCGACTTCGTCTCCTCCGGCGCGCTGGCGCCGCTCGACGACACGCTGCGCAAGGCCGGAGGATACGAGTTCGACGACCTCACCCCGTCGGCCGTCAAGCTCTGGCAGGCCGAGGGCAAGCTGTACGCCTACCCGTTCTCCACCTCGCCGTTCGGCGTGTTCGTCAACACCGACCTGCTCAAGAAGGCGGGCCAGAAGACCCCCGCAGAGATGATCAAGGAGGGCGCGTGGACCTGGGAGAAGGTCGCCGCCCAGAACGCCGCGGTCGCCTCCGAGACCGGCAAGGCGGGCATGGTCGTCCGTGACTTCGACTACAAGGGCTGGGACAACCTCGCCTCGGTGTGGGGCGGCTGGGGCGCTCGGGCGTGGAGCGAGGACGGTAAGACCTGCGGGTTCGACAGTCCCGAGATGGTCGAGGCCATGACGTTCCTGCACAAGTCGATCTTCACGGACAAGGCCTTCCCCGGCCCCGGCACCACGGCCGACTTCTTCGCGGGCGACTCGGCGATGACCATCACCCAGATCTCCCGCGCCTCGCTCCTGCAGGACGCGAAGTTCGGCTGGGACCTCGTCCCGCTGCCCGCCGGGCCCAAGGGCGAGTACTCGGTGATCGGCCAGGCCGGCCTGGGCGTCTTCAAGAAGTCCGCCAACGCGGCGGCGGCCACCGACTTCCTGGCCTTCTTCACCAACCCCGCCAACTCGGCGAAGCTCGCCGCCTACTTCCCGCCGCCCCGGGCCTCCCAGCTCACCGCGGACACCATGGCCAAGAGCAACCCGCTGCTCAAGCCCGGCCAGCTGCAGGAGGTCGTGATCAGCGGCATCGAGAAGGGCGTGGTCAAGCCCAACCACACCGGCCAGGCGGAGCTGTCGCAGACCGTACGGGCCGCGCTCGACCCGCTCTGGCAGCCCGGCGCCGACGTCAAGGCCGTGCTGGGCGGCGTGTGCGCCAAGATCCAGCCGATGCTGGGCGCGTGACATGGCCGCGTCGCACCCGCGATCCGCGGTGACCGGCCGGGCGAGTGCCCGGCCGGCCGCCGGCGGGCAGACCGCGGTGAGCGGTGATCGGGCGCTGGAGGGCGCGGGGAGCGCGAAGAGCGCGGGGGACGACGGCCGGGCCCGCCAGGTCCCCCGGGTTCGCCGGGCTTCCGGGAGCGGCGGGGGCCGGGCGTTCTGGACCGTGCGCCGCCGCGACAACCTGGTCGGATACCTGCTGATCACCCCGCAGCTCCTCGGCAGCGTGCTGTTCGTGCTCCTGCCGCTCGGCCTCGTCCTGTGGTACAGCCTCCACGAGTGGAACGTGCTGGCGGGGACCTTCGAGTTCGTCGGCGGGGAGAACTACGACAGGCTGCTCGCCGACACCAACCTGCGCGAGGTCCTGGCGGGAACCGCCCTGTTCTCCGTCGGCCTGGTCGTGCTCAACCTCGGCCTGGCCCTCGTCCTGGCGATCCTGCTCAACCAGCGGCTGCGCGGGACCACCTTCTTCCGTACGGTGTTCTTCTCGCCCGTGGTGGTCTCGCTGGTCGCCTGGACGATCGTGTGGCAGTTTCTCCTGCAGGACGACGGCGGCCTCAACGGCCTGCTCGCCGCCGCCGGAGCCGACGGCCCGAACTGGCTGCGCGGCGAGGGCACGGCGATGCTCTCGGTGGTCGTCGTCCAGGTCCTCAAGAACGTCGGCCTCAACATGGTGCTGTTCCTGGCCGCCCTCCAGGGGGTGCCGGCCCAGCTCTACGAGGCCGCCGAGCTGGACGGCGCCGGGGCGTGGACCCGCTTCGTGCGGATCACCGTCCCCCTGATCAGCCCGACCATCCTGCTCACCTCGATCATCACCGTGGTGGGGTCGCTGCAGGTGTTCGCGCAGATCGCGGTGCTCACCCAGGGCGGCCCCGGAATGTCGACGACCGTCCTCGTCTACTACCTGTACCAGCAGGCCTTCCAGTTCCATCACTTCGGGTACGGCGCGACGCTGTCGGTCCTGCTGTTCGCGATCGTGGCGCTGCTCACCATCGTGCAGTGGCGGATGCGCAGGAGATGGGTTTTCAATGAAACGTGAGATACCGGTGCGGCTGAAGACGCTCCTGTACGGCCTGCTGTGCGTGCTGTGCGTGCCGTTCGTCTTCCCCACCTGGTGGATGGTCACCTCCTCGCTCAAACCGGTCAGCGAGATCTTCGCCTTCCCGCCGAGGCTGCTGCCCGTCGACTGGGACTTCTCGGCCTACGGCCAGGTCTTCGAGCTGCAGCCCTTCGCGGGCCAGTATTTCAACAGCCTCTACATCGCCCTGATCGTCACGGCCGGGACGATGGCGGTGGCCGCCATGGCCGGGTACGCCTTCGCGCGCATCCGCTTTCCCGGCCAGAACGTCCTCTTCGTCGTCGTGCTGCTCGGACTGCTCATCCCGAGCGAGGTCACGATCGTCCCGCTGTTCCAGATGTTCCACGGGCTCGGGCTGACCGACACCCACTGGCCGCTGATCCTGGTGCCGATCCTCGGCGCGCCCGGCGTGCTGGCCACCTTCATCATGAGGCAGTTCTTCGTCAGCCTGCCCGGCGAGCTGGAGGAGGCCGCCCGGGTGGACGGGCTCGGCCGGTTCGGCACCTTCTACCGGGTCGCGCTGCCGCTGGCCCGCCCCGCGCTCGGCGCCGTCGCGATCTTCACGTTCCTGCACAGCTGGAACCTCTATCTGGAACCCATCGTGTACCTCTCCTCGCCGGAGAAGTTCACCCTCCCGCAGGCGCTGACCCAGTTCGTCGACGCCTACGGCGGGCCGATGTGGAACGTCCAGCTCGCCGCCGCCTCGATGACCGCCCTGCCGGTGCTGGTGGTGTTCGTGCTCGCGCAGCGGCAGTTCATCGAGGGCCTGGCCCACACCGGCCTGAAGGGCTGACCCTCCCGGGCTCCGGCGGCGGTCACCCTCCGATCGTGTCGAGCTCCTCGAGGGCGTCGGCGGGCAGCTTGATACCGGCTCCCGCGACGTTCTCCCGGAGATGGGCCACCGACGACGTCCCGGGAATGAGCAGGATGGTGGGCGATCGGTGCAGGAGCCAGGCGAGGGCGACCTGGAAGGGAGTCGCGCCGAGCCCGGAGGCGACGCGGTCCAGGACGCCGGACTGCAGGGGGGTGAACCCGCCGAGGGGGAAGAAGGGCGTGTAGGCGATGCCCTCGCGGGCGCAGCGGTCGACGAGCTCGTCGTCGGCCCGGTGGGCCAGGTTGTAGAAGTTCTGCACCGACACGACCGGGGCGATCGACTGCGCCTCGGTGAGCTGCTCCGCTGATACGCCGCTGACGCCGAGATGCCGGATGAGGCCCTGCTGCCGCAGCTCCGCGAGCACGGTGAACGGTTCGGCGAGCGAACCGGGGATGGGGTCCGTCATCCCCCCGACCCGGAGGTTGACGACGTCGAGCGCGTCGAGCCCGAGACGTTCGAGGTTCTCGTGGACGGCGGTGATCAGCTCCTCGCGGGACAGGGCCGGCGGCCAGGACCGGTCGGGGGCGCGCCGGGCCCCGACCTTCGTGACGATGCGCAGGTCGTCCGGATAGGGGTGCAGGGCCTCGCGGATGATCTCGTTGACGACGTACGGGCCGTAGTAGTCGCTGGTGTCGATGTGGGTGATTCCCAGCTCGACCGCCTCCCTCAGCACCGCGATCGCCTCCTCGCGGTCTCGCGGGGGTCCCCACACGCCGGGGCCCGCGAGCTGCATGGCCCCGTAACCCACCCGGCTGAGCGTGAGGTCTTCGGCGAGTTTCAGGCTTCCGCCGGGTAGTGACATCGGCATTGTCGGTCCTCTCATCGGTTTTCCAAGATCTTCGTGACGCGGGAGCGGCCGTGTGCCGCGGCCCCGGAGCCGGGTGTCACCCGCTCACCACGGCCGTTCCTCGCCGCGGGTCCTCTCGCGGCACGGCCGTGCGGGTCGGCGTCGTACGCCGACGAGCGGGGATCTCCGGCCACCTCGAAGTGTCCGCCGGCCGCCCGCGGCCAGGAAGTGCCCTGGCCATCCTGGGAGTGACAGGACCAGGCTGGAGGATGTCCGCCTTGCTAGCGTCGCAACATGGACAGGGCGGGAAACCTCATCGGCGAGTACCTCCGCGTGCGCCGGGAGCTGGTCCGGCCGGAAGACGTGGATCTTCCCGGTGGCGGCCGGCGCAGGGTGCCCGGACTCCGGCGCGAGGAGGTCGCGATACTGGCCGGTATCAGCGCCGACTACTACCTCCGCCTTGAGCAGGGACGCGACCGGCATCCGTCCGCGGAGGTCGTCGACGCCCTCGCGCGGGCGTTGCGGCTCGACGGCGACGCGACCTCGTACCTGCACCGGCTGGCCGTCACCGCGCCGCGCGGACGCGCCTCCCCGAGGGCGGAACGCGTCCCGGTGAGCGTTCTCCAGCTCATCGGCGGGTGGACGATGAACCCCGCGTACGTCCAGAACAGGCTGACGGACGTTCTCGCCGCCAACCCGCTGGCGACCGCGCTGTCCCCGCACTACGCGCCGGGCGTGAACCTGCTCCGGGCCGTTTTCCTCGACCCCTCCGAGAGGGAGCTGCGCCGTGACTGGGAGGAGGTGACCGAGGAGGGGGTCGCCGCCCTGCGGGCGCTGGTCGGGCCCGATGTCGACGACCCGCGGCTGGCGGAGCTCGTGGGCGAGCTGTCCGTCCGGAGCGACAGGTTCCGGCGCCTGTGGGCCCGGTACGACGTCCTGCGCAAAAAGGGCAGGCTCAGCCGGTGGAACCATCCCCAGGTCGGAGAGCTCGACCTGCACTCGAACAAGCTTTCGGTCGCCGGGGCCGACGGCCTCGTCCTGGTGGTGTTCCACGCCGAGCCGGGAAGCCGTCACGCCGAGTCGCTCGGGATCCTGGGCAGCCTCGTCGCGTCCGAACGCCCCCCGGCCCGGGGGGCCGTTCCCGATCGGGAGGGCGCCGACGAGCGGTAGGGCGGCCGGTGCGCGCGTCCACCGCCCGGCCCGCGCCGGCATCGAAAGGGCGTCGGCGGCCGGTGCGGCGCCTTTCCCTGCCCCGGCCCGCGCCGGCGGCCGGTGCGCGTTTTTACCCGGCCCGCTCTGGGCGCGGGACCGGTCAGATCCGGGGGTCGACGTGGATCTTGGGTCCGGGGCCGGAGCCCGCGGGGCGGGAGCCGGAGAGGATCTCGCCCACCTCGTCGAGCCCGACGACGGCCGCCACGAGCGGCCGGGGGTCCACCGCGCCCGAGGCGTAGTGCTCGATCGCCCCCGCCAGGCCGGGGGAGGCGCTCAGGATGCCGACGGCCGTGACGTCCTTGAGCACCAGCGTGCGGGTGTCGACCGCGCTCGGGGTGGGCGCCAGGCCGATGTAGACCACCCGCTTGCCCGGCTCCACCAGGTCGACGGCCAGGGAGGGCAGACCGGGGGCGTTGGAGGCGTCGATGACGGCGTCGAACGGGAGCTCGGGAAGCCGGTCCGAGGTCCACGCGCCGTGCACCCCGAGGGTGCGGGCGAACTCCAGCGACGTCTCCGACAGGCCCATGATGTGGACCTCCGCCCCGTGCGCCAGGGCGAACCGGGCGGCGAGCAGGCCGATCGTCCCCGGCCCCAGCACCAGCAGCCGGTCGCCGGGAGCCAGGGCCGCGGCCTCGACGGCCCGCAGCGCGTTGCCGCCCGGCTCGACCATGGCCCCGGCCACCGCGTCGACCGTGTCCGGCAGGGCGTGCAGCGCCGTGACCGGCACGGGAAGCCGCTCGGCCAGGGCGCCCGGCCACCCGCCCCGGATGCCGATCTCGAAGCGGTCCTCGCACACGTGCTGCAATCCGCCCAGGCAGCGGCGGCACCTGCCGCAGCCGAGCATGGTGTCGCCGGTGACGCGGGTGCCGATCCAGCCGCCGTCGACGCCCTCGCCGACGGAGGAGACCGTCCCGCACCACTCGTGGCCGAGCCGCATGGGATAGCGGGCGTTGTCCTCCTCGATGTAGGCCATCTCACCGCTGAAGAACTCCATGTCGGTGCCGCACACCCCGGCCCGCTCCACGTCGACCACGACCTGCCCGGGGCCGGGAACCGGGGGCTCGACATCCAGCACGGCGAAGCGGCGAGGCCCGGTCACGACGAACGCTTTCACGGGTGGAACCTTCCAGACGGCGCCGCCGGGCGGGGCCGGAGGTACAAGAATCGGGTTCCGTAGACTACCGTTCGGCAAATGGGGCTGAGAACGTGACCGCGGACCGGCGTAGCTCGCAGTGGTACGGGGGAACCGACCGTAACGCCTACATCCACCGGGCCTGGATGCGGCGCGGGCTGCCCTCGCACGCCTTCGACGGCCGGCCGCACATCGCGATCGCCAACACGGCGTCCGACCTCACCCCGTGTAACTCCCACCTCGACGAGGTGGCGGAGAGCGTCAAGCGGGGTGTCTGGGAGGCCGGCGGCGTCCCGATGAACCTGCCGGTCGTCTCACTGGGTGAGACGCTGGTCAGGCCCACCGCGATGCTGTGGCGCAACATGGCCGCGATGGCGACCGAGGAGATGCTGCGGGCCAACCCGATCGACGGCGTGGTGCTGCTGGGCGGCTGTGACAAGACCATCCCGTCCCTGCTGATGGCCGCGGCCTCGGTCGACCTGCCCGCCGTGGTGCTCCCCGGGGGGCCCATGCTCACCGGCACCTTCCGCGGCGTGCAGCTGGGCTGCGGCACGGACGTGTGGAGGCTCAGCGAGGAGGTCCGCGCGGGCACCCTGAGCGAGCAGGCGTTCCTGCGCTCGGAGTCGTCGATGATCCGCAGCAGGGGCCACTGCAACACCATGGGCACCGCCTCCACCATGGCCTGCGTCGCCGAGGCGCTCGGCACCACCCTCCCCGGCCTGGCGGGCACGCCCGCCCCCGACAGCCGCCTGCTGGAGGGCGCCCACGAGACCGGGCGGCTCGCCGTCGAGCTCGTCGAGCGGGATCTGCGCCCCAGCACCCTGCTGACCAGGGGATCCTTCCTCAACGCCATTGTGGCGCTGGCCGCCGTCGGCGGGTCCACCAACGCGGTGGTGCACCTGCTGGCCATCGCGGGCCGGCTCGGCGTCGAGCTCTCCCTCGACGACTTCGACCGCACCGGCTCCGGGGTGCCGCTCCTGGTCGACCTGCAACCGGCGGGCCGCCACCTGATGGAGGACCTCCACCGCGCGGGCGGGCTGCTGGCCGTGCTGCGCGAGGTGCGAGACCTGCTGGACCCGGACGCGCTGACGGTGACGGGCAGGCCGCTGGCCGACCACCTGGACGACGCGCGGATCTGGGACGACACCGTCATCCGCCCGCGCGACCAGCCCTTGCAGAAGGCCGCGGGCATCGCCGTCCTGTACGGCGACTTGGCGCCCTCCGGGGCCGTCATCAAGCCCGCGGCGGCCTCGCCCGAGCTGATGCGCCACCGGGGCCGGGCCCTGGTCTTCGACAGCGTCGAGGACATGCACGCGCGGATCGACGACCCCGATCTCGACGTGGACGCCTCCTCGGTGCTCGTGCTGCGCGGATGCGGTCCCAAGGGCTACCCGGGGATGCCCGAGGTGGCCAACGTGCCCATGCCGGCCAAGCTCCTGGAGCGAGGGGTACGCGACATGGTGCGGATCTGCGACGGCCGGATGAGCGGCACGGCGTACGGCACGGTGGTCCTGCACGTGGCGCCCGAGGCCGCGGCGGGCGGCCCGCTCGGCCTGGTGCAGACCGGTGACCCGATCATCCTGGACGTCGAGGCCAGGCGCCTGGACATCGACATCCCGCCGGAGGACCTGGCCAGGCGCCACCCCTCGGACGCCATGCGGGCGGCCTTCGCCGCGCCGTCACGGGGCTGGGAATGCCTCTACGTCGACCACGTGATGCAGGCCAACCGGGGTGCCGACCTCGACTTCCTCGTCGGCTCCAGCGGTGACGCGGTCGCCCGCGAGTCCCACTGACGTCGCCGACGCCGCGTGGCGGGCCGGGCGCGCCCGGCGAGCGGAGGCCGGCCCGGCCTCCGTACCGTTCCAGAACCCGCCGATCCCGGTCAGCTGCCGGTAGCGGGAGTAGGCGATCTCGTACGGCTCCCGCTGCCCGCCGGGCGGGAACGCCCGGGGCCGAAACGAGCGGCGGACCACCTCGCGCAGCTCCGTGAGGGAGCCGACGCGGCCGTCGGCCATCGCCTGGACCAGCAGGTTGCCCACGGCGGTCGCCTCCACGGGGCCCGCGAGCACCGGCCGCCCGGCGAAGTCGGCGACGAGCCGGCAGAGGGCTTCGCTGGAGGCCCCGCTCCCCACGAGGTGTACGGCCTCCACCCGCCGGTCGCTGAGGAACTCGGCCTGCTCCAGGGCCCACCGGTAGGAGCAGGCGAGGCTCTCCAGGACGCAGCGCACCGTCTGCGCGCGGCTCGCGGGCGGCGCCTGGCCGGTCGACCGGCAGTAGGCCGCGATCCTGGCCGGCATGTCGCCGGGTTCGAGGAACCACGGATGGCCGGGGTCGATCAGGGGGCCGAACCCGGGCGCGGAGGCGGCCTCGGCGACCAGGTCCGCGTACGAGGTGCGCACCCCCCAGGCCCTGCGGCACTCCTGGAGCAGCAGCAGGCCGTTGAGGGCGCGGGTGAAGCGCACGGTCCCCATGACGCCGCCCTCGTTGGTGAAGCCCGCCAGCCTGGCCTCCCGGCTCGTGACCGGCGCGTCGAGCTCCAGCCCCGCCAGCGAGCGGGGGCCGAAGGAGATGTAGCCGACCGAGCCGGACGAGACGGGAAGCGCCGCCGCCGCGGAGGCGTCGCCGTGGCCGGCCACGGCGACGACCACGGTCGAGCCGGGCCCCTTCCCGTTCCTCCCGTTTCTCCCGTTCCCGCCGTCCACGCCGTTCCCGTCGCGCAGCGGCCCGGCGACCGTGCCGGGTTCGGTGAGCCGGTCGGCGAACAGGTGGCGGGGCAGGCCCAGGCGGGTGACGAGACTGCTCGCCCAGCGGCCGGTCCTGGCGTCCAGCAGCTGGCTGGTGCTCGAGATCGTCCGCTCGGCGAGCAGCTCGCCGCTCAGCCAGAGCGTGAACAGGTCCGGGATCATCGCCAGGTGGTCGGCCGCCTCCAGGAGCGGGGATCCGGCGTGCGCCAGCAGCTGGCAGGCCGTGGTGCCGGGGCCCGGATGGACACCGGTCAGCTCGTAGTGGTCCTGCCAGGAGACGAGCCCCGCCAGGCCGGAGGTGTAGGGGTCGAGGTGGTGGCGGGGATTGGCCAGCAGCCGCCCGTCGCGGTCGAGGAGCGCGAAGTCACCGCCCCAGGCGTTCACGCCCACGCTGGTGAGGCGGCCGCGGGCGGCGGCCAGCGCGATGCCCCCGCGGGTCTGGGTGAGAAGTCCGAGCACGTCCCAGTACAGGCCGTCGAGGACGCGGACGGGCCGGTTGGCGAAGCGGTGCACTTCCCGCACCGAGAGCCGCTCACCATCGAATTCGCCGGTCAATACCCGGCCGCTCTCAGGTCCGAGGTCCACGGCCACGTAGACGGGCACGGTCCAAGGGTAACCGGAAAGCCTTTCCCGATATGGGAGATATATCAGAAATAGTGGGTGAAACGGCTCACAGGTTCGCCTTTCTCTCCCGGCCCAGCCGCGCGGGCCTTTTTGTGATAGTCGCCCCCGGCACGGCCCTTTCGCGGTGGCTTCCCCGGGCGGTCGGGAGGGTTCTCCCGGCCTCGGCCGCGACGTTTTCCGGCTCGGCCGCGAAGGTCTCCTCTGCCCGGCCGGGAGGGTTCAGCCGCGCGGGGCGTACATGATCAGAGCGACCCCCGCCAGGCACACGCCCGCGCCGATCAGGTCCCAGCGGTCGGGACGGAAGCCGTCGGCCAGCATCCCCCACAGCAGGGACCCGGCGATGAACACCCCGCCGTAGGCGGCCAGGACCCGGCCGAAGTTCGGGTCGGGCTGGAACGCGGCGACGAACCCGTACGCCCCCAGCGCGACGACCCCGGCGGCGATCCACAGCGGTCCCCGCTGCTCGCGGACCCCCTGCCAGACCAGCCAGGCGCCGCCGATCTCGGCGACGGCGGCCAGCGCGAACAGCAGGAGGGAACGGGCGATCGTCATGCCCGGAAAAATAGCGGCTGCCGGAACCGGGGCGCGTCCCGCCCCGCGTGCCGTCCCGTCCCCGGCGAGATCCGTCGCCTCCACGCGGGGCGGCCTCTCGGGGGAGCGATCGTTCCGAGAAGGTGGTGGATACCGGACCGGGGAGGTCCCCACCCCCCGGTTCCGGTGACGCCGGGGGCGGGTGGCACCGCCACCCGCCCCCCCTGCCTGGCCTACTCCCGTCCGGCCAGGTGACCTCCGCTACAGCTCGCAGTTGACCTCGGTCTCCCCGTTGCAGGTGTCGGTGTCGGGTCCGCCGTCGGTGGTGTCGTTGCCACCGTTGCCGGTCAGGACGTCGTTACCGCTGCCGCCGACGAGGATGTCGCGGCCGGACCCGCCGGAGAGGCGGTCGACACCGGCCGAGCCGAAGATCTCGGCGAACAGGGAGGTGTTGTTGCGCACGGTGTCCTCGCCGGGCCTGACGTTGACCGTGATGGTCGTGACCCCGGCGCAGGAGACCGCGTTGGGCCCCTGCTGGACGCATCCCGCACCCGCCGTCACCGAGTGCAGGCTGGAGCTCACGTTGATCCTGCCGTTGAGCGGGTTGATGTCGACGCTGTCGTTCCCGGTCGTGCCCACGACGGACATGTTCCCGAACGACCCCACCGTGACGGTGGCCCCGGCCGCGTGGGCGGGGGTGGCGAGGACGGCCGTGGTGGCCAGCCCGGCCACGGTCAGGGCCAGAGTGGCGATGTTGCGACGCTTACGCGACATGATGGTGATCCCTATCTGAGGTGTGAATCGCTGACGAGTTCATGTAAGCGGCCATTCGGCGAACCGTCTGCGTCGTTGTACTTACACGCGTTTCCCGCGTGGAGTCGTGGCGCCCGGATGAGCTTCCGATACAGCTAAAAAAGCCAACAATTCCCGCAATTCCCCCGCTTGATTGACAAAGGCTCTCCAGGCCGTGGCGACCGGAAGTGCGATCCGCTATCCCACCGGGAACAGGGCCGCCGTGTCGGCCGCGTACATCCGCCACAGGACGGCGGCCAGCAGGACGATCAGACCGGCGGAGAGCAGGGCCGTGATACCGAAGATCACGCGGCGGGCGAGGAGATAGCTGACCGGGAGCAGGCCGGCGGAGCGGGACGACGGCGTCCAGGGCCTGCGCGGGTCACCGGCGGTCAGGTCGCCGGCGCCCGGCTCGCCCGCCTCGGCGTCGCCCGCCACGGTTCCAAAGGTCCCGGAGGTCCCGGCGGGGGTGCGGCCGCCGAGGGGCAGCCCCACCAGCCAGCCGACCAGCTCGGCGATCTCCTCGCTCCTGGGCGGCAGCCCCGAGGCGAGGTAGCGCACCCCGGCCGAGCGCCGCGTCACCTCCCGGACGAGGTTGCCCATCCCCATCCGGGTCAGCCAGCCCGGCAGGTCGTCCTCGGCGCCGTGCCCGGCCGCGATCCCCCGCAGCAGGTCGGCCTTGGTGAGCACGATCGCGACCCGCCGCTGCCTGCCCCCGTCGGAGCGGGCGGCCAGCTCGGTGACCACCCGGCTGAAGGTGTCGGCCGGGTCCTCCCCGGACAGCACCACCCCCCTGGCGGCCAGTTCCTCGCGCTCGGCGGCCAGCAGGTGGTCCTGCACCTCGGGCAGCGCGAACGGGTCGATGATCAGCAGCAGGGCCTCGCCGTGGGCGAGGTAGCCCATGGCCTCCACCGTGGCGGCGCCCGTGTAGTGCTCGCCGGAGGGGTCGAACAGGTAGAGGATCCGGTCGCCCTCCCGCCGCCGGGGCGCCGGGACGCCGACGTCCAGCATCACGGCCCGGGGCAGGTCGGTGCCGGTCTTGTCGACCCTGCCCGCCCGCAGCTGCTCGCGGAGGCGGCGGAACGACATCTCGTCGCCCTTGTCGGCGAACAGCGCGTGACCTCCCGCCGCGGTCACCGAGCCGTGCAGGGCGTTGACGGCCAAAGCCATGAAGGTGGTCTTGCCCGCGTCCGGGCCGCCGACGAACGGCAGCGGCTCGACCCTGACCCGGCCGATCCTGGCGGGCAGCGCGCGGTCGCACTCCGGGCAGTGGGCCCGCAGCCGGAACCGGCCCAGCGGGATCGCCGTCGGCAGCCGGGTCCCGCACCGGCACACGTGCCGGATCGCGCCGTTCAGGTCGGGGGTGAGCCTGCGGTGCCGCGCGCCGCAGGTGGGGCAGGAGTAGTGCGGCAGGGTGATCCGCTCGTAGCAGCCCGGGTAGGGGCAGGTCTGCAGGATCCGCCGTACGAGCGCGAGCACCTGTTCGAGCCCGCGCAGCACGGCCACGCACGCCAGCCAGGCCAGCATGCCCGCCAGCACGGTCACACCGTGGACGGCGGCGAGCAGGACGCCGACGACGGCCAGCGGCACGGCCGCCAGCACCACGCCCCCGCAGATCGCCAGCCAGATCGGGAACAGGAAGAAACCCTGGACGTCGCCCATCAGCTTGCGCGTGGTCGCGGCGACGACGGCGCCCGCGGTGTCGCCGATGGCGGGCAGCGCGGCGTCGATGACGGCCCACCAGTCCCGCCAGACCTGCCGCACCAGGTAGTGGGGGTAGACCGGGTCGCCGTCCCGGCCGCCGGACGGGGGGCTGACCGGCGAGAGGCCGGCCGCAGGGGCGGGCAGCAGGACCCGCCCCGCGTACGTGAAGTACACGCCGATCGCGCCCAGCGTGGTGGCGGCCAGTGTCAGCGGGAACAGGATGGTCGCCGCCATCAGGCCCAGCCAGACGGCCACCGCCCACAGCGCCACCACGAAGATCCACATCAGCGCTCGCCCCGGCCGAAGAGCCGCCGTCTGGGCCCTGCCAGCTCCCGCAGCGCGGCGGCCAGCTCCGGGTCCCGTTTGAAACGGGCCTCCGCCGCCCCGAACAGCGACCGGTTGCGGACATGGGAACGCGCCCACTCGTCGAGGGCCGCGATCACCACCTCGCCGCTCCGCAGCCGGATCGCGATCTCCAGCAGGGCGAGCCGCTCGTCACGGTCGATCCTCGCGGCGAGCCACGCGGACACCAGCCACCGCCGCGTCCGCTCCGAGGTCCGCTTCACCACGGTCGTACGGAAGAGCGGGTCGCGTCCCGCCAGTGCCCCCGCGGCCGTCCTGCGTGCCAGCGGGGCCAGGTTCCTGTCGCCGTGGCGGGTCAGCTCGGTCAGCCGGTCGACGGCGCGGGCCGCCTCGGCGGGGGTGGGCGCGCCGGCCAGCCGCGACGCGAGGAGCGCGGTCTCCGCGTCGTCCACCGGGTAGCCGCCGGAGATGCCCTGCCCGACCCGCAGGGCCAGCGCCTCCACCTCGGGGCCCTTCAGCCCGGTCCGGTGGAAGGCCCGCGCGGGCAGATCGAGGAGGTGGGTGGAGACGTTCATCGCGTCGCCCAGCGCCCGCAGCAGCAGCGTGCACTCGGCGGTGTCCGGCGGGTCCCGCCAGAGGGCGGCCAGGACGGCGTCGCGCTCCCCGGCAGCGTCGTCAACCGCCTTCCCGGCCGTCTCTCCCGCCCCGCCGCCCGTCTCCCCGCCCGTGTCCCCGCCCGTGTCTCCGGCCGTTTTCCCGCTCGTGTCTCCGCCCGTCTCCCCGTCCGGCGCGGGCCACGCGAGCCGGACCAGCGCGATCGTCGCCTCGACCCGGTCGAGCCCGCCGGACCCGACGAGCCACCGGAGCACGGCGGCCCCGGTACGCGGGGCGGCGGGCCAGTCGCGGGTGGCGAGCAGCGCGCACACCTCGGGGGTGAGCAGCCTCGACCTGACCTCGGGGGAGGCGCCCTCCAGCCCGGTCACCGCGCCGGCCAGCACCGTCTCGCGCCGGTCGTGCGGGACCCGCTCCGCCGCCTCCGCCAGCCCCCCGCCGCCCGCTCTCACCAGCTCGGCGGCCGCCCGCTCGACCTCCGCCGCCTCCAGCGGCACCCCGGCGGCGTCGGCCGCCCCGACCACCCCGGCCAGCACCGCGAGGTCGCGGGCCGCGCCGAGCGCCGCCGCCGCCTCGGGGGCGAGCGCCCTCGCGTCCCGTACGGGCAGAGGCCGGGCGGGTGGCGGCAGGGAGGGGTCGCGCATGGCCAGCGTGGCACAGCGGACGGCGCAGGGCGCGACGGCCTCAGGGGGGCCCGCCGCGCACACCGCCGCCGCCAGCTCGTGACCCATCAGACCGGCCGCCCGCCCCAGGCCGGTCCAGACCCAGCCGGGCAACGCCGCCCGTCCCGCCGGAGAGGCGGCCGATGGAACGGCCGGCGCGGGGGTGGGCGGGACGGCCCAGGACCCGTCCGCCGGCGGCCGTCCCGAGGAGGCGATCAGCGCGGCGACGGCCGCCTGCTCGGCGGCCGAGACCGGGCCGTCCCCCCGGCACAGGGCCAGCAGGGTCGCCACCGTCTCCAGGTCCCGGCCACCGGGCTCGCCCAGCTCGCCGAGCGCGTCGATGCCGTCCAGGTCCATCCGGCGCCAGAAGCCGACGACCGTCCCGGCGAACCTGCCGGTCTCGGCCTCGGGCGGCGCCTCGTCCAGCTCCACCACCGTCGCGTCGATGTCGGAGGGCAGCCAGACGTCGGGGGTGGTGCCGACGATGATCTGGGGGGCCGAGGCGGGGTCGGCGCTGTAGGTGAGGAAGGACAGCCGCGCCGAGACCGTCCACGGCAGCGAGTAGGAGATCACCGCGATCCAGCGCACCACGTCCTCGACGTCGCCGGTGACGAGCACCAGCCGCCCGTGCCCCCGGGTCAGCGCCTCGTGCACGGTCCGCAGCAGGAGCGCGAGCCGCCGGTAGGCGTCCTCGCCGCCGGAGGCCAGCCAGGCGCCCAGCGACTCGGGGTCCACCGAGGTGCCCGGCGTCAGCTCGGCCAGCTCGGGCAGCTCGGTGCCGGGCGCGGCGGGCACGTCCGACCACAGGGGCGCCCGCCAGAACTCCACCGGCCGCAGGCCCACGAGGTCGTCCTCGGCCAGCACGACGGCGTGGCCGAGGAAGTTGCCGTACCGGCCCGAGTAGTCGCGGCCCAGGTAGACGCAGCGCGCCAGCACCGCCCCCCGGCCGGGCTCCCGGTCGTGCCCGTGGTCGAGCGGGGTGTAGCCGAGCGCGGCGGGCATCGCGAGGATCTGGCCCCGGCTGGGCGACAGCGGCGCCCCCGGCGGCGGCCGGTACGTCAGGTGGCGTGCCACCGCGCCCGCCAGCCCGTCGGGCAGGCCGGGACTCTGGGCGACGAACTGGAACCCGGCGTGGCCGGTGGGCCCCGACTCCGCCGACGTGTAGTGCAGCTGCCAGGCCACGCCCTACCTCACCTCCGCACGCCGTCGAGCATCTTGAACCTGTACAGCAGCCACAGCAGCGGATCCTCCACCCGGTACGGCCGGATGCCCCCTGCCCCGACGGCGTCCGCCTCCGGCACGGCGCCCAGCGCCGACAGCCCGAAGAACGCGTGGTCGGTGTAGTTCTGGCGCAGGTAGCGATCGACCATCCCGGCCTGCCACTCGTCCATCAGCGCGCGGACCTGCTCGTCCACGGCCTCCCTGTCGTCCAGGTCGAGGGCGCCCAGCGGGGTCCTGGCCCGGTGCAGCGCCGACTGCCTCTCCAGCGCGGGCCGGAGCGCGTCTATCTTGCTGAGCGCGACGGCCACCGGGATCCGCAGGCGCCCGCCGTCCCGGTGGCGCAGCAACTCCGTCACGCGGCCGATGACGTTGACCGGGTCGCTGTCGGGGGCGTCCTCCAGGGAACCGCTCCTGGCGAGCGCCGTGCCGCTCAGCGCCGCCCTGGCCCCCGGCAGCTCCAGCGGGTCCACCAGGAAGATCACCGCGTCGGCCGCCGCCAGGTAGCGCAGGTGCCGCTCGGTGACGTCCCTGCTGCGCAGGTCCTCGCCCGCGGTGTCGAACAGCACCAGGGTCAGCGACTCCGTACGGCTGCGGATCCGTCCCCTGACCGTACGGGTCAGCAGGTAGACCAGCGGGTCGCGCCGCAGGTCGGTCACGGCGGGCTGGGTGGTGCTCAGCAGCCGCCGCTCCCCGTACAGCGGGCGGGCGAAGTCCCGCCGGTAGCGCTCGATGGTGCGGTCGTCGCAGGGGATCAGCGAGGCGTCCAGCTCGGCGCCCACCCGGTTCATCAGCTCGTGCAGCAGCACCGCGATGTAGGTGCTCTTGCCCGACCCCTTCGCGCCGACGAGGGCGACGATCTTCCCGGGGTTGGCGCAGTACTCGGCGGGCAGCCTGCTGTGGCACTCGGGGCAGGCACGCCACCCCGTCTCCCGCCCGCAGTCGGGACACGGGGCCCGCCGCCCGGGGCGCCGGACCGAGAACACCGGCGGCAGCGACGGCGCGGCGCCTCCCCAGTGACGGCCGAGGACCTCGTCGGCCCGGGGGTCGCAGCCCGTGCCGTGCCCCGCCCTCCCCACGCAGCGGAAGGCGACGCGCTCGCGCGCCACCCGGGCGAAGCAGTACGGACACGTGATCAATTTCTGCCTCGGTTTCATCCTGGGGACTTCATCCGGGGAACTTCATCCGGCGGACCGGAGGGTCGACCAGCTCCACGTCGCCCTCCGCGAAACACCTCAGCCAGTACGGTCCGGCCTGTCTGGGCAGCGGGATCGTGAAGCGGGCGGGCGGCGTCACCTCCGTCCACTCGGCGAGCACCCGGCCCTGCTCCGCCGAGCGCGGCTGGTTGGGGCCGGGCCTGAGCACCAGGGTCAGCCGGGCCACCCGCACCGGCCGTGGAGAGCTCACCTCGACCACCAGGGAACGCCTCCACGGCGGGCCCCGGGTGAGCAGGTCGTAGCCGACGGGCACGACGGCCTCCAGGGACACCGTCGCCGCCGGGCCGCACACGCGCTCGCCCCGCACCACGACGGCCGGGGCCACCTCCACCGTCACCGGCTCGCCCTCGGGCGCGTCGAGCCGGACGCCGCCCTGGGCGCGGTACGAGGCCGCGCTGACCGGCAGGGACCGCCCCGACCACCGCACCTCGACCTCCGGCACCTCGGCGGGCCAGTCGAACCCGACGAGGATCGACGTCCCGCGCCGCTGCGCGACCAGTCCCAGGGGCGGCGCGAGGGCGAGGTGCTCGCGGTGGGCGCCGACGGTCGCCACGCCGCCCGCCACCGTGACGGCCACCAGCACCCCCGAGCCGTGGACCGGGCGCACCAGCCACCCGCCCCCCACCGGGGTGCCGGACAGGGTCCTGCCCGCCCGTTCCACCTCCTCCAGCGACAGCGTGGTCCCGTACGGCCAGGGCGGCGCCGTTTCCAGCGACAGGAACTCGACCCTGCCCGACGGGGGTTCGGCGCAGCGCACCACCAGCCGCCCCGGCGCCGACGGGTCGGGCTCCACGCCGAACTCCGCGACCGGCTCGGGGCGCGCGTGCGGGGTGACGGCCACGCGCACGCCGGGAGTGGCCGTCGTCCTCTCGCCGGGGCCGGGGTAGACGGCGCCGACCACGTACACGTGATCGGTCCCGTTGGTCACCTCGTGGTCCCGGAACCCGGAGCCCTCCACCCGTACCGGCCGCCCGTCGCGCGTGACCACCACGCGCAGCGCCTCGCGGGGGGCGACCCACCGGCCGGTCACCACGCCGTCCCCGGCGACCAGCCGCACCTCACGCGGCTCGGGCCGCACCACCACCGGCGCCGCGGCCACCGGCGCGGCACGGGCCTCACCGCGGCGCGCGACCACCGCGTACGTCACCGGGACGTTCACCGGGGGAGCGCCGTCCCTCGCGCCGGTCGCGTCCGGCGGGCCGTCACCGTTGCCGGTCGGCGGTGTGCCGCTTCCCTGAAACGGGACCTCGCCCGTCTCCGGCGGCGGGGCGGCGTTCCCCGGGAGCGGGACGCCGTCGCGCAGCACCTCGTAGGAGATCTCGCCCGCCCGCGACGCCGAGGGCCGCCAGGTGACCGTCACGGCGCCGTCGCGCACCTCGGCGCGCGGTTCCCGCGCCGGGTGCGGGGCCAGCCGTGCGAGCAGGTCGGCCGCCCCCGGCAGGTCGGGCACCCTGCGCAGGGCGTCCTGCACGGCGATCCACGCCCTGTCGGGGTCGCCTGAGGCCAGTGCCAGGTCGCGCAGCCGCACGGCCTCGGCCAGCCGGGCGCGGATCTCGACGGCCAGCTCGGCGGCCTCGCCGGTCAGCCCGTCCAGCGCCTCGGCCAGGTCGGAGGCGGCCTGCACCTCCCCGGCGTCGACGAGCTCGCGCAGCCGGGCCGCGGGACCGCCCGCCGCCCCGCCCTCGTGGCGCACCGCGAAGACCAGCCGCCGGGCGTCGGCCCGGTCGAGGCCCAGCTCCTCGACGGCGTGGCGCAGCAGCGTGTCGTCGTACGGGTGCTCGCGGACCCGCTCGCGCAGCCGGGCCACGACGTCGTAGCGGATCAGCTCGGCCGGGTCGGGGGTGTTGCGCAGCGCGGTCAGCACCGTACCGGCACCGGTCGTCCACGGGCCGCGCGTCCTGCGCTCCCACTCCGCCTCCACCTGGTCGACGCGGGCGGCCAGGGAGGGCGACCCGGGGACGGAGACGGCACCCAGCACCCGCATCCCCTCGCACGACTCCCCGAAGACGAACTCGGCCAGGTGGCGCCTGCCGAGGGTGTCGAGGGCCTCGCGGGCCTTCGCGTACCCGGAGTACGGGGGCGTCTCGGGGAGGAGGTCGGGTTCGGTCACCTCGATGCCCAGCTCGGCGGCGAGCCGTTCGGCGTCGCGCGCCCCGGACCCGGCGGACCTGGCGATGGAGAGCACGATCTCGGGGGGCAGCATCCGCAGCCGCCCGGCGGCGTCGTCGAGCCTGCGCCGCAGGCCCGCCAGCCGCTCGCCCGCGCGCTCGCCCGCCCTGCGCAGCTCGGCGCGGAGCGGAGCGAGGTCGCCCTCCGCCGCGGCGGCGAAGATCGGGGCGTACCCCGCGTGGTCGGCCTCCAGGCGGTCGACCAGGCGGCGGAACCTCAGCATCTGCCGCTGCCGGCGCCAGCACTGGCGGACCTGCTTGACCGCCGCGGTCACCTCGGCGCCGCTCATCGACTCGCGCAGCTGGTAGCGCAGGCGCAGGTCCTCGGGGGGCGTGCCGCCCGCCTGCCTGGCCGGGTCGAGCACCTCCCGGACGTAGCGCTCCTCGTCGAAGGGCATCGGCTCAGTTCACCTGGACACGGGCCAGGGCGTTGCGCGAGCGTGCCACGTCCTCCTCGGACATGCCGCCGATCTGGACGCTCAGCTCCAGCCGCTCGCCGGTCTCGTGCTCGCGGGCGGTCACCTGCAGCAGGCCGGAGGCGTCGAGGGCGAAGGTGACCTCGATGGGGTACCCGGCGGGCTTGCCGGGGGGAATGCGCAGGTCACCCTCGGCGATCCTGGTGTTGTCCTCGGGCTCCTCCGAGGCGACGCTGCCCGCCTGCTCCATGACCTCGATGGCGACGTGGGTCTGGAAGTCGTCCAGGGTGGCGAAGCCCTGGGTGGCGTCGGCGGGCAGCGGGTCGTTGGCGTGGACGAGGTGGGTGACGTACTCGCGGCGATTGCCGCGCTCGGTCGTCTTTATCCCGAAGGCCCGGGAGGCGACCGTCTTGATGGTCCGCCCGGCGATCTGCTCGCGCTGGCCGCCGGACAGGCCCGCCCGGACCGCCATCTCCTCGGCCTTCGCCCGCTCGCCCGCGCTCAGCAGCCGCCGGTAGGTCTCCTCGAACGCGTACAGCGCCGCCCCCTTGGCGACGGCCAGGTCGGGGTCCTGCAGGCGCGGGGTGACGTCGAACTCCCTGCGCAGCGCCTCGGTCACCGCGGGCATCTTGGCCGAGCCGCCCACCAGGACCAGGTGGTCGAAGCCGTCCACGCCCTTGCCCGCGGCGGTCGCGACGGTCCTGCGGGTGATCTCCACCGTCCGGTCCAGCAGGTCGCGGGTGAGCGACTCCAGCTCCTCGCGGGTCAGCTCCACCTTGGTCACCCGGCCCTCGTGCATGACGCGCACCACGTGCCGGGTCCGGGAGGTCAGGGTCTTCTTCAGCTCCTCGGCGTCGCGCCGCAGCTGCTGCTCGGTCTGCCTGTCCTCCAGCGGGTCGCCCACGTCGGGGTGCTCGCCGCGGAACCGTTCGGCCATGTGCTCCACCAGCCGGTCGTCCCAGTCGGCGCCGCCGAGCTCGTGGTCGCCGTCGGTGCACACCACCTCGATGTCGCCCCCGCGCAGGCTGATCACCGTGGTGTCGAAGGTGCCGCCGCCCAGGTCGTAGACGAGGATCCGGCAGTCCTGGCCGGGGTTGAGCACGCCGTAGGTGATGGCTGCGGCGATGGGCTCGGAGACGATGTCGATGACGTTCAGACCGGCGATCCGCCCTGCCTTGCGGGTGGCGTCCCGCTCGCCCGCGCCGAAGTAGGCGGGGACGGTGATCACCACGTCGGCGACCTCCTCGCCGGTCGCCACCCGGGCGTCCTCGGCGAGCTTGCGCAGCACGAAGGCGGAGATCTCCTCGGGGGTGTACGCGCGGCCGTGCATGGTGCGGGTCACTTCGTGGCCCATGTCCCGCTTGATCCTGCTGACCACCAGGTCGGGTTCGACGACCGCGCTGTCCTTGGCGGTCGCGCCGACCACGACGTTGTCGGGCGTCTCGAAGAACACCACCGACGGGGTGGTGTCGGAGTCCTCCTGGTTGCGCAGCACCGTCGGCCGCCCGATGTCGTCGACCCCCGCGATGCAGGAGTAGGTGGTCCCCAGGTCGATGCCGTGAACAGCCATCACACGTTCTCCTCGTCGCCGTTCCGTGCCGTGCCGGGCCGCTCCGCCGCCTCCCCGTCGTGCCGCCCCTCCTGCCCGCCGCCGCCCTCGGCTCCCGGGTGCCCGGCTTCCTGAGCCGGGTCTTCCGGGGGCGCGGGCGGCCGGTTCGCGGTCTCCCCGGCGTCCGCCGGAGCTGACAGGCCCGCTCCGGCCGGGGTCCTGCCGACGACCACGCCCGCCTTGCGCAGCACCCGGTCGGGGGTCGCGAAGCCGTCGGCGAGCACCGCCACGACCAGGCCGTCGCGACCGGCCTCCACCGGCTCGGTCCGTACCGGCCGGTGCAGGGCCGTGTCGTACGGGTCGCCGGGGGCCGCCTCGACGCGCTCGGCCCCGGTGCGGGCGAGCACCTCCGCGACCTCCTCGGTGATCGCCTCCAGCAGCGCCCCGACGTGCTCGGCCGAGGGCGTCTTCGGCCCCCGCCAGCGCGCGGCCTCCCTGTGCACGGAGTCGTACAGGCGGTACAGCCCCGCCCTGACCGGGGTCAGCGCCTCCTGCAGCAGGCCGTGCCGCAACTCCTGGTTCTCCGCGTGCAGCCGGTCGATGATCTGCTCCCGGTGGGCGGCCCGCTCGTGCTCGCGCGCGACCTGCTCGGCCAGGTGGGTGAGGGCTTCGAGCACCTCGTCCGCCCCGGGGGGAGCGGGGACCTCTGGGGTGGGGTGTCCGGGGGAGTGTGGCAGCATCCGCTTTCCTGTGGTCGGGTCACATCGGGTCACCGTGAGGGCCCGGGAGCGCACCGCCGTCGGACGGCGGACGGGCCTGGTACGTCGTGCTCGGCGAGGGGGCCCGCCGACGTGCGATAACTGCCCGGCCGATCCGGAGGGCACGGCCAGGACGTGCGGGAACAGCGTGGCCGCACCGGGTGTCCGGCCCGGGCGGCGGCGATCTCATTGAAACACTACCGATCGGCCCCGGGAAGCGGCGGAAGTCGCGCGAGATCCCGCCCGCGCGGGTGCCCCGAGGCCGGGGCGTCGCCGCGGAGGACGGTAGGATGTAATGGGTGAATAACGATAGAGACCATTACACGGTCCAGGCCGGGGTGCCGTCCGCCGAGACCTACCGCCGGCTGCGGGTCACGGCGGGCCTGAGCGACAAGACGGCGGAGGCGGCCGAGGCCGGGTTGCCGAACACCTGGTACGGCGTCACGGTCCTGTGCGGCGCCGAGACGATCGGCATGGGGCGGATCGTCGGCGACGGCGGGTGCTTCTTCCAGATCGTGGACATCTGTGTCGTACCCGAGCACCAGGGCAGGGGCCTGGGCAAGCGGATCATGGCCGAGCTCACCGCCGAGCTGACCCGCAGGGCCCCGGCCGGGGCGTACGTCTCGCTCATCGCCGACGGTGACGCCCGGCACCTCTACCGCAAGTTCGGCTTCGCGGAGACGGCTCCCGCGTCCGTGGGCATGCACCGCACCGTCTGAGGCGCCTCTTCGCGCGTCCGGGAGGTCCGGCCGGCGGAGGGCCTCCCGGCCGTGCCGCGCCCCGTCCGATGGGGGACCTCCCGGCCGTGCTGCGTCCCGCTCGATGCCGAAACGGTTAAAACGTGACAATGGATGACGGCTCCGGCTGCCCGGCCGCGGGCCCGGTGGGTTTCCCGGGGAGGGCCGGGCCATCCGGGACGGGCATCGTGTAACGCTAAGGAAACGGCACGTTCATGTGCCATTGACACCTGCCTGAGCTTGGTTCTACTGTCCAGCTCAACCGGTTAAATCGTTTTTTGGTAGGAGCCCGCCCACCCCCCACTTCCTGAGGAAGCGCTTATGTTCACTGTTTCGCGAAGGTCCATTCCGGCCGCGGTGGTGGCCGGTCTGCTGTCGATCGGGCTGGCGGCCTGCGGCGGAGGCACTACCAAAGACTCGGCGAGTTCCGCCGCCCCCGCGGCCCCCGCCTCCTCCGCTCCGGCGAAGGCCGATCCGAACGCCCCGATCAAGGAAGGGCTGAAGATCGCCTTCCTGCCGAAGCAGATCAACAACCCGTACGAGACGATCGTCGACAAGGCGGGGATCGAGGCGGCGGCCGAGTTCAAGGCCGAGGCCAAGGAGGTCGGCCCCTCCGACGCGTCGGCCTCCTCGCAGGTGTCGTACATCAACACGCTGACCCAGCAGGGGCACGACGCGATCCTGATCGCGGCCAACGACGCCAACGCGGTGTGCGGGCCGTTGCAGCAGGCGCGGGCCAAGGGCACGAAGATCGTCTCCTACGACTCCGACGCCTCCAAGGAGTGCCGGGACCTGTTCATCAACCAGGCCAACTCCGAGGAGATCGGACGCAGCCAGGTGAAGCTCCTGTCGGAGCTGATCGGCGGCAAGGGTGAGGTGGCGATCCTGTCGGCGACGGCGAACGCGACCAACCAGAACACCTGGATCGAGTTCATGAAGGACGAGCTCGGCAAGCCCGAGTACAAGGACATGAAGCTGGTCAAGGTCGCCTACGGCGACGACGACGACCAGAAGTCCTTCCAGGAGACCCAGGGCCTGCTGCAGGCGTACCCGGACCTGAAGGGGATCATCTCGCCGACGACGGTGGGCATCTCGGCGGCGGCGCGCTACATCTCCGGTTCCAAGTACAAGGGCGAGGTCGTGCTGACCGGGCTGGGCACGCCGAACCAGATGCGCCAGTTCATCAAGGACAAGACGGTCGAGAAGTTCGCCCTCTGGAACCCCAAGGACCTGGGTTACCTGGCCTCGTACGCGGCGGCGGCGCTGGCCTCCGGGCAGATCACCGGCGCCGAGGGCGAGGTCCTGAAGGCGGGCAAGCTCGGCGAGAGGACGATCGGCAAGGACGGGGAGATCATCCTCGGCCCGCCGTTCACCTTCGACGCCTCCAACATCGACCAGTTCGACTTCTGACGCCATCGGTGCGGCCCGCGTCCGGCACATTCGGGCGCGGGCCGCGCCCGGGGCGGCACAGATCCGCGGCCGGAAGGTGCGGGCCCGCACCCCCGGGGCGGCAGGGGCCCGCGGCCGGAAGGCGCGGGCCCGCACCCAAGAAAGGCCATCTCGTGCAGCGTGTCTGCTTCCTGCTGAAGATACGGCCGGAGCGCCTGGGGGAGTACCGCGAGCGCCACCGCGCCGTGTGGCCCGAAATGCTCGAGGCCCTGAGCGCCACCGGCTGGCGCAACTACTCGCTCTTCCTGCGGGAGGACGGGCTGCTGGTCGGCTATCTGGAGACCGAGGACTTCGAGGCCGCCCGCGAGGCCATGGCCGCGACCGAGGTCAACGCCCGGTGGCAGGCCGAGATGGCGCCGTTCTTCGAGAGCCTCGACGGCCGCCCCGACGAGGGCATGGTCTCGCTCGAAGAAGTCTTCCACCTCAACTGATCGGGGATCGATTCATGATCAAGGATTCGCTGCGGGCGCAGGTCATCGAGACCCCGTCGTGGGCGTACGGCAACTCGGGGACGCGGTTCAAGGTCTTCGCCCAGCGCGGGGTGCCGAGGGACCCGTTCGAGAAGCTCGCCGACGCCGCCCAGGTGCACGCGTTCACCGGGGTGGCGCCGAAGGTGGCGCTGCACATCCCGTGGGACCGGGTCGACGACTACACCGCGCTGGCCGCGCACGCGTCGGGGCTGGGGGTGGAGATCGGGGCGATCAACTCCAACGTGTTCCAGGACGACGACTACATGCTGGGCAGCGTGACCCACCCGGACGCGCGGGTGCGGGCCAAGGCCCTCGCGCACCTGCTGGACTGCGTGGACATCATGGACGCCACCGGTTCGGACACGCTGAAGCTGTGGTTCTCCGACGGGATCAACTACCCGGGCCAGGACGACATCCGCGCCCGCCAGGACCGGCTGGCCGAGGCGCTGGGCCGGGTGTACGAGCGGCTGGGCGAGGGGCAGCGGTTCCTGCTGGAGTACAAGCTGTTCGAGCCCGCGTTCTACGCCACCGACGTGCCCGACTGGGGCACCGCGTACGCGCACTGCCTGAAGCTGGGCCCCAAGGCCCAGGTGGTGGTGGACACCGGCCACCACGCGCCCGGCACCAACATCGAGTTCATCGTGGCGTTCCTGCTGCGCGAGGGGAAGCTCGGCGGGTTCGACTTCAACTCCCGCTTCTACGCCGACGACGACCTGATGGCGGGGGCGGCCGACCCGTTCCAGCTGTTCCGCATCATGGTCGAGGTGATCGGCGGGGGCGGGTTCACCGAGAACGTGGCGTTCATGCTGGACCAGTGCCACAACATCGAGCCGAAGATCGCCGGACAGATCCGGTCGGTGATGAACGTGCAGGAGGCCACGGCCAAGGCGCTGCTGGTCGACCGGGAGGCGCTGGCGAAGGCACAGTCGGCCGGGGACGTGCTCGGGGCCAACGCGGTCGTCATGGACGCCTACAACACCGACGTGCGGCCCCTGCTGGCCGAGGTGCGCGCCGAGCTGGGACTGGACCCCGACCCGATGGCGGCGTACGCCAGGTCGGGCTACTTCGAGAAGATCGCCGCCGAGCGGGTCGGCGGAGCCCAGGCGGGCTGGGGCGCCTGATGCCCGCGCGTCCGATGCCCGAGTGCCCGGTACCCGCGCGGCTGATATCCGCCCGTCCGGTATCCGGGTGCCCGGTACCCGCGCGGCCGATGTCCGTCCGCCTGGTATCCGGGTGCCCGGTACCCGCGCGGCCGATGTCCGTCCGCCCGGTGCCCGCGTGCCGCCGCAGTGCGAGAGGAGAGCGCCATGACCGCCGCGCCTGACCGGGTGACCGTCCCCCGCACCAGGGTGGGACTCGTGGCCGGGGGACTGGGAGCCTACTGGCCGCAGTTCCCCGACCTGCTGCCGCAGCTGCGGCGGTCGTCGGAACGCGTCGCCGAGCGGATGCGGGAGCTGGGCTGCGACGTCGTCGACGTGGGGTTCGTCTCCGACGCGCAGGAGGGCGCGGTCGCGGCCGAGCGGCTGCGCGAGGCCGGTTGCGACGTCATCGTCGGCTTCCTCACCACGTACATGACCGCGACCATGCTGCTGCCGGTGGCGCAGCGCAGCGGGGCGCCGGTGCTGCTGATCAACCTGCAGCCGACCGAGTCGATGGACCACGCGAGCTTCGACACCGGCCAGTGGCTCGCCTACTGCGGTGCCTGCCCGTTGCCGGAGATGGCCAACACCTTCCTGCGGGCGGGAATCGCGTTCCGGTCGGTGTCGGGCTACCTGGAGGACGAGCGGGCCTGGGCGCGGATCGGCCGGTGGGTGCGGGCGGCCGGGGTACGCGCGGCGCTGCGCCGGGGCAGGCACGGCCTGATGGGCCACCTGTACCCGGGGATGCTGGACGTGGCCACCGACCTGACCCTGGTGTCGGCGAACCTGGGCGGGCACGTGGAGGTCCTGGAGTTCGACGACCTGCGCGTACGGGTGGAGAAGGTCACCGACGCGCAGGTCAGGGACCGCGTCGAGCTGGCGCGGGAGGTCTTCGAGCTGGACGGCTCGGTCAAGGACGACGACTTCGCCTGGGCGGCGCGGGTGTCGGTCGGCCTGGACCGGCTGGTGGACGACTTCGCCCTCGACAGCCTGGCCTACTACCACCGGGGCCTGGAGGGGGAGATCCACGAACGGCTGGGCGCCGGGATGATCTTGGGGGCGTCCCTGCTGACCGCCCGGGGCGTTCCCGCGGTGGGCGAGTACGAGCTGCGCACCTCGCTGGCCATGATGATCATGGATCGGCTGGGCGCGGGCGGGTCGTTCACCGAGCTACAGGCGCTCGACTTCGCGCTCGGCCACGTGGAGATGGGGCACGACGGCCCGGCCCACCTGGCGATCAGCGCGCGGCGCCCGCTGCTGCGCGGGCTGGGCGTCTACCACGGCAAGCGCGGGTGGGGCGTGTCGGTGGAGTTCGACGTGGCGCACGGCCCGGTGACCGCGCTGGGCCTGCTGCAGAGGCGCGACGGGACGTTCGCGTTCGTGGTCTCGGAGGGCGCCACGGTGGAGGGTCCGCTGCTGCGGATCGGTAACACCACCTCGCGGGTGGACTTCGGGTGCGACCCGGGGGAGTGGACCGACGCGTGGAGCGCGACCGGGATCTCCCACCACTGGGCTCTGGGCACCGGCCACCGGATAGCCGACCTGCGCGCGGTCGCCGACCTGATCGGCGTCGACGTCATCGAAGTGAGGCCGTAGAACATCGGGTGAGGCTAGGGCATCGAGGTGAGGCCGTAGGGCATCGAGGTGAGGCCGTGAACGCGGGCGCCCTGTGTCCTGGACGGCCGCCGGGGCCCGCGCACCCCGCGCTGCCCCGCGCTGCCCCGGCGTGTCCCCGCGGCCGTCACACGCCCGGCCGCCGGAGGGCTTCGGGCGACCGCGGGAGCCCGGTTCGCCACCGTGGGTTCGACGCGGCCCTCCGGGAAAATCGGCCGGCGCCCTCGGAAACGGGCGCTCCGCGAGGCGACCGGATTATGTTCCGTACACCTGTGGAATTCGGTCGGGAACCAATTTCAATCAATGCGGATCGTATCGATCATCGGTGTGACGGCCACGCCGCGGACCCATGAACCGGCCACCACGCGGACGCACTTCGGGAACACATGGAGCCATTTTCATCGTGACGGTGCAGGTCACGAGTAGGACGAGGTCTGATGTGGACATAAGGCGAGGCTCCCGGTAAGTCAGCAGTCGACCAAGATCCGATGCCCCAACCGGGAGCCTCGCTGTGCTGTCTTACCCCGCCGCGATTGCGCTGTCCACCCGCAGCCTGAACCACCTCGCCGACCTTATCCGGGCCCACCGCGTCCAGCGCCGGTCCCGATGGCGACGCCTCGATCCCGGCCGGCAAGCCCTGCTCGCCCTGGCGCACCTGCGCAACGGCGACACCTTGACCCGTCTGGCCTGCGGATTCGAGATCGGCGTGACCACCGCCTGGCGATACATCCGCGAAGCCATCGACCTGCTCGCCGCCACCGCAGACGACCTCGACACCGCGATGAACAGAATCCGCCTGCTGGCCTATGCCATCCTCGACGGCACCCTCATCCCGATCGACCGGGTCGCCGATCAGAAGCCCTACTACTGCGGCAAACACCAACGCCGGTAAGTTACGGTTCGGTTGTGTTGGGTGGCCGGATGGTGATCGTATAAACGGTCCTGCTCAGCGGCGTT
>NZ_JBPJUQ010000064.1:0-51562 GCF_051192615.1 Streptosporangium sp. G11
CAGCTCCGAGGCGATGGAGTGGTTGGGGCGATATCCGGTGGCGGCCACGATGCGCTCAGCCGTGACCGACTGCTCGGTGCCCGAGGGGTCGCGGCTGATCACCGTCACCTGGCCGTCGTTCTCAGTGATCGAGTGGGTGTGGAAGCCGGTGACCAGGGTGATGCGGCCCGAATCGACGTGCGCCCGCAGCCGGGTGCCGAGCGCCCCGCGCGCGGGGAGGGCGTCGGCCTCGCCGCCGCCGTAGGTGCGGCCGGCGTTGGTGGCGCGGATCGCCCAGGTGATCCGCGCGTCCGGCAGCTCGGCCAGGGCCAGCAGGGTGGTGGCCGCCGAATGGCCCGCACCGACGACCAGGGTGTGCTTGCCCGCGTAGGTGTCACGGTCGGCGCCCAGCACGTCGGGCAGCGCGTGGTCGATGAACGCCGCCGCCTGCTCCTCACCGGAGGCGGGCAGGCCGCTCGCGCCCAGCACGCTGGGCGAGGTGTAGGTGCCGGAAGCATCGACGACGGCCCTGGCCCGCAACTCCTGGCCGTCGGACAGGCGCACCACGAACGGGGCCTGCTCGCGGCCGCTGCTGCGGACCCGGTCATAGCCCAGGCGGCTGATCGCGGTCACCTCGACGCCCAACCGGACCTTGTCGCCGAACAACTTCGCCAGCGGAGCGAGGTAGTCGGTGATCAGCTCGGCGCCGGTGGGCAGCCAGTCCTGGTCCGGGGCACTCCAGCCGTCGGCCTCCAGCAGCCGGCGGGCGGCGCTGTCGATGTTGTAGCGCCACGGGCTGAAAACCCGCACATGAGCCCACTGCGCGACCGACGCGCCGACCTGCTGCCCCGCCTCCAGCACCAGGAAGTCCAGACCGCGCGCCGCCAGGTGCGCGGCGGCGGCCAATCCGACCGGTCCGGCTCCGATGACCACGACGGGCAGGGCGCCGGGTGCGGTGTGTGCCACGATCTGCTCGCTCTCCACAGCAGCAGCGGTGGGGGCGGTGCCGCAGCATCCGTCACTCATGATGGCCTCTCCTAAGGTTCGTGTGGGGTGTGATCGTCAGGTCTTAGCGGTTGAACAGGACGTTGGTGCTGGCGCGCTCCACCCGGGCGCTCGCGCGGCAGCCGGTGTCACAGACCTCGCCGCGGATCTCGTCGAAGGTGACGCCACCAGAGCTGGTGCCGGAGCGAAATCGGCGAAGTAGGGCGCGCATCGCACACCTCCTGTTTAGAAAAGCATCTAAGTAGTAAAGAGAGTGCCTCGCTGATTAGAGGATTGTCAAATCAGTAGATCCGCCGACGGGCAAGGTCTGCTCACAGGTGGCGCCCGGGGTGCAGATGCCGGGCGGGCAGCAGGCCCGCAGGCCGGCCCGCAGATCGCTCAGCGCCCGGTCGATCCGGGTGGGGTCGGCCCGGTAGCAGACCGTTTTCCACCAAGACCAGATGCTCGACCCGCCCAACGTCCCGGGCGAGTTCGACGCCGCGGCCCATAACCGTGTCCCGGACGCCGCGGCGTGCGGCCGCCCGCTCGACGACGCCTTGCTGCTGGACCGTCAGCGCGTCGGATTCGCCGGGCTCGGGGACTCGGGCACGTTTGACGGCGATGCGCAGTCCGGCCTGCTTGCGGCGGGCTGGATGCCGGTGCGCGACGAGCAGCGCGCCGGCGGCGGCCACGTCGAGCTCGGTGGCGGACGCGGCGGGACGACGTTGGTCATCGGCCTGCCCTGGCGTTAGGGAGCCGGCAGGCGTGGCAGGGGCAGGCCACGATGAAAGTTCCGTCGGCGCGTCGGTCGGCGGGCCAGCGTGCGTCGATCTCGGCGGCCGCCGTCGAGCACTTGGGACAGACGTCGGTATGGTCGGGCCGCCACTGCGCACCGTAGTCGGTGAGGTCACCGGCGGTCAGTCCACACAGGGTCAGTCTCCAGTGCCCCGAAGCGTGGTGTCGCCGGGACTCTCCGCCGGAGACCTCGTTCCAGCGCTGGTCCGGCGGCGCGTAGGACGGCCGGGTCGGGGTGGGGGTATGGCCGGGTGGGCCGGTATGAAAGACGTCCGCATCGGCCTGGCACCATACGCACGCGTAGCTGGTCGCCGTCTCATGGCGGGTCTGCCAGGTGGTGGATCGTCTCGTCGGGGCCGCAAATGGGGCACGGGCCGATGTCCACCGAGGGGTAGGGGGGCTCCAGCCAGCCGGGCCAGCCGGCCGTCGGGAAGTGACGGGCCCCGCGCGATTGTGCACAGGGACCTCGCAGGCCGGCCGGGGAAAAGCCCTGCACCGGATGTGAACCAGTGAAGGAAGCCCACGAATGGCCGCACGATCAAAGTGCGAGGAAAGCGGGAAGGCTAGATACTTTTCCAAAGAAGTTGAGAAGGAAGCCCTCCCATGGCCTCGCGATCTTCACTGTATCAGGCGGGGATCAGCTCGTGCAGCGTCGCATGCGTGTACACCCGCGCGCCGGTCGGCAGATCGGCCGGTGCCTGCAGGCCGATGTAGGTGGTGGAGCCACCCGGCGAGCTCTTCGCACGCAGCAGGTCGACCAGGTACCGGACCCGCAGGTAGTCGCGTTCGACGATCGAGCGCACCAGGAGGGACGCCGTGACACGGTTGCCCTCCACCTGGTTGAACCCGGCGTGCCCCCTCAGGTAGAGGTGCAGCCACTTCGCCCGCCAGCCGCCGTCGTCACCGCGCAGAAAGACGAGCGGCAGTGCGATCCGGCCCGACCCGCGCAGATCGGACTTCATTCGAACCGTGCGCGGCTCAAACGGCCTGCCCTCTTGCTCGGCGTCTCTTGTCATGAATCCGAAGAACGCCTCGGCCACCTCGCCGAACGCCTCGCCGTCATAGATGTTGACTTGCGGAATGATGATCGGCTGAGTCGCCTGGGCGAGGCGGATGTTGATGAACTCGCTCGCGCCGTCCGTGGCGTCGGTGAGATCGCCGGAGTACTCGGCGAAATCGTTGCCGTAGTTCGTCCACGAGACCTGCTGGGGATCGCCGTAGGAGGCGTCCAGCATCAGGGCTGACAGGTCGTAGTCGGTGCGCCGCTCGGCCTGGCGCCAGTGGACGAAGAATCGCAGCAGCTCGCCGTCCACCGTCGACAGCGAGCCGCGCGGCAGCATGCCCAGCCCGGGCGCGACCGCCTTGCCCGACAGCGGCAGGGCAACGTCGAGCACGTCGGGATCGACGATCAGCTCGCCGGGATCGGGCAGACGCCGGGTGATCTCCTCATCCAGAATGGCCACCGCCCGCGACAAGACACTCTCCTCGAGCGGGGAGCGGGTGTCGGGCGCCGCCCACGCCCGGCCGTGCCGGTTGGTGAAGACGCGGCCGGCGGCCGGGGCGAGCCGGTTTTGCAGGTGCTCGCGCAATGACAGCAGGACCCGGCCGGAGGCACCCGCCGCGGCCTTCTCGGCGGCATCCAGCACGGCCGAGGAGGAGATGCCGGCACGCAGCAGGTGATCGAGGCGGCGCAGCAGCGCGCCGGGCGTCTTCTCCAGCAACGCGACCGCGTCGCCGGTGCGGCCCTCCACCAGGGCCGCCTCGACGCGGCTGTCGAAACCGCGTGCCTGGCGCACCCCTCTGGCGACCTCGAAGACGTGGGCGGCGCGCGGGAGGCTCGGGTACTCGTGCGGGTGCAGCCGCTCGCCGAGCCGCTTCCACTGCTCCCGGTGGCGCGACACATCGCCGAGCCTGGCCGGGGAGGCGACCGTGTCCAGGGCCTGCAAGAGGGAACGGCGCTCAGCCCGGCGGAAGGAGCGCAACCGGGTCGGCTCGGCCAGCGTGACGTCTCCGCCAGAGGCGCCGCAGGCCAGACGCAGCACGTCGGTCACCGTGTCCACGAGGAGCGGGCGGCCGGCGGCCAGACGCAGTTCATTGATCACCGCGCGGTTCTCGCGCACCGGAATACGCTCCGGCGCATCGACGCAGAACGCGGCCAGCGTGCGCAGCGCCGCCAGGTCCTCGGCCGACAGCGGCACCTCCGAGCCCGCCAGCGACAGGTACAGCTCACGCGCCTCCGACTCCAGGCCTCCGCCCAGCTCCAGCACGGTCACCCGGTCGCCGGCCAGCGGGATCAACTCCGCGTGCGCGGCCAGCAGGTCGGCGTAGGTGTGCTGGTAGCGGCCGTAGCCGGGCAGCGCGAGCAGGTTGAGCGTGGCCGGCTGGACGGAGGCGGCGGCGACCGGGTCGAGCAGCGCCTCCCGCAGCAGCCCGGCCCAGAACTCCAGCGTGTCGGGCACGTTCCGCGGGAAGTCGATGAAGTAGGCGTTGTGGTGCACGTGGTCGCCGACCAGGCCACGGACAGCGGCCAGGATCCGTACTCCGAGATCGACCACGGTCTCGCCGTGCAGGCTCGCCAGGCGGTCGAGCAGGGGCGCCGAACACTTGAAGCCGACGCTCAGCAGCGCGGCGTCAAGCTGACGGGCGGCCACCTCTCCCCAGCCTGAATGGGATCCGGCAGGGGCGTCGCCGATGGGGACACGAAGTCGCCGGGCGATGACGAGGCTTTCAAGATTGTCCACGAGCGCACCTTATAGCCGGTGCGTGCTTGGCATCGCGCGGTTTTCCTGGCGGTTTTCCCGGCGTGTGGCCGTTGACGGATCTGCGATGGCGGCACCGGTTCGGTGCGCCACCGGCGCGATGCCGGAGGAGGAAGGGTGGCTGAGCTCTTGCATCATGCCACTCTGACGTGGGGGTGCCGAAGAACGTCCACCGGGACCACGTGCTGCTCGACCGGTATCTGAGGACGTGCCCGCTCGACTGGACGATCGTGCGCCCGCCGCGCCCGCTCGACACCCCACGCGCGGCGACTACCGCACGCGGATCGACGACGCGGTGCGCGGCGGTTCCACCAGCGCCCGCGCCGACCTCGCCGACGCCGTGCTCCGCGTCCCGCCCGGCTCGGGCACCCACCGCCACACCGTCGGCGTGGCCTACCGATCAGCGCGGGCGGCTGAGGGCGGCCTCGGCCAGATCCGTCCACTCCTCGGCCCAGGAGTGGGGCACGACCACCCAGTCCTTCATCACCCTGCCCTGCCCCGAGGGGTCGAACAGGGACGCCCCGGCCAGCTGGAGCGCGGCTGTGTGTTCGGGGGTGTCCCTGACCAGCCGGAACACCATCGCGCCGTCGCGCTGCAGGCTCGCGAACACCTTCCCCGCCTGATCTTTGAGCGCGGGGTTCCCCATCATCCTGGAGATCCCCACACCCAGGTCGGCCAGCTCGGCGCCGACCTGCTTGAAGTCCTCTTCCGCGCTCATCGTCAGTCGGTCCCCAACTCCATGGCGGCGTGGTCGAGCAGCTCGTCGTGGTCGGGACTCTTCCCGCGTGACGCGATCGCCTCGCCCCCGCCTTCCGGCGGCACGGCGATCAGGCTAGTCGTCCTGACGGCACCGATCAAAACCGGATGCGGAGTGCCGACCATGCCGAGTCCCGCCGCGGGTGAGCGTCGCGCCGGGCGCCGCTCACCCGCGGCGGCGTTCCGGGACCGCCGCGCCGGGCGCCGGTGGCGAGGGCCACGTGGCAGCCGTGCTCGTGTGCGGCGCGGGCGTGTAGGTGACCCGTACGAGGACGGCCGGGGCCGCGTGATCCGGTTGGCGGCAAAGCGACGTCAGGCGCTGTACCGGTACGTCGAGTAGGTCAGGTAGCCCGCGTCACCGCCCTGGTAGTACGTCGCCTCGTCGACGGGAGCGATGGGGAGACCGGTACGCAGCCGCTCGACCAGGTCGGGGTTGGCGAGGAACCCGCGGCCGAAGCTGATGAGGTCGGCGCCCAGCCCGAGCCAGTGGTCGGCCTCGGCCCGTCCGGTCTGCTTCGGGCCCATCGGCAGCACCGGGTTCAGGATGAGGGTGCCCGGCCACGCACGGCGCAGCCCGATCAGCACCTCTTCGTCGGCGGTGGCCTCGAGATGGACGTAGGCCAGGTCGAGGTGGGCCAGCTCGGTCAGCAGCGCGGTGTACAGCTTCGGGACATCGGTCTCCTCCACACCCCAGAACGTCCCGCCCGGGGAGAGACGGATCCCGGTCCTGGCCCCGCCGACGGCTTCGGCGGTCGCGGACACCGCCTCGACGGCGAACCGGATCCGGTTGGTCACCGAGCCTCCGTAGCGGTCCGTGCGCAGGTTGGCGTTCGATGAGAGGAACTGCGAGATCAGGTAGCCGTTCGCGCCGTGCAACTCCACGCCGTCGAAGCCCGCCTCGACGGCACGGCGGGCGGCCTGGCCGTACGACTCGGCGTGCTCGGGCACCTCGGCGGTGTCCAGGGCGCGCGGCGTCGGCGCGGGCCGGGGCCCGGATGGTGTGAACACGTCGCCGACGGCCGAGACCGCCGAGGGCCCGACCGGCTGCATACCGGTGGTGGCGGGATGGGAGACCCGTCCGCCGTGCATGATCTGGGCGAAGATCCGCCCGCCGTTGGAGTGCACGGCCGCGGTCACCGGGCGCCACGCGGAGACCTGCTCATCGGTGTGCAGTCCCGGCGTGCCGGGGTTGGACTGTCCGATCAGGCTCGGCTGCACGCCCTCGGAGATGATCAGCCCGGCCGTCGCGCGCTGAACGTAGTACGTCGCCATCGACGGCGTCGCCAGACCGCCAACGGCGGCCCGGACTCGCGTCATCGGGGCCATCACCATCCGGTTGGGCAGCGTCAGGCCGCCGAGCCGATAGCTGTCGAAAAGGGTCGTCACGTCGTCCTCCATGGTCGTCGATCCCGGATCGCGGGTACGGTGAGTACGCTAGAAGCTCACATCAATGTCAGAGGCAAGCCTTGTGTCGCAGATCACAGTGGGAGGACGAGGTGCGCATCGGTGAGCTCGCGTCACGGACCGGGGTCAGTGTCCGGTCGCTGCGCTACTACGAAGAGCAGGGGCTGCTCGCCAGCACCCGCAGCGCCAGTGGACAGCGGCACTACACGGACGACGAGGTCGAGCGGGTCGCGTTCATTCAGCGCCTGTACGCCGCGGGTCTTTCCAGCCGCACCATCGCCGAGCTGCTCCCGTGCACCGATTCGCCCAGCAGGGAGAACTCCGATGCCGCCATGGAACGGATGGCGCAGGAGCGCGACCGGCTCTCCGCACACATCGGCGACCTCATCCGCACCCGCGACGCACTCGACGGGCTGATGGTCACGAACCGAGCGCACCGTGAGCAGCTGCGGGTACCGCTGGCCGGCTGACCACCGCCGGCGGCCCGGCGGGTGGCCGGAGGTGTCACGGACAAGCCGGGCCCAGGTCCGTTGACGCGGCGCCGGGGACGGGCTCGGCGGTCTGCTCCGTAAGTCCTTCGGGGGTGTTCGGGCCGCGGCCGGCAGGGCGGACCGAGTTCCTGAGGTGCCCCACGGCTGACCGGCTCCCGCTGGTACGCCGGGCGCGAAGGAACGCGAAGGAAGTCCGGCCCTTGGCGCGGTGCGGCGTGGGCGGGTGGGCCCCACGTGGGCCTGCCGCCTGGGCGGCCGTGGACACCGGCGTCCGCCGACTTTGAGCAAGCGCCTGCCCGGCGGCATGAGTGTGCGTCGGCTCCGCGTCCGTCCAGGCGCCTGATCGGATCGGATCGCAGCGGTCGGGTACGGCCGGGATTCTTCCGGCAGGGTTGACATCGAAAGGAGGCCTCATGATCTCGGCACTCAACCGGCTCGTCGATCTCGTCGAGGAGCACCTCGCCGAGGAGCTCGACGTCCACGGGTTGGCCAAGGAGCTCGGCACGACCGAGTACCACCTGCGCCGGATGTTCTCGTCGTTGGCCGGCATGCCGCTGTCGGAGTATGTGCGCCGCCGCCGCATGACCGTCGCCGCCGCCGACGTCGTCCGGGGTGAGGACGATCTGCTGAGCATCGCCGTCCGGTACGGATACGGCTCGACCGAGGCGTTCGGACGTGCGTTCCGCGCGGTCCACGGCTCCGGCCCCGGTGACGTGCGCCGCGACGGAGGCCCCCTGCGCGCACAACCGCAACTCAGGTTCCGCCTGACCGTCGAAGGGAGCATCCCCATGGACACCCGCCTCGTCGACCGCCCCGCGTTCCGGCTGGTCGGACACGCGACCCGGGTTCCGCTCATCCACCAGGGCGTCAACCCGCACATCCAGCAGCACATCACCGCGCTGCCGCAGGAGGAGCATCTCCGGCTGAAGGCCTTCGGCGACACCGAACCGGGGGGCCTGCTGCAGGTCTGCGACGACCTCGACCCCGACGGCACGGAGGGCAGCGAGCTGACCTACCTGCACGGGGTCGCCGTCTCTGGGGACACGCCGGCCCCCGACGACCTCGACGCCATCGAGGTACCAGGCGGCATGTGGGCGGTCTTCCGCACCGCCGGACCGCATCCGCAGGCCCTGCAGACGACCTGGGCCGCGACCGCGACCGAGTGGTTCCCCTCCAACCCGTGGCGTCTGCGGCCAGGTCCCTCGATCGTCGCGGTCCTCGAGCGCGCGGACGACTTCAGCACCGCGACATGTGAGCTGTGGCTACCCGTCGAAGCGGCGTGACGGACCGCGGTCACGCGATCACCCCGGGCCGCCGGGCAACCCATTCGGCTGACGCTCTTTGAGTGCGGCGGCACGGTGGACGGGCCCGCAGCGCCCGGATCGAGGCGGGAGGCGCCGCCGCGGCGCAGAGCCTGGCCCTCACTCCCCTGGATCTGCGAACGCCGGCCGTCGACGCGCTGCACGACCTGCGCGCACTCGACCCGCTGTGCCCCGCCACGATCACCGGACCCGGTGGCGGGGCATCCGCCGCAGCGCCGGTTCTCGGCGACGAGTCCAGGCTCCGGCAGGTCACCACCGACCTCGTCGGAGATGTCATCGCCCGCATTCCCCCCGGTGCCCCCGCGCGTATCGGCGTCGGGCCCCAGGACGGCTACGCCGTTCTCGAGATCCAGGACGAGGGCCAGGCCGGGCGGGCGTTCGACCGCTTCCACCGGGCGGATACGGCCCGCGCCCGCGCCGGCACGGTGAGCCTGGTCAGGCCTCTTCCGGCGACTCGGGCCAGCCGGATTCGAGAAGGTCGAAGATGGCGTTCAGCGCGGCCAGGGGGTCGGGTTCGGTGCCCGCGAGTTCGGGGATCTCCAGGACGTAGCGGGCGAGAGCGCGGACGGTCATGTCGGAGGGGGCGCGGCCGCTCTCGGCGGCGATCGCCTCGGCCAGGGCTCCCTCGCTGGCTACCCAGAGCTTGCGCGAGTATTCCCGCAGGGCGGGTGTGCTGACGATCAGGTCGCGCTTGCGCCGAAGCTCGGGCGAGAGGTCATTGGTGAAGGGTCCCCGGGCTGCCATGCAACGGCGCAGGGTTTCCAGCACCGGCTGGCCGGGGGGCCGGTCGCGGACCGCGGCGACCAGCCAGACGCGTCGTTCGGCGCCGTCGTCGAAGATCAGCGCTTCCTTGCCGTCCGGCACGTGCGTGAACAGGGTGGCGATGGAGACGTCCGCCTCGTCGGCGATCTGAGCGACGGTGACGCCGTCGTACCCGTGCTCGCAGAACAGCCGCAACGCGGCGTCCGACAACGCCCGGCGGGTCTGTGCCTTCTTGCGCTCGCGGCGCCCCATCGTCGTTGGCATGTCCCCATCGTACCGGAACCTGGATTGCATCTGAATCTATAGTGGTTATAGTTTCGGAGTCAGTTCAGATTCCTTGTGAATGGAGATGCGTCATGACAACCCCCGCAACCGTCGGCCCGCCGACGGCCACGTCCACCCGGCGCATGTGGGCGATCTTGGGGTTGGTGCTGCTCGCCGACGCCCTCGACATGATCGACGCCACGGTCACCAACATCGCCGCGCCCACGATCACCGCCGAACTGCACGGCGGCGAGGGCCTGATCAAGTGGCTCGGGTCGGCCTACATGCTCGCCATGGGCGTCCTGCTCGTGGTCGGCGGGCGACTGGGCGACAAGTACGGCCAGCGCAGGCTGTTCCTCGTCGGCATGAGCGGCTTCACGATCGCCTCGGCCGTGGCGGGACTCTCGCCCGACCCCGCTCTGCTGATCCTCGCCCGCGGCGCACAGGGCGCGTTCGGCGCGCTCTTGATCCCGCAAGGTATGGCGATCATGACAAAGACGTTCTCGCGTGACATGCTCACCAAGGCGTTCGCGTTGTTCGGCCCGCTGCTGGGGGCCGCCTCGGTCGGCGGCCCGATCCTGGCCGGGTTCGTCATCGACGCCGACATCGCCGGGCTGTCGTGGCGCCCGATCTTCCTGGTCAACCTGGTGCTCGGCAGCCTCGGCCTGGTCCTGGCCGTCCGGCTGCTGCCGCACGACGACGGCGACGCGTCCATCAGCGTGGACGGGGTGGGCTCAGGGCTGCTCGCCGCCACCATGTTCGGCCTGCTCTTCGGGCTGCTCGAGGGGGCGAACAACGGCTGGCCCGCCATCTCGATCCTCTCGATCGCCGCCGGCCTGGCGTTCCTCGCCGCCTTCGCCCGCCGCCAGAGCACCGCCACCGACCCGCTGCTCAAGCCGTCCCTGCTGCGCAACCCCGGCTTCAGGTCCGGGCTGCTCGTCGGACTGATCGTCTTCGCCGCCACCACCGGGCTGGTCTACGTCCTGTCCCTGTTCATGCAGCAGGGGCTGCACGCCTCGGCCCGGGACGCCTCCCTGGGTCTGCTGCCGATGACCGCCGGCATCATCGTGGCCGCGGGGGCATGCATGGCGCTGATCAAGAAGCTGGGCCGCACCCTCGTCTTCGTCGGCCTGGTCATCATCCTGATCGGCTGCGGCTGGCTGCTCGTCCTGGTCACAGGCTTCGGTACGGACCTGAGCCTGTGGGCCCTCGCACCAGCCGTCTTTCTCACCGGCCTGGGGATGGGCACCTGCTACGGCACGATCTTCGACGTCACGATCGGCGACATCGATCCCGGCGAGGCCGGCAGCGCCAGCGGCTCCCTGTCGGCGATCCAGCAACTGGCGGCCGGTATCGGTTCGGCCGCCGTCACCTCGGTCTTCTTCCAGTGGGCCGGCTCCGGCTTCGGCCCCGCCATGACGACCAGCCTCATCGTCGTCCTGGTCCTCACCGCCATCACCGTCCCGGCTGTGACCCTGATGCCCAGACGGGCACCGGAAGAATCCCGGCACTGACGCAACCCCGGCCAGCCATCGACACAAGGAGCCGACCATGGCCTCCCTCCACAACCCGGCCCCCTGGGACGTACGACGCCTGCCGCGTGCCGAGGGCAAGAACTTCCTCGTCACCGGCGGCAACGCGGGCATCGGATACTTCGTCGCCGAGCAACTCGCCGGCACCGGCGCCACCGTCATCCTCGCCTGCCGTGACACCGCCAAGGCCGAAGCCGCGCGGGCCTCGATCCGCGCCCGCGTCCCCGGTGCGCACGTCCGTCACATCCGCCTGGATCTCGCCGACCTCTCCTCGCTCGAAGCCTCCACGGCCGCCCTGAGACTGGACAGACTGGACGCGGTCGTCTGCAACGCCGGAGTGCTGCTCGACCGGCCGCCACGGCGCGAGACCGGGGACGGCCACGAGCTGATGTTCGCCACCAACCATCTGGGGCACTTCGCGCTGATCTCGTGGCTCACACCCCTGCTGGCGGCCACACCCGCGAGCCGCGTCGTCACCACCGGCAGCTTCACGGCGAAGTCCGCGAACCTGGACCTTGACGATCTCCAGAGCACGCGGGACTACCGGCCGAAACTCACCTACGTACGATCAAAACTCGCGCAGATGCTCTTCGGCTTCGAACTCGACCGCCGCCTGCGCGCCGCCGGCAGCACGACGCTGAGCGTGATCACCCACCCCGGCGGCGCACTCGACTCCCTCACCCCCTCACGCCCGCCGGTCCATGTCCGAACCGGCGGCGAACGACTGCGCGGCCTGCCGGCCGGCCTCCTCCTGCAAAGCAAGGAGGCCGCCGCCTGGCCCGCCGTCCGGGCCGTCCTCGACCCGTCCGTGCGCGGTGGCCGGCTTTGGGGACCCCGGGTGTTCGGGATCCGCGGCCTGCCCACCCTCGAACCCGTCCGAGGTCACCTGGCCGACACCGTACTCGCGGCGCGCCTGTGGGCCGTCACCGCCGGCCTGACCGGCCTCGATCCGAGCTCGAACCTCAGGTGAGCCGACGGTCGACCCGGATGGACGGCCCCGCGGCGTTCCTGCCGAGCGGGTGGTCGCGAAGAACCACCAGAGCGGTCATCACCTTGGTGACGCTCGCGATCGGCACGGGCCGCCGCTCGCCGTGCACACCGAGGCCGCCCGCCTGCCCGGTGGTCTCTACCGCCGCCTGCCCCGTCGATGGCCACGGCAGAGCCGGCGGCCGGGCCACGGCGATCGGCGCCGGTCTGAAACTCGGCATCGACGCCGGCCGGGCCTGCGCGCCGCCGTAGACCAGCCGGCCTCCGGCGGCGAGAACGGCGGACACGGCGACGCCGAGCACCCGCGTAGTGGGAGAGGAACGAGACGGCAAGGGCTCCTCACCCCCGGGAGACCGGGGCGCGCTTCTCGTGCCCGCTTGGATCGCGCGTAGGTCCTCGGCGGGAAAGCACATTCCAACGCCCAGCGGCGGGCCGGTCGGCGGGCACGGCCGGGATGGTGGACGAACGCCGCGGGCAGCAGGAGCACGGCGAGCACCAGCGTGACCGCGGCATACAGCCGGTCGCGGGGCCGAGGTGGGATCGTACCTGGCTCGTTCATGACGAACTACGATTGGTGCCGAATGTGCGCGCTGTCCGCCGCATGTCACCGTTCGTCGACGGCGGCCACCGGCGGCACGACGGCCGGCAAGGCCGTGACACAACCATGACACGGCGCGGACCAGGCGGAGACACGGCCGGCCGACAGTGGATTGGGTTGACCGGCGGACGAGTTACGGGGGCGTGCTGTGAAACTCGGGGGCGTGTCACGAGTGTTGCTGATCGAGGATGACCCGGCCGTACGGGAGGGTCTTGAGCTGGCCCTGACCCGGCATGGGCACCGGGTGCGCGCGGTGGAGTCCGGCGAGCAGGGGCTGGACCGGCTGCGTACGGACCTTCCCGACGTCGTCGTGCTCGATCTGATGTTGCCCGGCATGGACGGGTTCGAGGTCTGCCGCCGCATCCGGGCCACCGGCCAGGTGCCGATCATCATGCTGACCGCGCGCGGCGACGACATGGACGTGGTGGCCGGGTTGGAGGCGGGCGCCGACGACTACGTGGTCAAGCCGGTGCAGCCCAGGGTGCTCGAGGCACGCATCGGCGCCGTGCTCCGGCGGATCGGCCGGGACCAGGCGGAGCTGGAGCGGCACGGGGAACTGACCATCGATCGGGCCGGGATCGTGGTCGCCAAACGCGGCGTGCCGATGGACCTCGCCCCGACCGAGCTGCGCCTGCTGCTCGAGCTCTCCGGCACGCCGGGCCGGGTGCACAGCCGCCAGCAGCTGCTGGAATCGGTGTGGGAGCACGGGTATTTCGGCGACTCGCGTCTGGTGGACGCGTGCGTGCAGCGGTTGCGCGCGAAGATCGAGGACGACTCCGCGGCGCCCGTCTACGTGCAGACGGTGCGTGGGTTCGGGTACCGGTTCGGGCCGGTGTGAGCCGCCGGTGACACCTCGGCCGAGCCTGGGGCTGCGTGCCCGGCTGTTGTTCGCCTTCGCACTGCTGTGCGTGGTCACCACGGCGGCGGTGGCCGGCGGGATCTACGTCCAGGCCCGCAACGACATCTTGCAGAGGACCCAGGACGCCGCGGTGCTGGCGATGGCCGGCCGCCTGGAGGCGATCTACCCGTTGCGGAGCGCGGCGCCGGGCCCGGACGAGCTCGGTGAGATCGCCGCGGCCGCGGCCGACCAGAACAGCTTCGCGGTCGCCGTCTACCGCGAGACGCACTCGCCGATCCCCCCGCTCTCGCCCCCGGTGCCGGGGCGCTGGAGGCCGGGCGGGGAGGCCCGGGTCTTGGATCTCGGGGTGATCTCACCGGGGTTGCGGCAGGTGGTGGCCGGCGGCCGTACCGCGTGGCAACGTGTGGTGTGGCAGGGCGATCCCTACCTGATCATCGGCATGCCGTTGCTGATCATCGAGCAGGACCGGGCGAAGCGGGTGTCCGGCATCGAGGTCTACACCGCGCGCAGCCTGCTTCCCGAGCAGCGCAGCATCGACGGGCTCGCCACAAGCGCCTGGCTCATCGGCGGGGCGGCCCTGGCGTTCGCGGTCGTCCTGGCGTTGCTGGCCACCCGTGGCGTGCTGGGCCCGGTGCGCGAGCTCGGCCGGGCGGCACGCCTGCTGGGTGAGGGCGAGATGTGGACCAGGATCGCGGTGCGCGGCTCCGATGAGCTGGCCGACGTGGCGCGCACGTTCAACAACACCGCCGCGGAGCTGGAACGGCTCGTCAAGCAGCTGCGCGAGATGGAGGCCGACGCCCGCCGGTTCGTGGCCGACGTGTCCCACGAGCTGCGCACCCCGCTGGCCGCGCTCACCGCGGTCGCCGACGTCCTGGAGGAGGAGTCGGCCCGGCTGCCCGCCCCCGCCGACAGGGCCGCCAGGCTGGTCAGCCAGGAGACGCTCAACCTCACCGCTCTGGTGAACGACCTCATCGAGATCAGCAGGTTCGACTCCGGTGTCGCGGCCCTCGCGCTGAACGAGGTCGACGTGGCCGAACTGGTGCGCGCGACCTTGCGCGTCCGGGGCTGGCCGGAGCGAGTGCGCACCGAGGTTCCCCCCGGGGTGACGGCGCGGCTGGACCCGCGCCGAGTGGACGTCATCCTCGCGAACCTGATCGGCAACGCCCTGCGGCACGGCGAGCCACCGGTGTCGGTACGGCTTCGCGCCGACCCGCACTGGATCGCTCTCGAGGTCCGCGACCACGGACCGGGACTGGACGAGGCGGTGCTGCCGCATGTGTTCGACCGGTTCTACAAGGCCAGCGCGGCCAGGGCCAGGTCCGAGGGCAGCGGCCTGGGCCTGGCCATCGCGCGGGAGAACGCGCGTCTACACCAAGGCGACCTCACCGTCACCAACGCCCCGGACGGCGGCGCCGTGTTCACGCTGCGCCTGCCACGCCGGGCGCCCGATCCGGACGGAGGCCCCGAATGAGGATCGGACTCACCCGCCGCATGCTCATCGCGGGCCTCGTGTCGCTCGCCGCCGTGGCCGGCTGCGGCGTGCAACCCAGCGACGTCATCCCCGCCGGCGACCCGCCGAGCGGACGCGTCGCACCAACCACGACGACCACCCTCTATCTGGTGAAGAACGGCCGGCTCAGCGCGGTAACGCGGCCCAGTGATCGTCCGATATTCCCAGCGGACACGCTCGCGCTGCTGGCGGACGGACCCACCACGGAGGAACGGGCGCTCGGATTCACCACCGACGTCCCGCCCGAAGCCGGCCCGTTCTCGGTGACCGTCAAGCCGTCCGGCCACTTGGTGGTGACTCTGTCCACTCCGGCCGGCGACCTGTCCGCACTGGCCGTCGAGCAGATCGTGTGCACGGCCACCGCCACGGCGCTGGAAAACCCTTCCCAGGTCACCGTCACCGGTGCCGGGCAGAGCGTCGGCCCCCAGAACTGCCCGGGGTAACGGTTCTACTTCGGGCAGATCATTATGGTCTTGGGGAGATCGAGGGGAACGCGCGGCCGGCGGTGGTGGCGACGGCGAGGCCGGGTAGCCGCGCGAGGGCAGCGGGCGATGCACAGGTGATGTCGCCCGCGTTATCGAGGAACGTCCCCCCCGATCCGCCAGGTAGTCCGCCGCCGCCGGCACCCCGTTGCGCGGCCCGCCGGCGGCGATCGTGGCGCTGGCGCGGATGGCCTTGCGCCGTCTGGCGGCGGCGCGGCCGGGTGTCGAGCGGGACGGATCGCTCGCGGGCAGGTCGCCGATCCGGCCGGTGGACTGCGCCCTCTCCGGCGGCTGCCCGCCGGCGCCGCCGTGGAACCCGGAATCGACGGGGGCCACCTGGTGAGTACGTCAGCCTCGACGCGGACTCTCCATCACTCAGAAAGGATCACACCTCAAGGACCCCTTTCCGAACGCCCGGTCGATGCCGCTGTTGACCATCCGGGCCCGACCCCTGGGGCGCGCCGGCCGGATCACCGGTTCGACTCCCCCGAATCGCGCCCATGAGCGGCCCCGGACCGGGCTACAGCCGGTCCGGGTGCCCGCTGACGTATCCCATGCCGGGGTGGGGCCGTCGTCGTGGTGGCCTGCCGCCGCTGTCTGGGCGGTACTCGAAGTGCCACCACTCGTTGTCGTAGATGCGGTACAGGTCGTAGCGGGCGCCGTGTTCCTCCAGCCAGCGCGCGCCTTCATGGGGGCGCACGTCCAATGCGACGCCCTTGACGTGGCAGGATTCCGCCGGTGGCAGCACGAGCATGCGCGCCAACGCCGGGGAGCCGGAGCGGCGCACCTCCTCGTCGAACATCCGTTGCTGGACATGGGGATCGCGGTATCCCGAGGTGAGGCCGATGAGCTGGCCGTGACGCCAGAGCGCCTGGGTGCGCGCCGCGGTGAACGCCGCCAGGGCGCCGGCGGTGAGCCCGGTGAGGTCCTCGGCGGGAAAGCGCATCCGCAGCGCCCAGCGGCAGGCCAGTTCGCGGGCACGGCCGGGATGGCGGACGAACGCCGCGGGCAGCAGGAGCACGGCGAGCACCAGCGTGACCGCGGCGAACAGCCGGTCACGGGGCCGAGGTGGGATCGTGCGTGGCTCGTTCATAACGAACCACGATCGGCGCCGAATGTGCGCGCCTTGTCCGCCGCATGTCACCGTTTCCCGACGGCGGCCACCGGCGGCAAGGCCGTGACACAACCACGACACGGCGAAGACGAGGCGGGCACACGGCCGGCCGGCCGAGGTGCTCCCTGAGCCCGGAGGTGAGGCCACCGGGCCGCCGGAGCCGGAAAGGCCGCCTTCCGCAGAGGCGGGGCCGGTATCTAGAGACGCAGGTGTTCCGTCGATCCGGTGGGCAGCCAGTGAAAGCGGCTGCTGATCTGCTTCGGCGCCCGCCGCAGGTCCTGCTCGATGCCGTCGCGGCCCTGCCGGAAGTGCTGCCATCCCTCGTAGTGGACCGGCAGGATCGTGTGCGGGGTGATGGCCTCGCACAGCCGTACGGCCTGGCCGGCGGTCATGGTGTAGCGCAGCGGCCCGGTGAGGGGAAAGCCGACGCCGCCCAGATGGAGCAGGACCGTTCCCGGCCGGATCTGGGCGGCGGCGCGGCGGAGCGCGCGGTGGTAGACGGTGTCGCCGGTGATCCAGAGTGGTCCGTGGGTCTGGCCGGGCCAGGTCAGGGCGAAGCCGATGACGTCGCCGGTGATGGGACGGCTCAGTGGCGGCCCGTGCCGGCACGGGGTGGCGGTGATCTCGATCGGCGGGCGGCCGGGTGCCTCCAGCCGGGTGGTTCGCCCGGCCCGGAGCCCGCGGGCGGTTCCGCCGAGGCGGCGAGCGCCCGCGCGGGTGGTGATCGTGACTCCGGCGGCGGCCAGCAGGGTGCGCCCGGCGTCGTCGAGGTTGTCGCCGTGGTGGTCGTGGGTGAGCAGGACGGCGTCCACCGGCGGCAGCGCGTCCGGCGGGAGGGCGGGGCCGGTGAGTTTGCGGGAGGAGGTCCCCCAGCCGAACGCGTAGGTCCGGCCGGGGGCGTCGAAAGTCGGGTCCGTCAGCAGTCGCCAGCCGTCGAACTCGATGAGGACGGTGGGACCGCCGATGTGAGTGAACCTGACTTCCGTCATGGGAGGCGCTCTTTTCCCGGGGTGTCAGCTGTGGTCGAGGGCCCAGGCCAGGGCGCGGTCGGCGACTTCCTCCCAGCCCTGCTCGGCGGGCATGAGGTGGGAGCGGCCGGGGAACTCGATCACTTCGGTGACGGTGTTCGACGTGTAGTGCCTGGCGTTGGAGCGCTGGATCTTGGGCGGCATGAGGTTGTCGTTCTCGCCGGCGATGAACAGCAGCGGCTTGCGCTTCTCGTTGTGGTAGTCGACCCAGTTGTCGTCCTTGCCGGGGTGGATGTTGGCCAGCGCGCTGCCCCAGAAGATCTGGCCGGAGGCGGGGATGTGGTAGCGCTCGTAGGTGGCGCGCGCCTGGTCCTCGGGGAAGGTGTTGGTGAAGGCGTACTTCCACTGCTCGTAGGTGAACCCGACGGCCTTGTGCCGGTTGGCGGGGTTCTTCAGCACCGGGAAGGTGGCCTTGATCTGTGACAGCGGGATCACCTGCACCCCCTCGGTGGGTGCGGAGTTGATCGCCACCCCGGCGGCGCCGTAGCCGTGGTCGAGCAGGATCTGGGTGAACACGCCGCCCGCGGAGTGGCCCATCAGGATGGGCGGCGTCTCCAGGCCTCCGATCAGGGTCTCCAGGCTCTCGATGATCTGCGGGACGGTGACCTGCTCGATCGGGGTGGTGTCGGCGTTGAGCGCCTCCACCTCCACCTCGAAACCCGGATAGGCGGGGGCGAGGACCTTGTAGCCCTGGGCCTGGTAGCGGGTGATCCAGTTCTCCCAGCTGCGCGGGGTGACCCAGAAGCCGTGGATCAAGACGATCGTGTCGGGTTTCATGTCGGTTCTCCTGCTAGCGGGTGGCGGCGTAGGCGGACAGGACCACCGCGGTGGCGGCGGCGGGATGGGACGTCATCACGACGTGCGAGGAGTTGACCTCGCGGACCTTGCTGCCGGCGCGTTCGGCCATGAAGCGCTGGGCGGCGGGCGGGATGACGTTGTCCCGGGTGGGGATCAGATACCAGGACGGGATGGTCTTCCAGGCCGGCGCGCCGCTGCCGCCGGACAGGCCGGTGACGCTGCCGGGCCGCTGGGTGGCCGCCATCTGCCGGGTCTTCGCGGCGGGCAGGTCGGCGGCGAAGACCTCGCGGAACTTGTCGGCGGTGATGTAGCCGTCGACGCCGTTCATGGTGCCGTCCGGCAGCGGGTAGTGCCGGGGCAGCAACGCCTCGCCCAGTTTGCTGCCGGGGAACCGGCCGGCCAGCTGCAGGGCGCTTTCTCCCTGGTCGGGTGCGAACGCGCCGAGGTAGACCAGGGCCTTGACGTTGTCGTGGCCGCGGGCGGCGTTGGTGATGACGATGCCGCCGTAGGAGTGGCCTGCGAGGATGATCGGTCCCGGGATGGTCTTGAGGACGCTGGAGATGTATTCGGCGTCCCCGGCCACGTCACGCAGCGGGTTGGCCGGTGCGATCACCTGGAACCCGGCCCGCTGCAGTAGGGCGATCATGTCGTGGAAACCGGAGGCGTCGGCGAACGCGCCGTGAACGAGCACCACGGTCGGCTTCGCGGTGCTGGTGGCGGCGCTGGTGGCGGTGGCGGGTGCGGGGGTCGGGCCGAGGGCCAGGAGACAACCGGCGACGAGGACGCCCAGCAGGCGGCGCAGAGAGGTCATGGGGGCTCCTTCAGGCGTTCAGGAAGGCGAGCAGGTCGGCGTTGAATTCGCGCTCGAAGGCACCGGCCAGGCCGTGCGGGGCGCCCTCGTAGATCTTGAGCGTGGAGCCTTTGACCAGCTTGGCGCTCTCCAGCGCCGAGGCGACGATGGGCACGATCTGGTCGTCGTCACCGTGCGCGATCAGTGTGGGGACGTCGAAGCGCTTGAGGTCCTCGGCGAAGTCGGTCTCGGAGAAGGCTCTGACGCAGTCGAGCGCGCCCTTGACGCCGACCTGCATGCCCCACCGCCAGAACGCGTCGACGACGCCCTGCGACACCGGGGCGCCGGGCCGGTCGTAGCCGTAGAAGGGCACGGCCAGTTCCTTGTAGAACTGCGAGCGGTCGGCCTCGACGCCACCTCGGATGGCGTCGAACACCTCGACCGGCGACCCGGCGGGGTTGGCCTCGGTCTTGAGCATCAGCGGCGGCACCGCGCCCAGCAACACGGCCTTGCTCACCCGGGAGGTGCCGTGGCGGCCGATGTAGCGGGTCACCTCGCCTCCCCCGGTGGAGTGCCCGACCAGGATCGTGTCGCGCAGGTCGAGCGTGTCCAGGAGGGTGGACAGGTCGTCGGCGTAGGTGTCCATGTCGTTGCCGTTCCAGGGCTGGCCGGAACGGCCGTGGCCGCGGCGGTCGTGCGCTATGGCGCGAAAACCGTGGGAGGCGACCAGGTGGAGCTGGTTGTCCCAGGCGTCGGCGTTCAGCGGCCAGCCGTGGCTGAAGACGACGGGCTGGCCGCCGCCCCAGTCCTTGTAGAAGATCTGCGTGCCGTCGGCGGCGCTCACGTAGGGCATTCGCGGCCTTTCGGATCGGTGGCGATGGGCTCGACGCTAGATCCGCGGCCCTCGGCGGCAATCGGTCAGATGACTGCACCTGTACGGATCGCCGGTTCGCTTACGGCTTCGGTCAGGCTCCGGTGGCGGGTTTCCGGGGCGAACAGGACCGCGGTGAAGGCGATCATCGAGCAGATCACCACCAGCAGGGCGATGGGCCAGGACCCGCCACCGGCGCCCGCGACCAGGGCGGCCGCCACGAGCGGGGCGGGGCCGCTGGTCAGCGCGGCCGTCCACTCGCGAGCGATCGCGACGCCGCTGTAGCGATGGCGGGTGTCGAACAGCTCGGTCAGCAGCGAGGCCAGCACGGCGAACATCCCGGTGACGCAGACGCCGTACCCCAGCGTGACCGCGAGGATCACCAGCTCGGGGCGGCCGGTGTCGACCAGCCAGAACATCGGGAAGGCGAACACCGCGAGCAGGAGCGAGGTGCCGAGGAAGACGGGACGGCGGCCGACGCGGTCGGCCAGCAGCCCGAACAGCGGCGTGACCGCGATCGCCACCGCGGCGGAGAGCAGTTTGGCGACCAGGCCCACCGTGGCCGGCAGGCCGAGCGTCCTGGTCACGTACGACAACACGAAAACACTCAGGATGTAGGCGATCGCACCGAAGGGGGCGTTGGCCACGAAGGCGATCAGCAGGATCCGCGGCTGTCTCCTGACGACCTCCAGCGCCGGGAAACGGCTCACGCCTCGCGCACGCTCGCGCTCGAAGAGCTCCGACTCCTGTACCCGGAACCTGAGGAACAGCCCCACGCCCACGCCCACGAGGCTGAGCAGGAACGGCAACCGCCACCCCCAGGTCTCGAACGACGGCAGCGCCGTGACCGCGGTGAAGACCAGCGTGGCGGTCAGGATTCCGATCTGGACGCCCGCCCCGGGAAGCGAGGCCCACAGGCCCCGCCGTCGGGGGTCACTGGTCTCAGCCATCATGACCAGGGCGCCCGCGTACTCGGCTCCCGCGCCGAAACCCTGCGCCAGCCGGAGCAGCACCAGCAGGACAGGCGCCGCCAGGCCCACCTGGTCGTAGGTGGGCAGCAGCCCGATGCCGGCCGTGGACAGTCCCATCAGCAGCAGCGTCACGACCAGCATGGGCTTGCGCCCGGCGCGGTCGCCGAAGTGGGCGAACATGACACCGCCGATCGGGCGGGCCAGGAATCCGACCGCGAACGCGGCGAAGGAGCCGAGGGTGCCCGCGAGGGGCATGTCGGCCGGGAAGAACTGTTCGTCGAAGACGATCGCCGCCCCGAGGCCGAAGAGGGCGTGGTCGTAGAATTCGAGCGCGGTGCCGATGACGGCGGCCTTGGTCACCGGTCTGCTTGTCATGTCTGCCTCCTGTCGTCAGGGCCGGGCACCCGCGCCGGCAAGCGTCCGGCCTGGTCGATCGCCGCCCGGGCGGCGTGGGTGCCGCGCGGGGCGTTGAGCGTGAGAAATCCGTGGATGACGCCGGATGGCGGCCTGGTGGCGCACGCGGTCACGGGCACGCCCGCCGCGGGCCGGCGGCGTGGGCCTCGCCCTCGTCTCGCGGCGCGGCGGTCTCGGCGGTGACGACCGGCGCCGGCGGCCCGGCCGGTTCCCGCGTCGTCGCGGGAGAGGGTCTCTCGTCCCCTGTTCGGACGCCTTCCGAGCAGCGCCTTATCGCTTGGTGGAACTGTCCGGCCGGATGTGACCGGTATCGGGCCCCGCGGGGGCGGACGTCGTCAGGCGGCGGCCTCGCGGATGAGGTCGGCGACCGCGGCAGGCTGGGAGACGTGGACGGCGTGGCTGCCGATGACCTCGACGACCTTCGCTCCGGCGCGCTCGGCCATCATGCGCTGGGCCGGCGGCGGGATCATCCGGTCCTCGGTCGCGACGAGGTACCAGCTGGGCCTGTGCCGCCAGGCCGGTTCGGTGACCGGCCCGCCGAGGGCGTCCACGCCCCACGGCACCTGGGAGTCCGCCATGAACGCGGCCACCTGGTCGGGCAGGTCGGCGGCGAACGAGGCGGCGAACCTGTCGCGGTCGAGGAAGAGGAAGCCCTCCACGGGAGGGAGGATGGGCGGCACCGGCACGCCGGGCGGCGTGGCGGCGATGAGGGTGTTGACCGACTCGCCCTTGTCGGGGGCGAACGCGGCGATGTACACCAGCGACGCGACGTTGGGGTGGGTGCCGGCCTCGCTGATGACGACCCCGCCGTAGGAGTGGCCGACCAGGACCGCCGGGCCGTCGAGGCCGTCCAGGATCCGGCGGGTCATCGCGGCGTCGTCCTCCAGTGACAGCGTCGGGTTCTGCGCGATGTGGACGCGGAGCCCGTCCCTGGTCAGCTCGTCGTAGACGCTCTGCCAGCCGGATCCGTCCACGAAGCCACCGTGCACGAGCACGACGTTCCCGATGGTGGTCATGGTCGCTCCTGAGCTGGATGGACAGGCCCGGCGTCTGTCCCGGTGCACTCCATCCAAGTCGCGCGCACGCGGCCCGGCCACGCAGAACAGCACGCAGAAGTAGCGCGGAAACCGTCAGGGCGCGGCGTTCGCCAGGTCGCGGCAGCGGCTGCCCGCCTCGGCGTCGCCGATGGCCTCGTACACCTCGGCCGCCCGCGCATAGGTACGGCGGCTCTCGCCGGTCCGTTCCTCGCCGGCCAGCAAGGCCGCCAGTGTCTCCAGGGAGCGGGCCTGCGGGACGGGCAGCCGGGCCTGCTCCATGAGGCCGATCGCCTCGGTGAGCTTGATGATCGCCTCAGCCCGGTGGCCGAGCAGTCCCAGGCATTCGCCGACGCGGGCAAGCGCGATCGGCCGGGTGAACGCCGCGACGCTCGGCGTCACCCCCGACCGGTCGTCGTTCAGCAGGGCCCACAGGTCGAGGTACTGCTCCAGTGCCTCGGTGTGGTGCCCGGCATCGCGAAGGCAGGTGCCGAGGGCGCCGAGACACTGGCAGTACCGATCGATGTCGCCGTCGGCCTTGAAGATCTCCGCCGCCCGGGTTTCCGACACGATGGCCTCATCGAGCCGCCCGAGCCGTCGAAACGCGCCCCCCGCCTGATGGTGGGCCAACGCGATCTGCGTCGTGGCACCACTGCGCGTGGCCAGGTCCATCGCCTGGGCCGTGTAGCGCAGCGCGGTCTCCAGGTCCTCTCGCGGCACCAGATGGACCCATGCCAGCAAGTTCAGCTGCTCGGCCTGCCGGGCCGTATCGCCCAGGGCGGCGGCGGCCTCGGCGCCGAGGGTGAAGACCTCGTACCAGTGCGGCGCGTGCATCCACCGGTCGGAGAACCAGTGCATCGACTCGGCGCAGTCGAGGACGGCGGCGAACCGGCCGGTGCTCGCCGCGTGGCGTAACGCGCCCAGCCAGTTGTCCACGTTCACACGCAGCCAGTGGTCGGCCTCCTCCGCGGAGGACAGGGCGGCGAGATCGGGGTCGGACCGGTCGGGACGGCCGTACACGGGCTCGAACCACCGCCCGGCGGTGGTGGCCATCCGCAGCAACCACGACGTCATCGTCACGGTGAGCGCGTCGCGCGCGGCCGCGGGTTCCTCCTGCCGAAGCCGGTCGCGGGCGAACAGCCGGACCAGGTCGTGGAAGCGGTAGCGTCCCAACATGCTGTCCTGCAGCAGACCGAGGTCGACGAGCTCGTCGAGGGCGTCCCACGCCCCCTCGATCGAGGTGTCCCCCACCACGGCGGCGAGAGCGGCGTCGAAGGTGCGGCCCGGCACCAGGGCGAGCCGGCGGAAGACCCGCCGCGTCGAGTCCGCCAGCTGCTCGTACGACAACCCGAACGCGGTGGCGATCTTGAGATCGCCGGCGCTGAGCTGGTCCAGGCGACGCTCCTCGTTCGTCAGCCGGGCGGCGAGGTCGGCGGCGTTCCAGCCGGGCCGGCTGACCAACCGATTTCCGGCGATCCGGAGCGCGAGGGGCAGACCACCGCACATCTGCGCGAGCTGCCAGACGGCCGATCCGTCGTCCGAGGCGCCGCGGTCTTTCAGGATTCCGGTCAGCAGCTCGGTGGCCTCCAGCACGGGCATGGGTCCGAGGCCGAGTCTGCGCACTCCTTCCAGACCGGCCAGCAGCCGGCGACTGGTCACCAGGGCCTTGCCCGCACCCCCACCCGGTAGCAGCGGCCGGACCTGCTCCTCGGAGGCGGCGTTGTCGAGCACGATCAGCACCCGCCGGACACGCAGCAGGGACCGGTACAAGGACGCACGCCCGGCGACGTCACCCGGGATCCGCTGATCCGCGACGCCAAGCGCGCGAAGCAGCGTGCCCAGGGCCTCGTCGACGGGCAGGTGCCGCGAAGACATACCGAACAGGTCGAGGAAGAACACCCCGTCGGGAAAGTGCGGCCGCAGGGCATGGGCGACGCGGATGGTCAACGTGGTCTTGCCCAGCCCGGCGGAGCCGGTGATGAGCCGCACGCCCGCGGCGCCCGGCGCGTCCCCGGCGCGCACCAGCTCGCTGATCCAGGCCAGTTCCGCGGCTCGGCCGGTGAAGTCGTCGACGGAGCGCGGCAGCTCGCACAGCCCGCTCGGACGGGTCCAGTGGTCGCGCAGCCGGCCCTCGCGCGCCAGCTCGTCGAGCTGTTCGCGGTCGGCGTCGGCCAGGCCAAGGGCGTCGGCCAGCGCGGTGACGGTCCGGTGCTGGGGACCCTTGCTACGTCCGCGTTCCATGTCCGACAGCGTCCGGGCGCTGACTCCCGAGGCCTCGGCGAGCTGCTCCAACGTCAGGCGTGCCGCGTGCCGATGGCGACGCAGCACCTCCGCGAAGCTGGCTGGAGTGGTGATCGGCTGCTCCTTCTCCGCGATCTGCTGGAGATCACCCAAAGCTTACGGGGAAGGCCGGTGCCCCCAAGATCCGCGAGGCTACGGAAACAGGCGTTCGTGACGGATGCCGCTCGGACGGCACGAGAGGATGCAGAGGCCTTCAAGGCTCTTTCGACAACCTCGGCGAGGTCAACTGGACGAGTGAGTCCGAAGTCTGGTCAGTGGTCGTAGGCGATCAGTGATCGGGTGACGGGCTGGCCGGTGGCGCGGTTGTGCCAGATCGCGGCGGTCAACGCCAGGATCCGCCCGGGGCGCTCAGCGATCAAGTGCGGGTCATGATCGAGCAGGGCCATCAGCACCTGGCGCTCGTCGACTTCGAGGTGGCCAGGGCCCAGGTGATCGGCAGCCCGGCTGGGGTGCCGACCAGGTGCAGGCTCAGGCCCCAAAAGTAGCGCGAGTGAGAGCGGCAGTAGCCGTAGCCGGCCCAGCCGGCCAGGTTCGAGCGCCGGGCGGTGGGGCGCGAGCGACCGCGTTCGACCGGGGTGGAGTCCACAACCCAGATCGGGCCGGCCCACAGGTCGCTGTCGCGGGCCAGAGCACAGATGGCGCGCTGAAGCAGAGGCAGTGCGCGGCGGAGACGCTTGTTGTAGCCGCACTGGCCGGGCAGGCAGGGGAAGGCGCCGGGCAGATGGCGGGGCAGGAAGCGCAGCCGGCGGGTCTCGGAACGGATGCCGAGCAGGGCCCGGGCGACGGCCACGGTGAGCAGTTCGGCGTCGGCCAGTTTGGGCGGGCGGCCCAGACGGGCACAGCTGCCGGGAGCACCGAGCCAGTCATCGACCTTGACGTAGAGTGCGGTCAAAAGGGTGTCGAGGTCGTTGGTCACACATCGATCCTCGACACCCTTCGTCACTTCCACTCTGGCCTCGAGGGCAGGTTCGTCTGCCTCCAGGCGCAGCCCGGGTGGGCAACGCCCGCCCCACTGCCGACGCGTTTCACGGGTGGGCTCATCAGCCGGTACGCCCCGCCTTACCCGCTCTCAGTTTCAGGACCTACTCGTCCAGAGCCGCGAACCGACCTGCAGGCCGCGGTTATCGTGATAGGCCGACGCATCGTCGGTCAAGACCCATTCGGTGTGAAGATCAACCTCACTGGCGCGGACCTCGCTGGCGCAACCCTCACTCGCACGACTCTCAACGGTGTGGTGGACCTGCGACGGCGTGTGGGGGTGGATGCAGGCCCCGATACCGGGGAGGTGGCGACTGCGCAGTCAGAGGAGCCCGACGCCGAGTGAGGATGCCCGGTTTGCCTGCTTCGAGCCAAGTCCCGGGAAAAGGATCCTTCCCGCAAGCCACCCACGGGTAGAAAGTCGTTTGGGGCCGTCGATGAGCTGCGACGGGACTTTTTGTTTCGCTGTTCTTGCCTCCCCGATCCAGAGCACCTTTCACGTCGACCGGCGATACGGCAACATCATGGTCAATGCCGGTGCCGAACAAAGCGCTCCTTTGGAAGCAGGGCCATGCCCAAGAATCCCACGAACGAAGGCACATCCGTCTCCGCCCCTGAGCAGCGCAAAGCGCATGCGATCGAGGAGAAACAACAGGATGTTCAGCGGCTGCGTGAGCTTCGGCATCACACGATGGCCACGAACGATCTCGTCAACGCCGATGAGCTTGAGCTGCAGCAACTGCGGTTTCTCCTGGGCATGCTGTTGCGGAGAGGGCGACGTCTACGGGAGCTCTTCGAGCAGCCCACCGCCGGGGCACAAACCTTCCCCGAAGACCGTGCGGTACTCGAGGAACTGGACGAACTCGAGGAGTATGCCCGTTCCCGGCGCAAGGAGGTGGAGCTGGCGACGGTCATCGGGATGATCAACCGCAGTTCTCGCGATCAACAGCTGTCTCCCGTCGTCCTGTATCTGGACGACACGGCCCACTACGAATCCGTACGACAAGCGCTGGAGGATGCCCTTCCGGCCTTTGGTCTCCAGATCTCCCAGGTTCGTCATCCGCTGCACGGATCAATCTGGCAGGCCTTCATAGCGGTGTTCAAGCGTCAGGCCGCTCCGGAACGGCTGGAACACGCAGGTGACGCGCTCACGGCCGGCGCCAAGGCACGCTGGTACGGCGAACCCCAGTCACAAATCACCAAAGCCCAGGGAGAAGCGATCGCGAACCTTCTGGACACGCTGCAGAACACCGAAAACGCCCTCCTCGCGTTCTCCAATATCCTGATCGTGAAGATCGATGGCGTTCCGCTCGTACGTGAACTCACCCCCGAGCAGGTGGAGCACCTGCAGCGCAATCCGCGGCTTTACACCGACCCACGCCTGGCGCTCAATGTGCTCGACGTCGGGCTCACCAATGCAGGTCAGATCGGCGCCTCCGGCACAGATCAGCAAGCGATCGCTCCATGAGAAACAGCCAGGGCAACGCGGACGAACGGGTGGTCCTCGCCCTGGCCGAGGCGTTGCCGCCTCGTGCTCGTCTCCGCCGAGTCTCACACTTGTGAGCTGCCCAGCAGATTCCTGACAGTCGTCTACATAAGCCGACAGAAGTCTGGAAGAGGTAGGTACGTGACAAGGCGTCGCAGGCAGTTCTCACCGGAGTTCAAGGAAGAAGCAGGGAGCACTCCAGGGCCGCGCGGATCCGCTCACGCCAGGGACATCCCCGCGGGCGCGGGGAGCACTCCTCGGTGTCACCCTCGGACCGGACGGTGACGGGGCCATCCCCGCGCGGGGATGGCCCCTCGGTGTTGGGGGCGTCGGGGTTGCCGATGGCGTGCTCCCCGCGCCTGCGGGGATGGTCTCCTCGGGGAAGGTCCTACGCCTCCTGGCAATACACGTTCCCCCAAGGTGCTTCTTGTGCCTGCGGCGTGGGTTGTCAGTAGTCGAGGGCGCGGTTGATGAGGTCGGCGACTTCGGTGGCTGAGGCGCGGAAGTAGCGGGCGGTGGTTTCGATGGAGGTGTGGCCGAGGAGGGCTTGGATCTGGGCGCGGTCGGCTCCTGCTTCGCGTAGCCGGGTGGCGTAGGTGTGGCGTAGCCGGTGCGGGCGCAGGCCGGGCAGGCCAGCGTCCTTTCCGGCGGCGCAGACCACGTCGGTGACGCCGTCGACCGTCAGCCGTCCGCGCTGGCAGCCCACAGTCCTTCGCCGACCGCCTCCGCCAGCGCGGGCCGGGCGGCCAGCAGCTCGGCGCGCACCGACAACCAGGCGGTGAGCCGTTCGCGGGCCGGGACCGGCAACGGGACGGCGCGGACCTCGTCTCCTTTGCCGTGCAGGCGGGCGGTGCCGCTGCGCGCGGTGATCGGCACGTCGCTGACGCGTAGGCGCTGGGCTTCTTCGGCGCGGGCGCCAGCGCCGAGCAGCAGGGCGATGAGGGCGGCGTCGCGGGGGCCGCGGTGGTCGGCGGCGCGGCGGACCGCGTTCTCCTGCGCCCGCGACAACGCATCCGGGACTCCAGGCTTGGGGACCCGGGCGCGCTTGACCGCCGAGCGCAGGGCGGGGCCGTGTTCGTACAGCAGCGTCACCGCCGCCGGCGCTTGATTCACCGTCGCCGGCGACGCCCCCGCGCCGAGCGGGTGCCGACGCCAGGCGGTGACGGCGGCCTCGGCACCGACCAGGTCAACGAACGCATCCGCGTGCTCGGCCGCCCGGGCGAGCAGCCAGTCGTGGTAGGCCATGGCTTGGCGCCGGTAGGCGGTCACCGTGTTCTTCGCAAGTGCGCACCGAACGCGGCCAACGCCACCTCCGCGGCGGCCACCACCGATCCCGACTCGACGCCGGGCGGGAGCACCACCACGTTGCCGGCTCCAGAGCCACCCCGATCGTCAACCCAGTTGCTGGTTTTGCCGTCGCCATCGTTATTGATCTTGCTGTCGGCACTCGCGCCCACTCACCTGATTCCCCTCCTTCTTATTCGGGGAGTTTTTCCGGCGTTAGCCGTGGGCGGGCGTTGCATTTCACCTGGACGGGCGCGCACGTCACGCAGGTGTCCACTGACCCGGTGGGTGGTCAGGCGTTGACGTGGACCTACCAGTATGAGGGCGATCGGCTGGTCGGCTCGTGTGCTCCGGTGGCCGCGCCGAACTGCACCACCTATGGGTATGGCGCCGGCTCGACCTACCGCTCGACGGTGCTGGACTCCGACCCTTATGGGTACTGGCGGCTGGGCGAGGCCTCGGGCACCTGGGCCGCCGATCTGGGCTGGGGTGCGGGCCCCGCCACCTACGACAACGTGAACTACGGCCAGTCAGGGGCGTTGGCCGGCACGCCGAACACCTCGATCGGTATGGATTTCAGTTTCGTGGAGCTGCCGGAGAATTCGGTCGCTCGTCTGGCCGACAAGTTCTCGGTGGAGCTGTGGTTCAAGACCACGGCGAACGGGATGCTGTTCTCCGGCGCTTTGGAGGAGATGAGCCTGGCGAACGCGGCGCTCTACGTCGGCGAGGACGGCAAGCTACGCGCCCGCTCCCAGCGGTTCTCCGGTGATGACGCGGCCCCGATCACCTCGACGGGAGTCGTGAACAACGGCCAATGGCATCACGCGGTGCTGAGCGTGGCCGGCAACACCGACCGGCTCTATCTGGACGGGCAACTGGTCGGGTCGCTGGTCGGGCAGGGAGGCCCGCAGTGGCGGGGGCAGGCTCGGATCGGCATGGGGTCACTCAGTTGGCGCTGGCCATCGGCCAGTGCAGCGTTTCAAGGCCAGATCGATGAGGCCGCCGTCTATGACAAGCCGCTGACCGCCCAGGAGATCAGCCGCCACTACGCGGCTCGTACCGCGGTGCCGCACAAACTCACCACCATCACGTTGCCGTCCGGGCGGGCATGGACGGCCAACACCTACGACGCCGCCACCGACCGGATCGCCACGCACACCGACCAAAACGGTGGACTGTGGAAGGTCGGCGCCCCGGTCTACGCGCCGGACACGGGCACATCAACGGTCACGGTCACCGACCCCAACAACAACACCCTCGGCCACGTCCACGACGCCTGGCGCGGCTACCGCCTGGTCAGCCGCACCGACCAGCTCAGCAAGATCACCGATTACGAGTACGACACCGGCGGATTCCTCACCAAGGTCACCGACCCCAACGGCGTCGTCACCGAACAGGTCAACGACACCCGCGGCAACGCCACCGCCACCACAACCTGCAAGGCGGCCGGAAACTGCCAGACCACCCGCCGAACCTTCTACCGCAACACCGCTGATGAGTTCGACCCGCGCAACGACCAGCTCACCGTGTCACGAGACGCTCGATCATCCAGCGCCACCGACACCACCTACGCCACCACCACCGAGTACACCCCCCAGGGTGAGGTGGCCAAGCAGACCACTCCGGCCACTCCGGACTTCCCCACCGGCCGCTCGACGGCGTATGTCTATACCGACGGCACCGAAGCCGCCGTCGGCGGTGGCACCACTCCCGCGGGGTTGGTGAAGTCGGAGGAGGACGCCAGGGACAACGAGACGACCTACCGCTACACCTCCGCCGGTGATCTGGCCGAGGAGACCAGCGTGACCGGGGTGAAGACCCAGTTCGCCTACGACGCGCTGGGCTGGAAGGTCTCCCAAACGGAAGTGTCGCAGGCTCATCCGGTGGGGGTGACCTCGACGTTCACCTACGACGGCGTCGGGCGGTTGTTGACGCAGACTGATCCGGGGGTGAAGAACGAGGTTACCGACGTCACCCACACCGCCAAGACCACTTACACCTACGACGTCGATGGCAACCCGCTCACCGAGACCCTCGCCGACCTGACCGGCGGTGATGCGGCGCGCACGACCACCTACACCTATGACGCCAAGGGCCGTCTGGAGACGATGACCGGCCCCGAAGGCGGCGTGGCCCGTTCCACCTGGAACAACACCGGCGCCAAGGCATCGGCGGCCGATCCGCTGGGCGCCGTCTTCACTTACGCCTACACCAAGCGCGGCGAGCTGGCTTCTAAGACGATCAAGAACTGGACCGGCAGCCCGGTCAATCCGCAGGCGCCACAGGATGTGGTGTTGGAGTCCTACTCCTACGACCCTGGCGGGCGCCTGGCCGGTCAGGCCGACGCGATGGGCCGCAAGACCGCCTACACCTACTTCGCCGACAACCGTCTGTCGCAGACCGTCGCCGATGACGTCCGGCTGAACGGCTCCACCACGGCGGCGGACGTGATTCTGGAGGACAACACCTACGACGCGGCCGGCAATCTGACCAAGCAGGTCAGCGGCGGCGGGGCGGAAACCGCCGACTACGTCTACGACGCCGCGAACCGCATCACCTCCACCACGTTCGATCCAGCGACCCTCAAGCGCAAAATCGCCTACGAATACGACGCGACCGACAACGTCACCAGGGAGAGCCTCACCGGAGCAGGCAGTGCCCGAGTGGAGTCCACCCTCTACACCTACAACGCCCTGGGGCTGGTGACCCAGCAGAGCGTGGAAAACGGCGACGACGACCTGGTCTCGACGAACACCTTCGACGACCGTGGTCTGCTGACCGCGACCACCACCCCACGCGGCAACGCCTCCGGCGCCACCGCGGCGGACTTCACCACCACGATGCGATATGACCTCCTGGGCCAGCTCGTGGAGACGAAGGCACCGCAGGTGAAGATCGACAAAGCGGGGGTGGCCACCGACGGACGGCCGACGGTGAAGTACGGCTACGACAACGCCGGGCTCGTGACGCACAGCGTCGACCCCGAGGGCCGCACCCTCGTCTCGGCGTTCGACAAGGCTGGCCGCCTGGTGTCGGCCACCGCCCCCTCCTATACCCCGCCGGGCGCGACCGCGCTGACCCCGAAGATCAGCTATGACTACGACCCGGGCGGGCAGGTGACCAAGGTCACCGACCAGCGTGGTCATGTCACCTCAAGGGAGTATGACGCGCTGGGGCGTCCGGTCCGGGTGACCGACCCCGGCCCCTCAGGGCCCGGCGGGACATGGGTGGCGGAGTTCACCATGCTGGGCGAGGTGCGCGCGACGATCGACCCCACCGGCGCGCGCACCGAGGCCACCTATGACGACATGGGCCGCCAGATCACCTGGACGCAGATCGAGCGCAAGCCCAGCACCGCGGCGCTCACGACCAAGCTGACCTACGACAACGCGGGCAACCTCACCAAGAGCCTCGCCCCCGGCGACAAGAGCACCGACTACACCTTCAACGCCGCCGGGCAGGTCAAGACCGTTACCGACCCGCTTCTCCACAAGTCCCTGGTCGACTACGACTTCCTTGGCCGGACGTCCAAGGTGACCGACGCGCTGGGCAACGCGACCGCGGTCGAATACGACGTGGCCGGACGCAAGATCGCCGCCAAGGACCTCAACGACGTCGGCGCCGCCACTCGCACGTTCGGCTTCGGCTACGACCTCGACGGCAACCCGACCACCATCACCTCCGGCGAGGGACGCATCACCCGCCGCACGTTCGACGCCCTGGGCCAGATGACCTCGCTGATCGAACCGGTCTCGGCCACCAAGTCCATCACCTCGACGTTCGGCTACGACGCCGCCGGAGCCCCTACCCGCACCACCGACGGCCGCGGCAACGCGACCTGGACCGGCTACAACACGCTCGGACTGGTCGAGTCGGTCATCGAACCGGCCACCGCCGCCCATCCAAACGCCACTGACCGGACCTGGACCAGCGTCTATGACGCTGCGGGCAACCCTGTGGCCATCGTGCAGCCGGGCGGGGTGCGCATCGACCGCACCTTCGACCATCTGGGCCGGGTGGCCACCGAGACCGGCACCGGGGCATCGGTGAGCACCCCCAGCCGCACCTATGCCTACGACCAGGTGGACCGTCCGACCGCGATCGGCGACTACGCCCTTGAATACAACGACCGCAGCCTGCTGACCAAGGTCTCCAAAGCCACCAACCAGGTCGCCACCTACGCCTACGACAGCGCCGGCAACCCCACCCAGCGCGTCGATCCGGCCGGCACGGCCACCTACACCTGGGATGGCGCCGACCGGCTCAAAACCGCCAGCGACCCGGTAACGGGGCGCACCTGGACCTATGGCTACGACAACGCCGACCGGCTCACCAGCAAAACCTCCGCCAACCCGGTGGGCACCCAAAGCTATGGCTACGACACCATGGACCGGCTCACCTCCCAGGCGGTGAAGAACAGCTCCGGCACCGAACTGTCGAAGATCGTCTACGGGTGGGACAAGGACGACAACCTCACCACCAAGACCACCACCGGCACCGCCGGAGCCGGTACCAACACCTACGGCTACGACCACGCCGGACGCCTGACCTCCTGGACCGCCCCCGGCGGCGCAGCCACCGACTACACCTGGGACGACTCCGGCAACCGCACCACCGTCGGCGCCAAGACCTTCACCTACGACGAACGCAACCGCCTCGTCTCCGGCGCCGGGACTGACTACACCTACACCCCGCGCGGCACCACCGCCACCGAGACCAAGGCCGGCGTCACCCGCAACCTCACCTTCGACGCCTTCGACCGCCTCATCTCCGACGGGGACGCCACCTACGGCTACGACGCACTGGGCCGGATGACGTCGCGTACCAAGGGCACCGACCAGCGGCGCTTCGTCTACTCCGGCCTGGAAAACGACATCGTCGCCGACGGCGCCAACACCACCCTCGCCAAATACGGGCGTGACCCCTTCGGTGGCCTGTTCAGCCTCCAAGAAGGCGCGAGCCCCGCCCTGGCCACGATGACCGACCTGCACGGCGACGTGGTGGGCACCTTCTCCAGCACCGCGCTGGTCGACTCAACCGCTTACGCCCCCTTCGGCGAGGTTACCCACCGCTCCGGCACCCAGCGCAGCCTCGGCTACCAGGGCGAGTACACCGACCCTGACACCGGCAAGGTCAACATGCACGCCCGCTGGTACCAGCCCGGCACCGGCGCCTTCACCTCCCGCGACGACTGGACCCTGAACCCCCAACCCTCGGTTCAAGCAAACCGTTACACCTACGTCAACGCGAGCCCTTTGGTAGGCGTGGATCCATCGGGTCATTTGCACCGCGCACCCGATGGCAGCGGAACCCGTGGAGGGGTGTCGGGCAGCATGGGAGGCGTCAGTCTTCAATCCCTCAAAAACGTGTTTGCCGGAAGCAATACTCGTCCTGGGCTTTTCACTCCGGCTAGACCTGCCGCTGCTCCCCCTAAAGCTGCTCCTCCCGCCAAGCCAGCTCCCGCTCCCGCCAAGGCAGGGACGAAGACCGCGTCCTCACCGAAGAACGGTAAGCGCATCACCACACCAGCCCGCCCGGCTGGAAGCACCCGCCCCCAGACCACCCCTACCCCTCAGGGAAGCGCCTCAGATCCGAGATACGGCTACAACACCCCTAACGGTCAGAAAAAAAACACCAAGAAAGATGACGGCAAACCCTGCGGCAAGTGCAAAACCCCCAAGAACCCGCCCACCCCTCCCAGGAATCCGCCTAATCCTCCCAAGAAAACGTCTAACCCGCCCAAGCAAACAGTTGAGGTTAAAGGGAAAAAAACAACCCTAACAGTAAAAAAGCCTGGTAAGAAACAAGAACCCGCCAGCCAGTGCGTTTACGGTCCGTGCGTGAAAAGCCACGCCGGCCACGTTGGAATCGAGCTCGTCGGCTCCCCCACTATAGGGGGCGGCGGCGGAATCTCGTGCGAAGAATGGAACCCCGGGAACTGCGGGGAGGACCGATGCGGTAAATACGTCGGCTTCGTGTACTCGACATCGGTATTCGGATGCGTACCCGGATCCGACAAAGACATCGGCAACGGCACCGCCCGCCCGCAAACCTTCCCCATGCCCGACAACAACAGCGACAGCTACCCCGAGACCCCGCCAGCGCCCCCGGCCTTCTGCTCTCCCGGTAACAGCTTTGTACTCGGCACCAAGGTCCTGATGGCCGACGGAACCACCAAGCCGATCGAAGACGTCGAGGTCGGCGACTGGGTGGTAGCCGCCGACACACAAACCGGACTGACGGCCGCCAGACAAGTCAGCCACCTGATCACCGGCGACGGCGAGAAGCATCTAGTCCGTCTCACCATCACCGCAGACGCAAAGACCGGCGAATCCGGAACCGTGGTCGCGACGGACAGGCATCCATTCTGGGTTCCTGACCTGCACAAGTGGGTCACGGCAGGCGAGCTCCTGCCCGGCATGCTCCTGCGAACCAGCGCCGGCACCTACGTCCAACTCGCCGCCATCAAGAAGTGGACCGCCCCCCAACGCGTCCACAACTTCACCGTCGACGGCCTGCACACCTACCATGTCCTCGCAGGCGACCAAGCTATCCTTATCCACAACGATGGCTGGAACCCATTCAAAAAGAAGGGTGCTCCAGCGCCGCCATCGCGCCCCGATCCCAATGCGACCATCAGAGATCTGCTCAAATACGGGCGACCTGACGTCGATGGTTCTAAGGATAGTCGGGATAAGGCAAGCATGATTTCAGGGATGCAGGATTGGCAGTTGCTAGACTCAATTTTCGAGCCGCGCAACGGGCCTGTTGACTATATACGAGTTGGGCCTGACGGCCAGAATCTAGAAAATGGCAACCATAGGGCTCAGGAACTTCTCAACCGAGCAGCCGATCCTCATGACGACGACTGGGATTACGATACAGAAATTTATATCGATAAGCATACAGGGTGCTAGAAATTAAGTATAGGTGTGGCGAAATGCGCCACACCTATACTTAGAGGGGTCATCAAGTGTTTCGGCGGTTCCTTGGCGCGAGCCGTGAGTCCGACATCGAGCATGTGGTAGTCGCACTCATACATAGAGCACAATTGCAAATCAGAAAAGACTCTGGAGATCTTAAGCGAAATATAGGCATTTCCTCAGAGGAATCACAGCGCAAGTTTGAGCGCATATATTGGCTCTCAGATTTGTGTCACAGTATAATTGGCCCATTCAGCTTCCCTTCAAAAAAACTTCGCCGAAAGCGTCTACTGCAATGCCTCTCTTGGGCATGGGGAGTTTCTCACACTGAGCGCCGCTCCTGGATGGTGGAAAACTTCAAAGAGCTTAAGTTCGATTATTCCGTGCTCAACGAGAATGGAATTTAATTTTCGCAGAAATTCCATTTCACGGAACATAGCACGCACCTTGTCGAGACCGTGCCGCGCGGTCTCCGCGATGCGGACGGTGGTATCAATGCCTTGGCCACCATGTTGGGTGCCACGTTCCGGTTGGCCAGGTTAATTAGGTTCGCAGCGACCAGCAGCGAAGGGGCAGCCAGTTCGGCCGTGGTGGTGACGTTATTCATCTCGTTGCTTATAGGCCGGTGACCGGGTTGTCGCTCCAGCGGTCGGCCTCTTCGATGTAGCAGCTCAAGGGCAAGCAACCCAAACTGCCCGAGCCCGCCCGGCGCTCAATCCGCCGGCGATACGCCGAGGGCGAGGTATCTCTGGCCGACCTGGCCACCGAGTACAGCGTCGGACGCTCCACCATCCACCGCATCATCCACGGCCCGGAAACCTCCAGGTAGGACATGACCACACGCTAAAGCCGGACGTCACACTTCACACAAGATCATTCTCACCGCCAACGGCTGGGGTCTCAGTAGCTAACGAGCAGAATCCAACGAACCCGCTTCTGACCTGCGGTGAGGGTAGTGCTCAGTGCTCAGTGCTGAGGCGGAAGGAGGAGCTGCGCCCTGACTGTGGCGTTGAGAGCCTGATCCCGCGAGTTGAGCGAGATCAGAGCTCCTGGTGCAGGGCGGCGTACTCGGCGCGGGCCTGTTCGACGGCGTCGGGATGGCGCTGGGCCTTCTCGTGTTCTGCGAGGGCGCGGTAGATGCTGGCGAGGGAGGGGTTATGGCCCTTGCGCTTGCCGGTGGGGATGATCAGGTCCTTGCGGATCTTGTCAATGGGTTCGCCGGCTGCGCGGCGCCGTAGGACGGTGTGGATCATGTCGTCGGTGATGACGGTGGGGCGGCCTCCGTGGTGGCCCTTGCGGGCTGCGGCGTCCAGTCCTTCCAGCGTTGCCTCGCGGATGGCTTCGCGTTCGGTTTCGGCCATGGCGGCGAAGAACGCGAATAGCATCCGGCCAGGCCCAGCCGGGTCGTAGATGCCGGAGAGCGGCCCGGCGAGCATCTCCAGGACCAGACCGTGCGCGGTCAGATGGTCGGCCAGGGCGGTGAGCTCTGCGGCGTCGCGCCCCAGCCGCTTCATCTCGTAGACCGTCAAGATGACGCGGCAGTGCGGGGCGTGTGCCTTGATCTGCCGGGCGGTCGCGAGAGCCTTCTCGAACTCGGGCCGGACCTTGATCCGGGTGGAGACCTTCTCGGCGAAGATCTTGTCGCGGCCGATGCCGTGCGCGGCCAGCGCGTCGAGCTGGGACTGCAGCTCCTGGGTGAGGGAGGAGCAGCGGGCGTAGCCGATGCGAATGTCGGCGGTCCGGGCGTCGGGGTCGACCGGGGCCGGCGGCGGGGTACCGGGCCGCCAGGGCCGGCCGGGTCCCCGGTCGGTGGGGGTGAGTACCCGCAGGTGCTTGGTCAGCCGCAGCACTTTGGTGAACCGGCCGGTGTGATAGCTGCCGGCGACCGCCCCCGACCGTGCTCGGCAGGGCGAACCGGCTTCCACGCCGCAGCGCGGGCACGGGTGGTGTTCCACCTCATCGGCGTCGCGGGTGTTATTGTCCGCGGACTCGGCGGCGGGATCCGAACGTTCGCGGGGGCGTGAGGCGTCGGCCATGCCCGAATCCTCTCACAAACATTTCTCACAACATGAGGGATCGACCACTTGCGTGAGACCAGGTTTTGAGAGGGATTCGAGGGCTTGCCGGTTCGCCGTCACGCTGACGGCGGACCTCGTCTCAGAATCGGACGTTTCTGAGAATCAGATACCCGGTCGAGGACGCACACCGTGGCCTGCCCCATTTCTCGTGGTAGCTGGTGGATAGTGGTCAGTTGGATGGCCAGAGCGAAGTGATCTGGGGTGCCGTCGAAGCCGGTCAGCCAGGTCCGCGCCGAACTCCAAGCCGTGTTTGTGGGCTACGTGGCTTGCGGTGACGGGGCCCTGTCGAGCCCCTGTCGAGCCCTTCGAGCGCTGTCGCGCCACCCTGAATGGTTCAGCTTTATGCCGTGCTCGTTGCAATAGTGTGTGGCGCACAGTATCGTGTGACATGTGCACGATGACGATGAGCTGCTTGCCACCCATCTCCAGGAGCTGCGGCGGGGCACCGTCGTCCTGGCCTGCTTGCTCATGCTCGACCACCCCGACTACGGCTACGCGCTGCTCGACCGCCTCACCCGGGCGGGCCTCGCCGTCGACGCCAACACCCTCTACCCCCTCCTGCGCCGCCTGGAGAAACAGGGTCTGGTGACCAGCGACTGGAACACCGAGGAATCCCGGCCGCGCAAGTTCTACCGCACCAGCGACAGGGGCGCCGCGCTCGCCGCCGCGCTCAGTCGCGACTGGGACGAGCTCGACACCGTACTCCGCTCCCTGAAAGGCGCGTCATGACCACTACTGCCACCACCAACACGCTCACCGACCGCTATGTCGCGGCGGTCCTGCGCCACCTGCCCGGAAGCCGGCGAAGCGGAAGCCGGCGAAGCGGGAGCCGGCGAAGCGGGAGCCGGCGATCCGAGGACCAGCGGCCCGACATCGACATCGAACGCGAGCTGCGGGCCTCCATCGCCGACGCCGTCGACGACCGGGTGGAGGCCGGCGCCGACCGGGCCGAGGCCGAGTTCGCGGTGCTCACCGAGCTCGGCGACCCGGCGCGGCTGGCGGCCGGTTACGCGGACCGTCCGCTCCAGCTCATCGGCCCCGCGCTCTACCTCGACTACACGCGATTACTGACCGCCCTGCTCGTGACCATCGTGCCCGCCGTGGCCGTGGCGGTGGGGCTCGTGCAGGGACTGCGCGGGGCGGGCGCGCTCGACCTGATCGGCGACACCCTCGGTGCGGCGCTCACCACCGCCGCGCACCTGGTCTGCTGGACCACGCTGCTGTTCGCGACCATCGAACGCGTCGCCGGACGCGTCACCGGAGGCGCCGCGGGACGCCGCACGCCCGCCAGGCGCTGGACGCCCGACGCGCTCTCCGAGCCGCCCACCCGCCGCGCCCGCTACGGCGAGCTGATCATCTACACCGTGGCGATGGTGCTGTTCACCACCCTCATCCTGCTCTCCCCGGTGATCAGCACCGAGACCGACGCGCACGGCGCCCCCATCGGCGTGTTCGCGCCGTGGCTGTGGCAGACCGGCTTCGTGTACGCGTTCATCGCCCTGGTGACCCTGAACCTCGCCGTCGCCTACGCCAAGCACTACGCCCGGTGGAGCGTTCCGCTCGCCGTGGCCGGGACACTGGTCGAGATCGCCTGCCCAATCGCGCTGCTCTGGCTCGCCGCCGGTGACCGGGTGCTCAACCCCGGCTTCACCCAGGCCGCCGCCTGGCCGCAGAGCGCGACCACCTGGATCAACACCGCGCTCATCGTCGTGTCCGCCCTCACGATCGTCTTCGCCGTCATCGACGGCATCGCCCGAGCCACGCGTCGCTGAACCCACACGAATCAGGAGACCGGCATGAAAGCGATCGTCTATCAGGAGTACGGCTCGCCCGACGTCGTGCGTCACGCCGACGTCGACCGTCCCGCCCCGGCCGCGGGTGAGGTGCTGGTCGGGGTGCGCGCCGCCGCGCTCAACCACGCCGACCTGCTCACCCTGCGCGGCACGCCGCTCCTGCTGCGCCTGGCGTTCGGAGTGCGGCGGCCGAAGGCCACCGTCCTGGGACGCGCCGTCGCGGGCACGGTGGCGGAGATCGGCCCGGACGTCAAGGACCTCCAGGTCGGCGACGAGGTCTTCGGCGAGGCAGCCCAGCGCGGCTTCGCCGAATACGTCGCGATCCCGGCGAAACGCCTGGCCAGGAAGCCGGAGCAGGTGACGTTCGAGCAGGCGGCCACCTTACCCGTGGCCGGGATCACAGCCTTGCAGGCGCTGCGGCTCGGCGCCGCGCGCCCCGGTACGACGGTGCTGGTCAACGGTGCCTCCGGCGGGGTCGGCACGTTCACCGTGCAGCTCGCCAAGGTGCTCGGCGCCGAGGTCACCGGCGTGTGCAGCACCCGCAACGCCGAGCTGGTGCGCTCGCTCGGCGCCGACCACGTGATCGACTACACCCGCGAGGATTTCACCCGGGATACACGCCGCTTCGACGTCCTGATCGACATGGTCGGCAACCACCCGATCTCGGCGCTGCGCCGGCTCCTCGCCCCCGGCGGCATCTACATCGCCTCCAACAGCGCGGGTGGGCCGGTGCTCGGGCCCATTCCCCGGCTGCTGGCCACGGTCGCGCAGACGCCGTTCGTCCGGCAGCGGCTCCGCGTCCTGACCTCCCGGAGCACCGCCGAGGACCTGTGGACGCTCGCCGGCTTCGTCGCCGACGGCAAGGTGACACCGGTGATCGAACGCACGTATCCGCTCAGCGAGACCGCCGACGCCCTCCGGCTCCTGGAGCGGGAGCACGCCCGCGGCAAGATCGTCCTTCTGGCGTAGGACGAGGAGGCCGGGTGCCCAAGACCCGGGGCCTGGCCGAAAGTACGAGATCGCGGTCGGCCGAGGGGCGGGCGCAGGTCGGGCCGGTGGCCCGATGAGCCGTACCCGCCTCTCGTCGCAGGATCGATCCATGACCGAGCACTCGAATCCGACGCTCTCCCCGGTGGCGGCCACCGCGCCGCGGCCGCGTCCGCGTGCCTCCCGGCGTGGCGACGGCCGGCTCGTGCCCGCCGGGCTGATCGCGCTCACCGTCGTCCCGCTGATCGCCGGTGCCGTCCGGCTGACCGAGTTGTTCACCGGTGCGGAGGTCACATCCGCGAACGCACGGTTCTTCGACGCGCCGACCCCCGTGATCCTGCACATCTTCGCCGCCTCCGGCTACGGAGTCCTGGGCGCCTTCCAGTTCGCCCGCGGGTTCCGCCGTCGGCGGGGCCGGGCTGGCACCGGGTGTCGGGGCGGCTGCTGGTACCGCTGGGGCAGCACGTGCTGTTCTCCGTCCGGCCTGTCGTCCTCGGGGCCGTCGCCTTCCTTGGCCGGGCCGGACGGCGGCGTCTCCAGCAGGATCGTTCACGCCGTTGCCAGCCGGGCGGCCGCCACCCGCAGCCGGGGCAGGTTGCGCAGCTTCTCCTTGTCGGCCGCCCGGCCGGCCCGGGCCAGCAGCACCGTCGACATCAGCAGGTCGAACAGCAGCAGCGCGTCATCGACCGCGGTGCCCTCCAGCTGCCGCATCGTGGCCAGCAGGGTGGCCAGGCGGCGGTCCTTCTCCAGCTGTTCGATCCGGAACGCCTTGGCCATCATCCCGAAGCGGGCCAGCTCGGACAGCTTCACCGACGCCACCGCAGTGCAGTCCACCGCCCCCGTGCCCAGCCCCAGCACGTACGAGGCGCGATCCAGCGCCTGCTCCATCCCGGTGCCCGACAGCCTGGTCACCGCCGTACGCATCCACTCCAGAGTGGAGACCTTCTTACCGTCCGGCACCTGCAGGGTCGCCACCAGCTCGGCCCGCATCAGCGGCGGCGCAGCCTCCGCCAGGCCGCGGTTGATCGACTCCAGCACGGCCCGGCGCACCTCGGTGACCAGCCGGGACAAGGTGGTGATACCCGGCAGCAGCACCCGGTTGGTAATCAGCCACAGCACCGCCCGATCGAACAGCTCCCGGCGCGAGTCCCGGCTCTTGCGCACCCGCGAGGCAATGAACGTCGCCACCCCCCTCGGCGGCCGAGAACTCGCGATAGCCCAGCATGATCCGGATCTTCGTGGCATGCTCGTACGGCCCCGGCGGAGGACAAGCAGGCGACCGGATTGTCGCCACCGGCACCCCCGCACAGGTCGCAGCCAACGCCGACAGCATCACCGGCCGCTACCTGCGCGAGCCAATCGCAAGTCAGGAGTGAAGGAGACCTCGCGGATCGGTGATCGCGCCTCAGCCGATCGCAGGCCGAGACTCGGGACGTAGGGACCTCGGGTCACGGGTTGAGCAGGAAGGGCAGGCCCGCGTCGTGGACTCTGGTCGGACGAAGCGGCCTCCAACCCTCGATGAGCTTGGCGAGTTCGGCTTCGATGTCCACGGTGATGAACCCGAAGAAGTTGATGTTCTCGCGGTGGCCGGGGGCGATGAACGACAACAGTTCGTCGCCGACGTCGCGGCCCTGGGCGCGAAGCTCGCCGATCGCCTTGCCGTAGTACTCGGTGGTCCAGGTGATCACGGCGTTGGTGAGCAGGGTGAGGCACCATGCCTGCTCGGTCTGGTCTTGGAGGTAAGCCCGTACGATGGTGCCCTGCTGGGCGTAGTGCAGGTCGCGGCGTAGCGCGTGCAGGCTCTCGCCTTTGTTGAGCTGCCGGGAGATCTTGCGGCGGTAGACCGGATCGGACAGATAGCGGGCGGCGTGGATGGTCCGGCGCATCCGCCCCCACTCCTTTAACGCTGCCGCCAGGGTGTTCTGCCGGGAGGCCGCCGACCATTTCCCCACGATCAAAGACGCGGTCGCCTCTCTGAACTTGAGCGATCCGGCCATCCGCAGCAGATCCGGGTAACACTCGCTGATCAGATCTTCGTTCCACCGGTCGGCCAGCAGCGGCCCGGCGTGTGGATAACGAGCGTTCGTCAGGCCGGGGGCTTCCACCCGCAGCATGGTGATCTTCCCCAGGTCACGGATGCGCGGGGTGAGGGCCTTGCCGACCAGGTCGAACAACCCGAAATTGACCAGGGTTGCGCCGTGGGTGTCGGTGGCGTGCTCGGTGATAGGCAGGTCGGTGGCGTTACCGAGCAGTTCGTCCAGCGTGTATTGGCCCTCGCGAGCGGTCGGCACGATCTGCTTGGTCCCGTAGGTCGACCACTGATCGGACACATGGGTGTAGGTGGACAGGACCCGCCCACCATGGATGACCATGTCACGGCCGGTCAGCGACTTGCCCCGGACGGGGAACCGCTGCCCGTCGGAGGAGGACATGGTGCCGCCGCCGAACTTGCCGGCCAGATCCAGCGAGTAGTGGTGGTTGACCAGGACCGTGTTGGCCTCGCGCAGCGTCTCCTCCCGCACGTACCACTCCTGCGTCCACGCCAGGGTGTCGTAGGAGACCCCGCACGCCTCCGACATGCGGGTCAGCCCGAGGTTGGTGGCCCCGGCGATCAGCACGGCCAGGATGTTGCGCTTGAGCTCCACCGACAGCTTCGACTTCCGTCCACCCGCGTGGGTGAAGCACGCCAGGAAGCTCGTGCGGGCGTCCAACTCGATCAGAAAGGGACAGTCATGTCGCTGAGCAGGGCGATCACACAGCCTCGCCCACCGTGCCGCACGGCCACGGTGGGTGTGCTCCAGAGCTGATGAATGGCCCGCGCAATGCGCGGGCCATTCGTCGTGGTGGCGGGTCGATGTGTCTCAGGCGGTGCGGGCTGACAAAACCACTGGAGGAACTCGATCTCGATGGCCAGCACACCGAGGGCTTCCTTCTCGGGGCCGTAGATGCGGCGGATGTTGGCCAGTTGCTGTTCGCGGGAGCTTTCGGGGTTGACGTTGGCCGCGCCTTCGGCGTCGAGCATCTCCTCGAACGAGGCGTACCGGCTCACCCGCTTGACCCGGGTGAGGGCGTCGTCGCGGCCGCACACGAACCGGATGTGGTCCCCGGCCTTAAGGATGCGCAGGTTGGGGTACTGCACACGGACCTCGATGGTCTTGCGGCCGGCGGCGACAAGGCCGAAGTAGCCGGCGGTAGAGGTTCATCTCGCGGGCGCGTACGCCGGTGCTGCTGGCGGGACGGGCAGTCATGATGCGATCCGGTTCCTGGGTGGTGTAGCTGCGGTAGAAGTGCTTGGGGTCGGTCAGCATGCGGCCGACCAGCCAGACCATCGCGTCGACGAAGGAATCCGTGTCGCCGGGCCAGGTGGTGATGTGAGCATCCAGTCGCGAGTGCTCCGGCAATATTGACCTCATCTTGGTCTGCGACTTCGGCGGCCACGCCGGTCTGGAGACGACGCGCCAGAGCTGCGCTCACCGGGGATGGGGTGCAGGCGCCATCCCGGCGAAGAGGGCTTGGAGCAAGCGGTCGATGTAAGCGTGTGTGATCGGCTGCTGTGTGATCAGCAGTCGGAAGTACAACGGGCCTGACAGGATCTCGAAGGCCAGGTCCAGGTCGAAGTCGGATGCCAGTTGCCCTTGCTCCTTGGCGGTTTTGAGGCGAGCCAGGGTGTCGGCGGTCTGCGGCTGGATGAAGCGCTGGTTGAGGGCGGCGGCGACCTCGGGGGTGTGCTGGGCTTCGCCGATGAGGTCCTGGTACAGCGGTCCCCATGGTGGCCGGGCCAGGAGGTCGACGGCCCGGGTCATCACCTCGCGCAGGTCGGCCACGATGTCGCCGGTGTCGCGATGCTCCAGGCCTGTGGTTCTCGAGCTGAGAACCGCGTCGAGGAACAGCTGGGCCTTGGAGGGCCATCGGCGGTAGATGGTGTCTTTGCCGACGCCGGACCGGGCGGCAATCGCCTCCATGTTGAGCTTGGCGTAGCCGACCTCGAGGGCCAGGTCGAGGGCTGTCTGCATGATCGTTGCGGTCCGGTCGTCGGAGCGGCGGCGTGCGTTCATGGTGCCACCATATCGGGACGGGACGTTGGGTTTGACAATATAGCGACGTTCCCGCACGATAGGCATTCCATACGGGACGCCTCGTCCCGTTATCGGTGGCGCCGGCTAAGCGTGCGCTCACAGCCGTACGGAGGTGTCCTCATGTCACATTCCCAGCCAAGGACGCATCCTCGGGATGGGGCAGGGCACGGGCTACACGCTGATGTTCGGCGCCGCCACCGCCGGCACGCCCCGCATCGGCAGGGCGTTGCCTCCGCAACCACCTCCGCCCAGCAGGTCGGCATCGCCGGCGGCCTGGCCGTCCTGGTCGCGATCATCGACAGCCGCACCGGGTGCTGAACGGTGCCGCCTCGCGCACTGCGGTGTTCGCCGTGGCCGCCGGCATCGCCCTCACCCTCCTGGTCGCGCCCGGCTCCACCCTCGCCCGCCGCCGGGCCGTTCCCGCAGGCGCCAGCGAACGCGCCACCGTCCGCACGGCCGCCTGACAACCTCCATCACCCGAGGAAGACTCATGAACACACTGAACGCCCTGCGCTCCGTCATCCGCGGCCGGGTCTGGCTGCCCGGCGATCCCGGCTTCGACGGCGCCCGCCGTCCCTGGAACCTGGCGATCGAGCAGCCGGTGGCGGCCGTGGTGGAGGTCGCCGACGCCGAAGACGTCGCCGCGCTGGTCCGGCATGCCCGTTCCGCCGGGCTGGCCATCGCGGCCCAGCCCAACGGGCACGAGGCGACCGGCCGTACTGACGGGACGATCCTGCTGCGCACCGGTCGGCTGGAGACTCTGGAGGTCGATCCGGTGGCCCGGCGTGCCCGCGTCGGTGCGAGCGTGCCTTCCGGCCGGGTGCAGGCGGCCGCCGCGCCGTACGGCCTGACCGGCCTGCCGGGCAGCTCTCCGGTGGTCAGCGTCGCCGGTGTCGCCCTGGGCGGCGGGTTGAGCTGGTTCGGCCGTATGTACGGGTGGGTCGCCGACAGCGTCACCGCGTTCGACATCGTCGACAGCCAGGGCAGACAGCGGCACGTCACCGCCGGCACCGACCCTGATCTGTTCTGGGCGCTGCGCAGGCGGCGACTTCGCCGTCGTCACCGCCCTCGAACTGGCCCTGCACGCCGCCCCGCGCCTGTACGGCGGCCGGATGTTGTGGGCGGCCGAGCACGCGCCGGACGTGATGGACGCCTACCGGCAGATCACCGCCGACGCCCCGCCCGAACTGACGGTCTGGCTGGACCTGCTGCACTTCCCGGGCGCCGACCCCATGGTGGCCATCGACGCCACCTACCTGGGCGCCGAGAGCCAGGCGCGTGACCTGCTCGGCCCCCTGGACCGCCTGCCCGCTCCCCTGTCCGACAGCAGGCGGAGCATGCCGGTCTCCGACGTCGGCGGCATCACGGCCGAACCCACCGATCCCGGCGCGGGCCTCTCACGCGGCGAACTGCTGAGCGACCTCGGTGACGCCGCGGTCAAGACCTTGCTGGCCGACCCGATCGCCCCTCTGCTCAGCCTGCAGATCCGGCATCTGGGAGGTGCGTTCACCCGCCCGTCCGACAGCCCGCACGGCTCACTCATAGAGCCGTACGCCCTCTACCTGTTCGGCATCCCCGCCGACCCCGCCACGGCCGAGGCCGTCAAGGGCAAGCAGGCCGCTCTCGCCGACGCCCTGCCCGTCAGCGGCCGCAAGCCCTTCACCTTCCTCAACTCCGGCGAGAGCGCGGCCGACGCCTTCACTTCGGCCGCGCTGGATCGCCTGCGCGACATCAAGCGTCGCCTCGATCCGTACAACGTCTTCCGCAGCAACTTCCCGCTCCACCCGTGAAAGGCATGAGTGATGATCATCCTCCCGATCGCCCGCACCGTTCACCGGCTCGTGGAATGGGTGCCGCCTGCGGGCGCCTGAGCGTGCATCCCGCGTTCTCTTGAGTTCTTGACGTTCATGGGCGTACGCCGTTCCCGAACGAGTACAGCGTTCGAATCGCTTGAGGAGGAAACATGACAGTGACCGCCAGCCCTACGGCCGCGCTCCCGCGTGACGCGGGCGAGCCCAGGAAGAAGAGCCTGTGGCGGCGAGTCGGCCGCGTGTCGGCCTGGGCCATCTGCGTGCTGGTCGTCGTCTTAGGGGCGGCGTTCTTCGCGCCGCGCCTGCCCATCACCCCGGTGCAGGAAGCGTTGGGCGTGATCGCGCTGTTCGTGCCCTGGCTGACCGGGTTCCTGATGGTCTGTGCGCTCGGCGCCGCTGCCACGGCGGTGATGGCATGGCGGTCCGGCCGCCGTGCCCTGTTCGGCGCCGGTGTGCTGGCCGGGCTGCTGGCCGTGCTCATGGTCGTCGTGCCCTGGGCGGTGGCCGCCCGTACCGCGGAGGTCTCCTGGTCGGAGTACTTCGCCTCGCCGGCCGCGGCGACCCCGACCTCGACCGAGACCTACGCCACCGTCGACGGCCAGGACCTCAAGGTCGACGTGTACCGGCCGCGCGCGCTCGCCGCGAGCAAGCCCGCGCTGCTCTACGTCCATGGCGGCTCATGGAACTCCGGCACCCGCGCCGACAGCGCGCCCTGGCTACGCTGGATGGCCGACCAGGGCATCGCCGTCTTCTCCATCGACTACCGGCTGGCCCCGCCGCCGCGCTGGCAGGACGCGGTGGGTGACGTCAAGTGCGCGCTCGGCTGGATCCGTGGCAAGGCCGGCGAGTACGGCATCGCGCCGTCCAACGTCTCGATCGCCGGAGACTCGGCCGGCGGTCAACTCTCCATGATCGCCGCCTACACCGTCGACGACGCCCAGTTCCCGCCCTCCTGCCAGGTGCCCCAGGCGCCGGTGAAGTCCGTCATGGGCTGGTACGCGCCGACCGACCTGCCCCGCCTGCTCAACGAGAACGGCCTGCCCGGCGTGGCGGCCACCGTCGCGAGCGACTACCTCGGTGGCGGCATCGACAGCCACCGCGACCGCTACGAGGCATCCTCCCCGGTCACGCACGCCCGGCCCGGCCTCCCGCCAACCCTGCTCATCCAGGGCGACCGCGACCACATGATCCCCGCCACCCAGGCCGCCGACCTGGCCGCCAAGCTCGACGCCGCGGGTGTCCCCGCCACCGCCGTGACCATCCCCTGGGCGGAGCACAACTTCACCGGCCAGTGGGGCACCTAGGGATCGCAGATCTTGCGGCCCCATGTCCAGCGGTTCCTCCAGGAACACGCGATCAAGGGCTGAGGTGTCAGGTCGGCTCGGCGACCATCGGGTTGCCGAGCTCGAAAGACACTCCACGCGGCCGCCGTGATCGCGGCCGTGACCAGGGTCTACAAACACAAAGGAATGTGAACTATGTCGAAAGTCGCCAGCTGGGACATGAAGGGCACCTGGGACGGCAAGGGTGCTTGGGACACTCAGGGACGCTGGGAAGAGCACCAGCGCGCCGGGCTGAGCGAGGCGGGGCTGCGGCGGATGCGTGACGTGCTGAGCGGGCATGTCGTGTCAGGCGCGGTCCCCGGCCTGGTCGCCCTGGTCGGCCGGGGAGGCGACACCCACGTCGAGGCCATGGGAACGCTGCACGTGGGCGGCACCGAGCCGATGCGGCGGGACACGATCTTCCGGATGGCGTCGGTGACCAAGCCGGTCACGGCCGCCGGGGTGATGATCCTGGTCGAGGAGTGCCGGCTGGGGCTGGACGAGCCGGTGGACGAGTGGCTGCCGGAGCTCGCCGACCGGAGGGTGCTCGCCCGGATCGACGCCCCGCTGGAGGACACGGTGCCCGCCGCGCGGCCGATCACTGTACGGGACCTGCTGACCTTCACGTTCGGGTTCGGGGCGGTGCTGGCGCCGCCGGACACGTACCCGATCCAGACCGCGATCCGCGAGCTCGGCCTGGACACCACCTCACCGGGCTTCGGTCCTGAGGAGTGGATCCGCCGGCTCGGCACGCTGCCCCTGATGCACCAGCCGGGCGCGCTCTGGCAGTACCACACCGGCTCCGACGTGCTCGGCGTGCTCGTCGGCCGGGTGAGCGGGCAGTCGCTGGAGGAGTTCCTGCGCGAGCGGCTGTTCGGGCCGCTCGGCATGAAGGACACCGGCTTCCACGTGCCCGCCGACCGGATCCACCGGCTGCCGACCAGCTACGCCCACAACCCGGAGAACGGCGAACTGGTGGTGTGGGACGAGGCCGCCACCGGGAAGTACAGCACGCCGCCGGTGTTCCAGGCCGGCGGCGACGGGCTGGTCTCGACCGTCGACGACTATCACGCCTTCTACCGGATGTTGCTGAACAAGGGCACCCTGGGCGGCGAGCGCGTCCTGTCGCAGGCGTCGGTCGAGCTGATGACGATGGACCACCTGACGCCGGAGCAGAAGGTCGAAAAGGACGCCTTCGGCGACCACTTCGGCAGGCACGGCGGGTACGGCTTCGGCACGGCCGTCCGCACCCACCGTCGTGATCTGGCCTCGCCGGGGCAGTTCGGCTGGGACGGCGGCCTGGGCACCACCGCGTACGCCGATCCGGCCGAAGGGCTCACCGGCATCCTGCTGACCCAGGCCGCGATGGACTCGGCCCACACGCCCCGCCTCCACCGCGACTTCTGGACCACTGCCTACCAGGCGATCGCCTGACTAGGCGCCACGGCCAGGTCCTTGGTCAGGCCGCGGTTGGTGGAGGTCAGCGTGGTGCTGGCCATCGATGCCGGGCACGGTCGACCGCATCAAAGAGCAGTCCGATCGGCTGGTAGGACAGGCGCGCCGGTCGTCGCCGACCTGCCGGGCAACGCGCTGGCAACAGTGCCCGGCTACCCATGAGTCCACTGAAGAAGTGCGTGCATCGCGCAGACCGCTACGGGAGGTAACGGGGAATGGGAATACATCGGCGCAGAGCCGGCGCCCTGATGGTGGCGATGGCGGCGTTCTTACCGACGGCTTTGTCAGGAGTGGCCATCGCGATGCCAGCGGCTGCGACGGCCGAGTCGACGCATGCGGTGGCCTGGGGCTGGAACTTTTACGGCCAGCTCGGCAACGGCACACTGACCGACCGCCTCGAGTCCGTCTGCATGACCGGACCGGCCAACCTCCGCGATCTGGCCGCGAGCGCCTCCTCCTCCCACACGATCGCCATCACCGCCGTGTCGGCCTCGCCATCGCCTTGAGGGCGGCCAAACGCGACTTTTCGTTCGCATGCTCGTCAACCCCCTTACCACGCCCGTTCATCGTCGCTCCCCTTTTCAAAGCTCCGGTAGCTGCGGCTACATCACCCTGTGAAGGAGACACGCCCATGACCACTTGGACCGCCGACGAGCTGGAGCGCATCAGCACAGCCGACGAGCTGGACATCGCTCCGCAACGCCGCGACGGCGACAACCTGTTCGTCCGCTCCTGGCGCGGCAGCGGCGGCATGTGGTTCCGCACCGCCGGCTCCAGCCGCGCCGGCCGCGTCAGCGCCGGCGGCGTGACCAAAGACGTTACCTTCGCCGAAGAAGCCGATCCGGCCGTCAACGACCGCATCGACGCCGCTTACCGCAGCAAGTACGGCCACTACAGCGGGTACGTCGAGCCGATGGTCGCCGACACAGCCCGGGCCACCACACTCAAACTCCTGCCTCGCTGACCAGCCCGCCCACAAGCTCTTCCACCATGAACATGCGGCAGCGGCATGACCCATACGGGCGAGCCAAGGTAGGTACGTGATAATTAGCTATTATCACGTACATGAGCGATCACGGCGGCGCGGCGACCAGGAGAACCCCCCGCCGGGACGGTGCGCGACTCCGGCACGTTATCCGGTACATCCTTCGGGCAGGCGCGGCGACCGCCGCCCGGCGGCCGGCATGAGCGCCGCGCCGAAGATCTCCGCCCTGCGCGGCGGGCGCGTCACGCTCGCCGCGGCCGCCGACGCCTTCCTCACCACCCCGCGCACGGCCAACCCCAACACCCACCGTGCCTATACCTCGGCCATCGACCGCGTCATCACCCTCCTTGGCCGGGACCGGCCGCTCGCCGAGGTCGCCGACGCCGAGATCGGCACCGCGCTCACCGAACTGTGGGGCGCGAGCGCGCCGGCGACCTGGAACCGCAACCGCGCCGCCGTCACGTCCTGGCTCGCCTGGTGCCAGGCCAAGAAGCACTGGGCAGCGCCGTCGGTCCCGGCCGACGCTGAACGCCGCAGGAAAACCGTCGACGAGACCCGCGCCGTGGCCATGACCACGATCCACCGACTGCTGTCACGCCGCGACATCCCGCTCCGGGAGAAGACCCTGTGGCGGATGCTGTACGAGACGGCGGCCCGGGCCGCGGAGATCCTGGCGCTGAATGTCGAGGACCTCGATCTGGAGCACCGGCGCGCCCCCGTCCGGTCCAAGGGCGGCGCCGTCGAATGGGTGTACTGGGACAGCGGCACCGCCCACCTGCTGCCCCGGCTACTCCGGCTTCCGGATGGCGGCACGCGCACGCACGGGCCGGTGTTCCTGTCCGAACGCCGCCCGGTTCCGGCCCGCCGCCCGGCCGCTGACGACATCTGCCCGCACACTGGCCGCGCCCGTCTCGGCTACGACCGCGCCCGCGTCCTGCTGGACAAGTACGCCGGCCTCGATCTGCACCAGCTGCGCCACAGTGCCGCCACCCACCTCGGCGAGGCCGAAGTCCCGCTGCAGCTCATTATGGGTAAGACCCGGCACAAGAACCCCCGCACCGCCATGCGCTACGTGAAACCCGGCGCCGAAGCCATCGCCAAGGTCACCGAGGTTCTGGCGCCCCGTCGCCGTACCCACTGACCCTCGTTAGAAGAGTCAGCTGACCGATCCGGGACCATCCCGGCCAGATAGCTCTGGGTCTCCCCGGCCATTTATCGTCGGAGCTCACAGACCGGCGAGTGCGGGCAGTGGAGATCACGCCTCGGGGCGTCGAGCTTTTCGACGCGGCCCATGTGGCGGCGGAGCCGCTGGCCGGGCGTCTGGTCGCCGAACTGGGGCCCGGCGAGGCCGAGCAGCTGAGGGATCTGCTGACCCGGTTCGCCTACCCCGCGGGCGGTAAGGCGTAAGCCAGGCCGCGCGCCTGCCGCCTGCCGTGTGGGCGGGCTTCGTCTCATACGGCTTTCGCGGCGAATCCCGCCTCGGGGGCCGCGGCCGTCGCCCGGCGGGTGGACCTCGGCCCGGCCCCGGCGCGTACCTCGTCGGCTGGCGTGAGGGTTGTTCCCGCGACGGGGCGGCAGA
>NZ_JBPJUQ010000065.1:0-50812 GCF_051192615.1 Streptosporangium sp. G11
GACTCGACGTCGGCGGGCAACCACCCCCGATTTTCACGCCCGCAGGGCGTGCGCGCAGCCACATCAAAGACTGAAAAGGAAGACGCCAGAGGACCCAGACGGTCTTGCCTGGGCGGTCAGGAAGGGGGATGACGCCGTGGTCGTGGGCAAGGGCCCTCACGATGGCCAGACCACGGCCGTGGACGGCCTCGGCATCGAGAACGAGGAAGCGGGGCTGCCCGGTTCCCCGGTCGGTGACCTGGATCCGGAGCTCGTCCGTGTTCGCCCACAGGGAAAGCCTGACCACGGGCTCACCGTGGATGATCGCGTTGGCGAGCAGCTCGCCGACCACCAGGACGGCGTCGTCGACGAGGTGCCGCAGCGCCCAGGCGACGAGGGTCTCGCGCACCATGGCACGAGCCTTGCCGACGATCGGCAGATCATGCGGCAGGTCCCAGCAGACGGTGCGGGGAACGTCCAGGGGGTGCTCACCGGACCTCTGCGGCGTGTCCGGGGTCTCGGGCATGGTCTCTCCTCGGGGTGGCGGTGTGTCGTGTTCGGCCTGGTCGAGCCGCTCGGCGGCTGCTCGTTCGGCCGGGTCCCAGGGCCGGGAGCCGACCCGCGCGGTGGTCGCTCCGCGCCGGTGTCGCCCTGCCGGGGCTGGGGCGCGCGTTCGTTCATGCCGTCGCTCCCTGCCGGTACGGAGTGTGCTTGCCGGAGGGGGGACGAGGGGTCGGCGGCCGTCCACGCCGGTACGGCACGGCGGCCGTGGTCACGGCCTGCTCCGGCCGCCGGTGCCGACCTGGGAAAACCTCCGGAGGCCGCGTAGGGAAGGCGACGGGGGCCGTGGGGCCGGGGATCGGGCGGCCGGAGAGGTTGAGACGGCGGCGAACGGCCATTCGGGCGTGGACCTGGGCGGAGGTGGGCTGCTCCCAGTGATGGTGCGCGCGGTGCGGAAGGCTGGCGGCCTCGTGGGCGTACGGGGGATGACCGCACCAACGGCAGCCGAGCGGCATCGGCGGCCGGTTCGCGTGCCAACGCACCCTGATCGGCCTGGGGTTTCCTCTAAGGTTGCGCATCAGGTCGGACCTCCTGTGTCCGGTCGAGGGGCTTGCCGTGGCGTGCAGTGCCGTGGCAGGCCCCGCTTTAGTTGTGGGTTGGGGCGATGTACCGGTGTGGGTTCGCCTTACGAGGAGGCGACTCCGCAGGACTTACTCAGCGGTGACAGGTATGTGTCCAGAAGAGCTGTGAACCGCGACCGTTCTTTCCTTCACCAATGAATCGACAGACACCTTCCACCCTCTTGTCCGGATATAAACGGTATTTTTCGATGGCCTTGGAGGATGGCTCTCCGTGTACGCGAAAGGGCCGCTCCGGTAGCGTTTCCGCTGTCCCGGACCACTTCACAGAGTGCCCCCGGATGGCTGCTTTGGGTATCGAAACTTGCGACACATCGGTGCGACAGTTTGTGGAAAAGCTGTGTCATTTGTGTCGCGGTGTGGAATTCCTCGCTGGATGGAGTTGAAATGTTCACGAACTCCGAGCTCGACCCGACAATGAGCAACCTGGCTCTCTTCGGCGCGGAACTCCGTAAATACCGAAAAAGGGCAAAAATGACTCAAGATGAGCTGGCCGAGGTAACTCAGTTCAGCAGGAGTCTGCTGAGCTTCATCGAGAGGGGTGAGCGCACACCCAGCCGCAACCTGGCACAACGCTGCGACGACGCCCTGGGAGCGGACGGGGAGCTCGTCCAGTTCTGGGCGCACATCACCCATGCCACGAGCCCTCGGTGGTTCCGGAGCTGGCTCGACATCGAGCCGGCGGCGCACACGCTGCACACCTGGGAGCCGCTCGTCATGCCCGGCCTTCTCCAGATCGAGGAATACGCGCGGGCGGTTATCCGTGGAGAGCCCGGCATAACCGACGAGCAGACAGAAAAGGCCGTCGTTGCTCGGATGGAGCGTCAGGCGATCTTCGGTCGCGCAGACCCGCCTCTGTTCCGCGCGGTGATTGACGAAGGCGTTCTGTACCGTCCGATCGGCGGCAGGGAAGTCATGCGCCGACAACTCGAACGTCTCGTACAGGCGATAGAGTCCCCGCGAATCGGCATCCAGATCGTTCCCATCGAGCTGGGAGTGACGACCGGAATCCTCGGCGGTTTCGTGATCGCCCAGCTTCCGGGGAACCCGGATATGGTGTATATCCAATCCGCGATTCAGGGAAGTGTGTCGAGTCGTCCGGAAGATGTGGAAGCCATCCACGCCAGATACGACGCCCTGCGCGCGGAGGCGCAGCCCCAGCGCGCGTCCATCGAGTTGATCAGAAAGGCAGAGAAACTGTGGATCTGAGCGACGAGCTGAAGACCGCGACCTGGCGCAAGGCCACCAAGAGCGGGTCTGATCAGGGAAACTGCCTGGAGGTCGCCCCGCTGTCCGGCGGCCGGGTGGGTCTGCGTGACACCGAGGCTCCCGAGCGGGCGCCCTTCGTGGTGAGTGCGAGCGTCTGGGACGCCTTCGTCGACGGTGCCAAGAAGGGCGAGTTCGACTTCTGACCTCGCTCCTGGAAAAGAGAGAAGCCCTCGGCAACCTGGCCGAGGGCTTCTACCGTCGTACCCGGACCCCGGAAACGGCGTCGTCTGGTGCTCATGTACCAGGAGCGTCCGTGGTCCACAGCGCGGAGATGGGCAGACATGCCAGGCCGTCACCGAAGCTCAGGGACTCCGTGCCGCAGTAGAGGACGAATCCTGCGTGAAACCGCGAGCCGAGCCGTCGTTGCATGAGTCTCAGGCCGCGGAAATCATCTGTCCGTACCGTCTCCGCGGCCTTGACCTCGATGCCGATGATCTGGCCGGAGTTGTCTTCGAGTACCCCGTCTACCTCGTACTGGTCGCGGTCACGGTAGTGATGGAGCCGGGCGGTGGTATCGGACCAGGTGAGCTGACGAGCCAGCTCACCGAGCACGAAGTTCTCCATCAAACCGCCAAGCGGCGCGTCGATCGCGGTTCCCAGGGCCAGATAGTTGGCAAGGCCGGAGTCGACGAAGACGACTTTCGGGGTCGCGACCGCCCGAGTCGTCAAGTTCGATGACCAGGCCGGTATCAGCCTCACCAGATAGATGGTTTCCAGGATGTCGATGTAGCTACGAACCGTTGGCGCCGTAACGCTCAGTTCGGAGGCGAGACGGTTCACGTTGAGCAGTCCGCCTGTCTGAGCGGCCAGCAGCGCGATGAGTCTGCGCATGTCACCGGCCTTCTCGATGTCCGCCACCTGCTTGACGTCACGGCTGAGTAGATCCGCGACGTAACTCTCGTAGAACCGTTGCCGCCGGCGGGGAGACTCGCGGCGTACCGCTTCCGGATAGCCTCCCCGGGCCATCCTGGCGAGATAATCCTTGCGCCGCAGTGTCGATGATCCGCTGCGGACATCGGAGCCGAGGGCGAAGGCGGCGTCGACGAAACAGTCGAGAGTGCCGTCCATCTCGCCTTGGGACAGCGGCCAGAGTTCGACGGTCTCCGAGCGACCTGGCAACGCGTCCGGCAAACTGCGCAGCGAGAGCAGTCGTGCTGAGCCGGTCAGCAGGAATCGACCGGGGCGTGGATCACGGTCAACCAGGTGCTTGATCGCCAGCCAGAGGTCGGGCACCCGCTGAACTTCGTCGATGAGCATCAAGCCGTCATGGCGGACGAACCGGACTGGATCCTCGATGGCGGCCGCCCGGGTGACCGGATCATCGAGGAAGCGTGCCACTCCGTTCGGCCCTTGGCGTAGGACAAGCTCGGCCAGAGTGCTCTTGCCCACCTGGCGAGCCCCGTTGATCACAACGATCCGCGTGTCGGCGAGGGCCTCTGTGACCAGGTCAGCCGCCCGCCTGGGAACGTGGTCCATGGCGTTTCGCACTCGTCGATCCTAGCGGCTACTTTATATCTGCCGAAGATGATCCTTTCGATTTGCCGTACAGGGTCCTTTATTTCTGCCGAATGTTTGTGTTTTGACCTGCCGAAGTCGTGGTCTCGGCCGGGGCGGTAGTGCGTTGTGGCGATCAACGCCGACGGTCCCGGTTTTGTCAGGAGCACCTGCGCGTGCGGGCCGTCTTCGGGGGTGCGACCCGGCCCGGCCGCCCGTCAGCCGTTCTCGCGGGCGAACCAGTCGACGGTACGCCGCAGACCCTCCTCAAGCCCCACGGCCGGCTGCCAGCCGAGGATCTCCGCGGCGGGAGCTGGATCGGCGATCCTGGCGCTGTCCAGCGGGCGGTCGCCGAGTACGCCGTAGCGGGGGCGGGCCCGGCCACCGACGATTTTGGAGAGCAGGTCCGCGGTGTCGCGGATGGAGGTGCCCGTCCCCGTACCGATGTCGAAGGCGCGGCCCGCCGCGTCCGGGGTCTCGCCCGCGGCGAGGAAGGCGTCGACCACGTCGTCGACGTACACCCAGTCGAGGTGGCGCGTTCCACTGCCGAGCTCGGGTGTCCGCCCCCGCAGCAGCGACAGCGCCACGTAGGGGACCAGCTTCCGGGTGTCCTGGCGGCCGGGCCCGTAGACCATGCCGATCCGCAGGTTGCTGACCTGGACGTCCCACAGGTGGTGGAACATCCGCGCGTAGCCGTCGGCGGCCCACTTGGACACCGCGTACGGCGAGGACGGCGCCCTGTCGCCCTCGTCCGGCCGGAGCTCCTCCAGCGAACCCGCCAGCACCACCCTGGTCCCGGGGACGGCGGCGACCGCCGTCAGCAGGTTGACCACGCTGGTGAGGTTGCTGTGCAGCATCGGCAGCACGAGTCGCGGATCCCTGGCCCCGGCGACCTCGCTGGCCAGGTGGAACACGACGGCCGGGCGGGTCGAGTCGATGAGCCACTCGACCGCGCCCGCGTCGGCGACGTCCGCGACGTGCCACGTCTCGCCGTTCGAGCTCTCCCTGGACCGGCGGCTGACCGCGTGCACCCGCGCGCCGAGCGCGCCCAGACGCCGCACCAGGTGGGTCCCGATGAAGCCACCGGCCCCCGTCACCAGCACGGGCCTCGTGCACCAGTGGTCTTCCTGAGCCGGGCTCGGCATGGGCGCATTCCTTTCCCGTACGTGGCGAGCTTCGCGGGCGCCTTCACGTGAAGGGCCGGACTGTCTCAGAAGGGCCGGAACTCCCGCCGGCGGGAACGGCACCGCGCGGCGCCACCCGGACCGGGCGGAGCCGTGCGGCCCAAGGAATTCATACCTTGCCGCACGGGATGCCGTGGCGACGACGGAGATAATCCCTCGAAAAGGTGATTCGGAGGAAAGCGGCTGTCGCCGGAAAGGGGGTCGCCGAAAAATGGAAGGGGCCGGAAAACGACAGGGCCCGCTCCAAGGAGCGAGCCCTGCCGTTCAGCGCTGTTCTGTGTAGTTCTGTGCGATCAGGCGTTGTTTCCGTGCGGTGCCGTGTGGTGCCGCTTCAGCCGATGCGCCAGGTGTCTCCGCCGAGCAGCAGGTCGTTCAGGTCGCCGGGCCCCCGGTCGCCGACGGCCTCCTGGAGCTGCTCGGCCATGAGCTCGTCGTAGGAGGGGCGGTCGACGTTGCGGAAGACGCCGATCGGGACGTGCTCGAAGGCGGGCTCGTCCAGCCGGGAGAGCGCGAAGGCCAGCGACGGGTCGGCGCGGTGGGCGTCGTGCACGAGGATCTCGTCCTCGCTCACCGACGACCTCGGGACGACCTCGATGCTGCCGTCGGCCGCCCTGCGCACCGCCTTGGACGCGGAGGCGATCGGCTGCCCGTGCTCCAGGCGCAGCGTGATGTCGTCGCGCTGCGCCGGGTCCTTCAGCTGCTCGAAGGCGTTGTCGTTGAAGATGTTGCAGTTCTGGTAGATCTCGACCAGGGAGGTGCCCCGGTGCTCGACGGCCTCGCGCAGCACCGACTGGAGGTGCTTGCGGTCGGAGTCGATGGTTCTGGCCACGAAGGAGGCCTCGGCCCCGATGGCCAGCGAGATCGGGTTGAACGGCTTGTCCAGCGATCCCATCGGGGTCGACTTCGTGATCTTGCCGATCTCGGAGGTCGGGGAGTACTGGCCCTTGGTCAGGCCGTAGATCCTGTTGTTGAACAGCAGGATGTTCAGGTTGACGTTGCGGCGCAGCGCGTGGATGAGGTGGTTGCCGCCGATGGACAGCGCGTCGCCGTCACCGGTGATCACCCACACCGACAGGTCGGGACGCGAGGCGGCCAGGCCGGTCGCGATCGCCGGGGCGCGGCCGTGGATCGAGTGGAACCCGTAGGTGTCCATGTAGTACGGGAACCGGGAGGAGCAGCCGATGCCCGAGACGAACACCATGTTCTCGCGCTTGAGCCCGAGCTCCGGCACGAACGACTGGACCGCGGCCAGGATGGCGTAGTCACCGCACCCGGGGCACCAGCGGACCTCCTGGTCGGTCTTGAAGTCCTTCATGCCGAGTTTTACCTCGGACTTCGGGACCAGCGAAAGGGCCCCGCCCCTTCCGGGGGTGGACACCGCGGGCAACTCAGCACTACTCACTGTCGATCACGTCCTGGATCACGCCGGCGAGTTCCTCGGCCTTGAACGGAAGCCCGCGCACTCGGTTGTAACTGATGATGTCGATGAGGAAACGGGCGCGGAGCAGCAGCGCGAGCTGGCCAAGGTTGATCTCCGGCAGGAGCACCTTGTCGTACGCGCGCAGGACCTCGCCGGTGTTGGCGGGCAGCGGGTTGAGGTGCCGCAGGTGGGCTTGGGCGACCTTGCCCCCGGCCCTCCTGATGCGCCGCACGGCCGCCGCGATCGGCCCGTACGTGGACCCCCAGCCGAGGACCAGCACGCGGGCGTCGCCGTCGGCGTCGTCCACGGTCAGCGGCGGGATGTCGTTCGCGATCCCGTCGATCTTGGCCTGGCGGACCCGGACCATCCGGTCGTGGTTGTTGGGGTCGTAGGAGATGTTGCCGGTGTTCTCGGCCTTCTCGATGCCGCCGATCCGGTGCTCCAGGCCCGCGGTGCCGGGGATGGCCCAGGGGCGGGCGAGGGTCTCGGCGTCGCGCTTGAACGGCAGGAAGGTGACGCCGTCCTCGTCGTTCGGCCCCGAGGCGAACTCGGTGGAGATGTCGGGAAGGTCGGCGGCGTCGGGCAGCTTCCAGGGCTCGGAGCCGTTGGCGAGGTAGCCGTCGGAGAGCAGCATGACCGGGGTGCGGTACTTCACCGCGATCCTGACCGCCTCCACCGCCGCGTCGAAGCAGTCGGAGGGGGTCGAGGGCGCCACGATCGGCAGCGGCGACTCGCCGTTGCGGCCGAACATGGCCATCAGCAGGTCGGTCTGCTCGGTCTTGGTGGGCATGCCGGTGCTGGGACCCGCGCGCTGCACGTCGACCACGATGAGCGGCAGCTCGGTGGTCACCGCGAGGCCCACGGTCTCGGCCTTCAGCGCCACGCCGGGCCCGGAGGTCGTCGTGACGCCCAGCGCCCCGCCGAAGGCGGCGCCGAGCGCCGCTCCGACGCCCGCGATCTCGTCCTCGGCCTGGAAGGTGCGGATGCCGAACCGCTTGTGCTTGGACAGCTCGTGCAGGATGTCGCTGGCCGGGGTGATCGGGTAGGAGCCGAGGAACAGCGGCAGCTTCGACTGCACCGAGGCGGCGATCAGGCCGTAGGCGAGCGCCTGGTTGCCGGAGATGTTGCGGTACACGCCGGGGGCCAGCTTGGCCGGCTTGATCTCGTACGAGACCGAGAAGGACTCGGTGGTCTCGCCGTAGTTCCAGCCCGCCTGGAAGGCGGCGATGTTGGCCTTGGCGATGTCGGGCTTCTTGGCGAACTTGGTCTCGAGGAACTGGATCGTCGCCTCGGTGGGCCGGTGGTAGAGCCAGCTCAGGAGCCCGAGGGCGAACATGTTCTTCGAGCGCTCGGCGTCCTTCTTGGACAGCGCGAAGCCTTCGAGGGCCTTGACCGTCAGCGAGGTCAGCGGCACCGGGTGGATGCGCCACTCGGCGAGCGAGTCGTCCTCGAGGGGGTTGCCGTCGTATCCGACCTTCTGCAGGTTGCGCTTGGTGAACTCGTCGGTGTTGGCGATGATGTCGGCACCGCGCGGCAGGTCGGAGAGGTTGGCCTTCAGCGCGGCGGGGTTCATCGCGACCAGGACGTTGGGAGCGTCGCCCGGCGTGAGGATGTCGTGGTCGGCGAAGTGGAGCTGGAAGCTCGACACACCCGGCAGGGTGCCCGCGGGCGCGCGGATCTCCGCCGGGAAGTTGGGAAGCGTCGACAGGTCGTTGCCGAACTCCGCGGTGCCGGCGGTGAAGCGGTCACCGGTCAGCTGCATGCCGTCGCCGGAGTCTCCGGCAAATCGGATGATCACGCGGTCGAGTTGCTGAACCTGCTTGGTCACAGCTCAGTCCTCCTCGACGCGACAGGGCGCCGTTGCTCGTGGCACATTCTTTTTTCCATGCTAGATCCTCGGGGTCACGCGTAGTCTTCTCGCGTTCCACTCGGCGTAGGAAAGTGACCTTTGTCCCATATCCTTGGTAGCCGCTGAGTCGAATCTGAGTCGAAGCCTGGGGGCGGACGTCGCGCATTGCGCCGTCGTACGGCCTACGGAGAAGTCACGATCACAGACGGTCGGCCCGACACAGCCCGGCCGCGAGCCGACACAGGTCAACGTGCAGGCGGCCGAAGAGGACAGTTGGGATCACGATGCCCAACTATATGTCCCGTCGCGAAGACGCTCTCATCGCCTCCGGCTATGGCCCCATAGCCCCAGGTTATGACACGGACTGCTTTTCCAGCACGGTCGACACGGCTCCGGAGTCGTAGGTCCGGCCCGGCTCCATCGGACGCGAGCCGTAAAGTTCCGGGACGGTGACAAAGGTATAGCCCTTGGCGGCGAGCCCGCGCAGGATCTCGGGGGCCGCGTCGACGGTGGCGCCCCGGAAGGCGTGCATGAGGACGATCGATCCGGGCTTGACCTGGGCGATGGCCCGCCTGGCGATCGTCCGGGGGTTGGAGTCGCGCTGGTCCTCGACGTCCACGTTCCAGCGCACCACGGACATGCCCAGCCGGCGCGCGATGGAGGCCACCTGCACGTCGGTCACGCCGTACGGCGGGCGCATCAGCGTGGGGACCTGGCCGATGGCCTGGGTGATCGCGTACTGCGCGCGGGTGAGCTGGTCGGTGAGCATGGCGGGGGGGAGCACGGTGAGGTCGCGGTGGGACCAGCTGTGGTTGGCCACCAGGTGCCCCTCGTCGCGCATCCGCCTGAGCAGCTCGGGACGCGCGGAGGCGTTGGAACCGAGGACGAAGAAGGTCGCCCTCGCCCGGTACGCGCCGAGGATGTTGAGCAGCCGCCCGGTCTCGGGCCCCGGCCCGTCCTCGTAGGTCAGCGCCACGCATTTGGCCTTCGCGCAGTCCACGCCGCCCGCTTTGTAACTGCGCGCCGCCGGCCTGTCCCTGCGCGCCGCGAGCATGTCCTCCTGCGAGGTGAGGGTCGCGGTCCCCACGGCCGCCCGCCGTGCCCGCAGCCCGGTCGCCGACAGCAGCGGCGCCGCGGTCGAGGACGGTACGGCGACCGCCACCCGGCCGGCGACGCCCAGGCCCACCTGCTCGTCGTCGAACTCCACGACGAGGTCGCCGCGCGGGTTGAAACCGATGGAGTCGAACATCGCCGGGGTCGGCCTGAGCGCGTTGGGGTTCACCAGCGGCCCCCGCAGCGCCAGTTCCCTTCTGACGAGCCAGGTCAGCGTGGTCAGCGCCGTGCCGTCCCTGAGCAGGTCGGGGGAGTCCAGGGCGCGCCGGTGCTCCCGGTCGTACCAGACGGTCGTCCGGGACTCGCTCCAGCCGGAGCCCATGGACTGGCCGATGCGCAGCCGCACCCCCAGGACCTCGGGGGACGCGGCGGCGAGCTGCCACTCCACGTTGAACTCGGGATTGGGGAAGGCACCCGCGGGGACGTCGTGCCGGGTGAACCGGTCGAGCCTCTCGGTCACGGTCTCGCGGAGCTTCTCGGTGAGGAGGGGGGCCTCGGCGACGGCGGGGTAGATGGCGTGCACATGCCGGCCCGCGGTCTCTCCTGTGTTCAGGCTTCTCGTGCTCAAACCGTGGACCATGGCGGGGTCCACGTAATTGATCAGTGTCGGCTCCGAGGGGACGAGGGGCTTCACGTGGGGGGAGGCGGTGGCTATGCCGCAACCGGTCAGCATTGCGGCCATCCAAGCGATTCCTCCGGCGAATCGCATTTTAGGCATAGAAATAACGCTATATGCGCTAAAGGGGTTTTTGCTCCGATTTTATGTGAAGTGGACGGAGGCTTTAGCTGGTTCCCGCCCGGTGGTTCCCCTGCGTGACGGGAAGAGCGGATACTGCTATAGGTAGGGCGGAGCGTCCCGTACGGCCGGTCCCGGACCGTTCGTGCACGCAGGCCCGGAACGTCCGTACGGCAGGTCTTCGCGGTCTCCATACGGTCGGTTTTCGCGGCCTTTGTGTGGCGTCTCGGAGCCGTCCGTGCGGCGGGTCCTGAGGAGTTCGTGCGGGGTCCCCGAGGAGGAGAGGCCATGAGCGGATATTTCGGCTCCTATGTGGTGGTCCTCGCGCTGTTCGCGATCGGCCTGCTGATCGTCGCCGGGGCACTGCTCGTCAACCGGGGGCTCCGGCCCAACCGCCCCACCCCGGAGAAACTGCTCACCTACGAGTGCGGCGTCGACCCGGTCGGCGACGGCTGGGCGCAGTCCCAGATCCGCTACTACGTGTTCACCTACCTGTACGTGGTCTTCGCGGTGGACGCGGTCTTCCTGTTTCCCTGGGCGACGATCTTCGCCGCGCCCGGCTTCGGGATGACCACCCTGGCCGAGATGTTCGTCTTCCTCGGCTTCATCGCGCTCGGCATCCTTTACGCCTGGCGCAAGCGCGTGCTCACCTGGACCTGAGCGTCTGGAAGGCCCGGCGAGCGCGAGCACCGACTCTGAAGGAGAATGCGTGCCATGGCGGATCTCCCGATGCCCACCGTGGGGCCAGTCTCGCGTCTGGCCCCGAAACCCATGCGCCTCATCCTCAACTGGGGGCGCCGTTACTCGCTGTGGGTGTTCAACTTCGGCCTGGCCTGCTGCGCCATCGAGTTCATCGCGACCTCGATGAGCAGGCACGACTTCATCAGGTTCGGAGTCATCCCGTTCGCCAACGGTCCCCGGCAGGCGGATCTGATGATCGTCTCGGGCACGGTGACCGACAAGATGGCGCCCGCGGTCAAGCGGCTCTACGAGCAGATGCCCGACCCGAAGTACGTGATCTCCTTCGGCGCCTGTTCCAACTCCGGCGGCCCGTACTGGGACTCCTACTGCGTGACCAAGGGCGTCGACCAGATCATCCCGGTCGACGTCTACGTCCCCGGCTGCCCTCCCCGGCCGGAGGCGCTGCTCCACGGGATCATGATGCTCCAGGAGAAGATCGCCGCGGAGAACCTGGGTGACCGCTATGCCTGACCTGCCCGAACCCGCACCCGAGGCCAAGCCCGGCTCCGCGCCCGCTTTCGCGTACGGCGAGGGCGCCCGGGTGTCGGAGTCCTTCGGCCAGACCACGGTCGAGGTGGACCCCGACGGCTGGATCGGCCTGCTGGAGTCCGCCAGGGCCGGAGGCTACGAGTTCTTCGACTGGCTGACCGCGGTGGACGAGCCGCCGGAGGCGTTCGCGGTCGTCGTCCACCTCTTCGCCCCCGTCTCGCACGCCCATCTGTTGCTGCGTACCCGGGTCTCGCGCGCCGACCCCCGGCTGCCCAGCGCGGTCGGCGTCTTCCGCGGAGCCGACTGGCACGAGCGCGAGACCTTCGAGATGTTCGGCGTCGTCTTCGAGGGCCACCCGAACCTGGTGCCGCTGCTGCTCCCCGAGGGCTTCGAGGGCTTCCCGCTGCGCAAGGACTTCGTGCTGGCCGCCCGGGTCGCCAAAGCCTGGCCGGGGGCCAAGGAGCCCGGGGAGTCCGGTCACGGCTCGCCGAGCCGCCGCAAGACGCTTCCCCCCGGGGTGCCCGTCGACTGGGGGCACGAGCGTGGCACCTGAGACCCCCCGAAGGCCGTCTCGTTCCGATGATGCCCGCGACGCCTTAGATGTTCGTGATGCCGGTGGTGGCCGGAGAGTTCTCCCGAGGGACCGGAGGTGGCCGTGATCGCCGAGGTGCTCGACGTCGCGGTACGACTTGTCGTGATCGTCGGGGTCTTCCTGGTGCTGCCGCTGGTCGCGGGGCAGATGGAGCACAAGGTCATGGCGCACATGCAGGCGCGCCTCGGCCCCATGTACGCCGGAGGCTTCCACGGCTGGGCCCAGCTGATCGCCGACGGGGTCAAGTTCATGCAGAAGGAGGAGGTGATCCCGACCGCCGCCGACCGCCGGGTCTTCGCCCTGGCCCCCGGCGTGGCGCTGATCCCCTATCTCCTGGTGATGGTCGTCATCCCGGTCGGACCGGGGCTGGTCGGGGTCGACCTGGACGCGGGACTGTTCTTCGTCCTCGCCGTGATGGGGGTCGGCGTGCTCGGCTCGATCATGGCCGGGTGGTCCTCGGGCAACAAGTACTCCGTCCTGGGCGGGATGCGCTCGGCGGCCCAGCTCATGTCGTACGAGCTGCCGCTGGTCCTCGCGGCCTCCAGCGTCGCGATGGCGGCGGGCACGCTCTCCCTGCCGGGCATCGTGGAGGCCTGGCAGTGGTGGTGGCTGCCCTGGCAGGCGATCGGCGGCGTGGTCTTCTTCGTCGCCGGGCTGGCCGAACTCCGCCGGCCCCCGTTCGACATGCCGATCGCCGACTCCGAGATCATCATGGGCCCGATGACCGAGTACACCGGCATGAGGTTCGCCCTGTTCATGCTGGCCGAGTACGCCGGGATCATCGTGGTGTCCGCGCTCACCAGCGTGCTGTTCCTCGGCGGCTGGCAGGGCCCCTTCCTGCCGGGGCCCGTGTGGATGCTCCTCAAGGTCTTCCTGCTGGTCTTCGTGATCATCTGGCTCCGGGTGAGCTATCCCCGCTTCCGCGAGGACCAGCTGCAGAGGCTCGCCTGGGTCGTTCTGGTGCCGCTGGCACTGGTCCAGCTCGCGTTGACGGGAATCGTCAGGATCGCCGTGGGGTGACCCCGTTGTCCCTTCTCCGCCGGCCGTTCCGGCGTCGTTCAAGCCGTCGTACCGGAGGATCTGACGTTCGAAGTGCCCACGCAGGGCAGGGAGTAAATACACTCTGTGACACCAGCTGCCAAGGACGGAACGCATGACCCTCGCGCTTGCCGTGGAAAAGGATGAACTGGTCGTCGACGTGCCGGAACATCCGCCGATGCGGCTACCGCTCGCCGGGGAGGGCCGGGCGAGCACTTTGCTGATCTTCGGCTATCCCGGCAGGGGAAGGACGAGATACGGCCTGGCGGTGCTCGACGAGTCCGGCCTGGTGATGCTGGAGGCCCCGGGATCCCGCTCGAAGAGGGCGGTGAAGGCGTTCGCCGAGGACAACGGGCTGGAGTTCGAGTTCCGGGCGTTCGAGACGCCGCAGCGGGCCAGGGTCGCCCTCGCCCGCAGGTCGCCGAGATGGCGCGCGGTGACCTGGCGCAGGGCGCCCGCCCCCCTGCCGCGCCTGCGCATGCCCGGCGCGAGAACCCTCAGACCGCCCCTGAGCTCGCCGAAGGTGTGGTGGCGCGAGCAGCTGCTGTACGTGCTGATGTGGGCGGTGCTCGCCTACGGGGCGGTCTTCGTGGCGCTCGTGCTCCTCAACCTGACCGAGGCCCGCGCCGACGTCACCCGGGGGATGGGTCCGCTCGGGATCGCCGCCCTGGTGCTGGCCGCGCTGACGGTCGCCGGTGCCGTCGTCGTGGTCGGGGTCGGCCGCCGCAGGTCCCGCAACCAGACCGTCCAGGGGCGCGTGCTCAGGCGCGAGGGACAGCCGCACTGCCGCCTGGTGGTCGTCCACGACCGCCTCCTGCTGGAGACCGCGCGCAGGACCCGCGAGCTGGACGCCTCCGAGCTGCTGCTGTACTCGGCGGAGTCCGGGGTGACCGGCCTGCTGGTGGGCGGGGAGCTGTTCCACCTGCCGGGACGCTGGGACGCCGCGGAGGTCGAGCGCTTCGCCACCGCGAACGACCTGGAGCTCACGGTGCGCACGCTGACCCGCGACGAGTATCTGGACCTGACGGCACGGGCGAAGGACGCGGTCCCCTAAAGCCGGATCCGGGATCCCGGACCCAGGGCCCCGGCTTACGGCTTACGGGCCCGGCTCACGAATCCAGGACCCCGGCTCACGGGCCCCGGACCCCGGACCCGGTCACGGGCGCCGATGATCGCGGGTCCCTACTGCACGATCCGCAGCATGATGTCGGCGGCCGTGGGCCGGTTGCCCGGCTGCTTGTCCAGGCAGGCGGCGGCCAGCGGGCGCAGCGACCGGGGCAGGGCCGCCAGGTCCGGATGGTGGTTGATCACCCGGTTCAGGATCGCGGGGATGGTGTCCTCCCCGAAGGCCACCTTCCCCGAGGCGGCGAAGATCATGGTCGCGGCCCAGCTGAACACGTCGGTCTCCGGGCCGATCGCCTTACCCGCGAGCTGCTCGGGCGACATGTAGGCGGGGGTTCCCATGATGTTGCCCGACGTCGCGGTGACCTGGTCGAGAGCTCGGGCGATGCCGAAGTCGATCACGCGGGGGCCGTCGGCGCCGATCAGCACGTTGGCCGGTTTGAAATCGCGGTGCACCACGCCGGCCCGGTGGATCGCGGCCAGCGCGCCCGCCGTGGCCAGGGCCAGCCGGGTCAGGCCGTCCTCGTCGCGCGGGCCCTTGTCGCGGACCAGCTGCTCCAGGGAGTCGCCCTCCACGTACTCGCTGACGACGTACGCCTGGTCCTCGTTGATGTTCACGTCCAGCACCCGTGCCGTGGAGAACGTCGCCACCCTGCGCGTCGCCTCCACCTCCCGCAGGAACCGCTCCCTGACCACCTGGTTGCCGTTGAAGTGCTCGTGCAGCACCTTGATCGCGACCTTCTGCCCCTGCGGGGTCAGTGCGAGGTGAACCGTTCCCTGGCCGCCCTTCCCCAGGCTGCCGATCAGCCGGTACGGCCCCAGCCAGCCCTGTGGGGCCGGGGCGTTCTGGCCCTGCGAGGTGTAGGCGGGCCGGCCCTGCGCGTAGGGGGCCTGGGAGCCGTGCGAGGCGTGGGTGGGCTGGCCCTGCGCGTAGGGGACGTGAGGGGCGTGTGAGGCATGGGTGGGCTGGCCCTGCGCGAAACGACCCTGGGTGTACTCGGGCGCGTACTGCGGCGGCCGGCCGTCATGGCGGGGCTGTGGCGGCCGCTGGTATCCGCCGTGGTGCGGAGGCTCCAGGTGGCGCGGCTGCGGTCCCTGCGCGGGCGGGTACATGACCGAGGCCGCGGTGGGACCCGTCTGGTACGACGGCACCTGGGGCGGGCCCTGGACATGGCCGTACCCCGGAGGCGGCCCCGGGCGGAATTCCTGGGACGGCCACTGCCGGAAAACCGATCCCCTGAGGATCAGCGCGTGGCCCAGCCCGCCGATCCAGCTGCCGAACAGGCCGATCGTCCCGATGGTGTCCAGCACGACCGGGATGCTGTCGGAACTCCCGTAGATGGCCGCGGCGGTCATGAAGATGCCGATGCCGAGGCCGTAGAAGACGGCGGCGATGACCAGCAACGGGCTCCGCAGCCGGCGCGCGGCGTGGCCGATGACGAACGGTGTCCCGATGCCGCAGGTCAGCAGGGGTACCAGCGCCCACACGACGCTCCATGCCGTGTTGGATCGCGCCGGTGGTTGCGACTGCCAGGCCGGCCCGTGCTGGTGGGACATGTGGCGAACAATACGATTTTTTCAGGATGTCCGCAGTCGCTTCGGCGGTGAGGCGGTGTTGGGGGGTTGTTCTCGAACACACAGTCTGTGGATAACTTCTGTGGATAACTTGTTTCCCAGGTTGATTCCCCTGCCGTTACGGTCACCGGGGCCCACGCATTCCCGAGCGCCCCGCTGTGCGCCATGATGTTGAGTTGTGGCACGGATACCAGGAGTGGGTCTGGCGAAGGGGCTTTCCGTCACCCTTCGCCACATGCTGAGCAGGTCGGTGACTCAGCAGTACCCCGAAGTCCGGCCGGAGTTGCCCCCGAGGAGCAGGGGGGTGATCGCGCTGGTCGAGGAGAACTGCACGGTGTGCATGCTCTGTGCCCGCGAGTGCCCCGACTGGTGCATCTACATCGACTCCCACAAGGAGACCCTCCCCGCCCCGGAAGGCGGCCGTCCCCGGGCCCGCAACATGCTCGACCGCTTCGCGATCGACTTCTCCCTGTGCATGTACTGCGGGATCTGCATCGAGGTCTGCCCCTTCGACGCCCTGTTCTGGTCCCCCGAGTTCGAGTACGCCGAAGGCGACATCCGCAACCTTCTCCATGAGAAGGACAAGCTGGCCGCCTGGGCGCAGACCGTTCCGCCGCCTCCGGCCCACGAGCCCAACGCCGATCCGCCGAAGGAGCTGGCGGCCACCTCCCGCCCGGTCCGGCCCCGCCCCGCCCCCTCCGGGCCCGCTCCCGCTTCCGAGGCCACTCCCGCCCCGGGCCCCGTCGCCGGTCCCGGCCCGGGAACCTCCGCGCCCGGCGCGTCGCCTCCTTCGCCCGGCGCCCCGGCCTCCACAGCCGAATCCCCCTCCGCAGCCGAGTCCCCCTCCGGGCCGGGTCTCCCGTCCGGCCCTGTCGCGGGTCCGGGTCCCGGAGTCTCCGCGCCCGGCGCGTCGCCTTCTCCGCCCCCCGGCGCCCCTGAGGCGCCACCCGCGCGGCGCGGCCCGTCCCCGGGGAGACCGTCCAGGCCGGGCACCTCGGCGGGGCACGCGAGTGTCCGGGCCATCCGGCCACCGGGCGCCCTTCCGAAGAAGAACGATCCGTCCACAGGTGGGTCGTCCGTTGAAAAGTTATCCACAGGTGGGGGCGACACGTCTCCGGCGGCGGCCGCACCGGAGCAGACTCCTCCCACGGATCCGAGTGGAGAGCCCGAGGAGGAGACGTGACCGAGGTGCCGTCCTATCTGTCGCCGACCGGGCAGGAGATCGTCTTCCTTCTGCTGGGCGCGGTGGCCGTCGGGTCGGCGCTCCTCGTCGTGACCACCAGGCAGCTCGTCCACGCCGCCCTCTGGCTGGTCGTCTGCTTCGGCGCGCTGGCCGGGTGCTATCTGGTCCTCACCGCCGAGTTCGTGGCCTGGGTCCAGGTGCTGATCTACGTCGGGGCGATCGTGGTCCTGCTCCTGTTCGGCATCATGCTCACCCGCGCCCCGATCGGCAGGAGCGCCGACCTCGACAGCCCGAACCGGCCGGCCGCGGCGATCGTGGCGATCGCCACCGCGGCCGTGCTGGTCACCGTTGTCGTCGACGGCTTCCGCATGGCCTACGTCCCGCTTGAGCCCGGCGGCGGCTCGGCCGGCGAGCTCGGTTCCAGCATCTTCCGTAACTGGGTGCTCCCGTTCGAGGCGCTCTCCGTCCTGCTGCTGGCGGCTCTGATCGGCGCCATCGTCCTGTCCCGCACGGACATCCGCGGGAGGGACTGACGTGCACGTCGTCTATCCCGCGGTCGTCTCGGCGCTGCTGTTCTCCATCGGCGTGTACGGGGTGCTCGCCCGCCGCAACACGATCCTCGTGCTGATGTCCGTCGAGCTCATGCTCAACGCCGTCAACCTCAATCTGGTCGCCTTCGACGTGTGGTTGCGCGACAGGCTGCACAGCGGGCAGGTTCTCACGCTGTTCGTCATCGTGATCGCCGCCGCCGAGGTCGGCCTCGGTCTCGCGATCATCCTCGCGCTCTACCGCAACCGCCAGACCGTCGACCTCGACCGCCTCCGCTCCCTGTCCGATCCCACCGACACCGACACCGACACCGACACCGACACCGACTCCGACTCCGTCGACCCCGCCGACGTCGACCCCGCCGGCCCCGACTCCGCCGACCCCGACCCCATCAACGCCGGTTCCAGCACCGGTTCGCGGCGGCCCCGGTCCGAGGCCGGATCCGGGGCGGACTCCAGGCCGGGTGACGCGCCATGATCACTATCGCCTCCCTCGTGATCCTGCTGCCCTTCCTCTCGGCGGCCGCCGGGCTGCTCGGTTCCCGCTTCCCCCGGGGTCTCCGCGGCGTGACGCCCCCGGAGGCCGGCGTCCCCACGGACGACACCTCCAAGGTCACCACCGGCACCGGCACCGGCACCGGCACCGGCAGCGACACCGACGCCAACCGCCGGGCCGCCTGGATCGCCGTGGTGCCGACCGCGATCTCCGCGGCCCTGGCGATCTGGCTGGCCTACGCCACCTGGGCGGCCACCGGCGGGAGCGGAATCGAGCTGTCCGCGCCGGCCGAGCTGAGGGCTCAGGGGGCGATCGACGGTGTCACCGCGACGTTCACCGTCATCGAGACGGGCTCGGTGCCGATCACGGTCGGGCTGCTGGTCGACGGCCTCGCCGCGTCGATCGCCGTGCTGGTCGGCGTGGTCGCGCTGGCCGTGCAGGTCTACTCCGTCGGCTACATGCGCGACGACCGGCGCTACCCGTCCTACAGCTCCTTCATCAGCCTGTTCACCAGCGCCATGCTGCTGGTCGTCTACGCGGCCGACCTCATGGTCCTCTACGTGGGCTGGGAGATCATGGGCCTGTGCTCCTACCTCCTGGTGGGGCACTGGTGGGAAGACAGAGCCAACTCGCGAGCGGCGATCAAGGCGTTCCTCGTCACCCGGATCGGCGACGTCGGATTCCTGTTCGGCATCTTCGTCCTCGGGGCGGCGGCGGACAGCTTCAGGATCGCCGACGTCATCGCCGCGGTCCCCGAGATGTCGTCCGGCACCCTCATCGCCGCCACCATGCTGCTGCTGGCCGGGGTCGCGGGGAAGAGCGCCCAGGTGCCGCTGCACGTCTGGCTCCCCGACGCGATGGCCGGACCGACACCGATCAGCGCCCTCATCCACGCGGCCACCATGGTCGCCGCGGGCATCTTCGTCGTCGCCCGCCTCTACCCGGCCTTCCTCGGCGCCCGCCCCACCCTGGACGTCCTCGCGGTCCTGGCAGCCCTCGGCATGCTCGGCGCGGCTCTCGCCGCCCTGGCCCAGGACGACCTCAAGCGCGTCCTCGCCTACTCCACGATCAGCCAGCTCGCCTATATGGCCGGCGCCCTGGCCGCCGGGTCCCGGAGCGCCGCGGTCTTCCACCTGATCACCCACGGCGCTTTCAAGGCGCTTCTCTTCCTCTGCGCCGGAGCGGTGATCCACGCGGTCGGCTCCAACCTGATGAGCGGGATGGGAGGCCTCAGAAAGGAGCTTCCCGTCACCTTCGCCGCGATGACGATCGGTTTCGCCGCGCTGATGGGCCTGCCCCCGGCCAGCGGCTTCTTCAGCAAGGACGAGGTGCTGGTGGCCATCGAGCGTTCCCTGTCGTCGGGGCCGCTGACCGGCGCCGCAGCCTTCCTGCTCTACGGCTGCGCCCTCGTCACGGTCGCGGTGACCGGCGCCTACGCCACCCGCGCATGGCTGCGCACCTTCTTCGGGCAGCGTGGTGCCCCCCTGCCCCATCCTCAGCCCGCGTCCGGCGCTTCTCACGCCGTCCACACTGCCGTTCACGAGGCTCCGGCCACCATGCGCTGGCCCATTCTCGTCCTGGCCGTTCCCGCCCTGCTCCTCGGCCTCGCCCGTGTCGGCGACGTCCACTGGGGCACCGCCGCCCTCAGCCTCGCGGTGGCACTGCTGGGCGCGGGGGCGGTCTACGCCGTGTGGCGCTCCGCCCCCCTGGCCGATCCGGCCCGCCTGCTCGGCCCGCTCAGAGCCCCCTGCGAGCGCGCCTTCTACGCCGACGCCCTCTACACCGGGCTTTTCGTCCGGCCCGTGCTGCTCCTCGCGAGTCTCGTCGTCCGTACCGACAACCGAGTGGTGGACGGTGCCGTGCGCGGCTCGGGTCAGGCGACCCTTGGCCTGGCGGGGCTGGTCCGCCTGGTGCAGAACGGCAACGCCCAGCTCTACATCACCGGCCTCCTGGCCGGAGTCCTCATGATCGCGGCCGGGGCGGTGATCTTGAGATGATCTCTCTGCTGTTCTGGGGCATCGTGGCCCTCGTTGTGCTGCTCCTCATCCGTCTGGCGGTGACGCGCCGTTGACCTCCTCTCCGCGACCGAACACAGGGCCGGACCCGACACCGGACACAAGGGCGAACCCAACACCGAATACGAACCCGGATCCGAGGCCGGGCACAAGGGCCGGCTCGGCGCCGAACTCCGAGCCCGACTCCTGTGAGGTGGCCACGCCATGAGCTGGGTGCTGATCGCGCTCCTCGGCGTGCCGCTCGCCGGAGCCGCCGCGCTGCTCGCACCGTCCGGGGCGGACGCCGAGGCCAGGAAGCGGCTGCTCAGGATGCACGGCCTGGTCGTCTCCGGGCTCACGTTCGCGTTGTCGGTGGTGCTGGTCGCCGCGTTCGACTACGGCGACGCCGCCCGGGTGCAGTTCGTGACCGACCTGGCGTGGATCCCCGGCCTCGACCTCAGGTTCCACCTCGGCGTGGACGGGATCTCGCTGCCGCTGGTCGTGCTGACCACGCTGCTGACCTTCCTCTGCTTCGTCTACCTGTGCCGGGGGCGCGCCGACGGCCCCGGACAGTTGCTGGGTCCCCGCCCCGGCGGCAACCGGCCACGGGCGCTGGTGTTCACGCTGCTCGTCCTCGAAGTGGGCATGATCGGCACGTTCCTCGCGCTCGACCTGCTGCTGTTCTTCGTGTTCTTCGAGGTCGTCCTCATCCCGATGTACTTCGTGATCGCCATCTGGGGCGGGCGTGCCCGCCGGGCGGCGGCGATCAAGTTCATCCTCTACACCCTGCTCGGCTCGGTGGTCCTGCTGCTCGGCCTGCTGCTCATCTGGTCGCAGACCGGCACCCTGGACATGACCGCCCTCGCGCAGGCACGGGGGACCGGCATGTCCCCCTCGGCGCAGACCCTCGCCTTCCTGGCCGTCGGCATCGGTTTCGCGGTCAAGACCCCGATGTGGCCGCTGCACACCTGGCTGCCCGACGCCCACACCGAGGCGCCGACCGTCGGCTCGGTGCTCCTGGCGGGCGTGCTGCTCAAGATGGGCACGTACGGCTTCGTCCGCGTCGCGATCCCGATCCTGCCCGATGGCGCCGCCGTGATGGCCCCCTGGCTCGGGGCCTTCGCGGTGATCGGCATCGTCTACGGCTCGCTGGCCTGTCTCGCCCAGCGTGATCTCAAAAGGATGATCGCCTACTCCTCGGTCGGCCACATGGGTTTCGTGCTCCTGGGCTTCGCCACGCTCTCCCCGGCCGGAGTCAACGGCGCCCTGTTCGGCAACATCGCCCACGGCCTGATCACCGCCCTGTTGTTCTTCATCGCCGGAGCGATCAAGGAGCGCTACGGCACCTCCGACATGCCGGCCCTCGGCGGTGGCATGCTGACACGCCTCCCCCACCTCGCCTCCCTGCTCACCTTCGCCTGCGTCGCCTCACTCGGGCTGCCGGGACTGGCGGGCTTCTGGGGCGAGATGCTGGCCCTCCTCGGTGCCTTCGAGTCGGCCGCGGGCCTGTCCCGCCCCCTCTACCTGGTCTTCATGGCCCTCGGAGGTCTCGGTACCGTGCTGACCGCCGCCTACTTCCTGCTCATGCTCTCCCGCGTCACCCACGGCAGGAGCACCGAGACCGTCCACGTCCCGGTCCTCGCCGCGACCGCCGCGGGCGGTCTCCCCTCCACGGGCCCGACCGGGGAAGAGGGCGACCACGAGGGTGCCCCCATCTCCGGGGCGGGCGAGAAGGAGGGCCTCTCCGCGGCGACCGTCGGCGGGGGAGACGTTTCCCTTCCGGCGACGACTCCGGAAACGACTTCGCGAACGACGCCGGCGGTGGCTTCGGGGACGACTTCGCGAGTGATCTCGGGAGCGGCGAGGGCGGGCAGGTCGCGCATGCCCGACGTGACGGGCTACGAGCTGGCCGCGTGGGTGCCGCTGATCGCGTTGATCCTGCTGTTCGGGCTCTGGCCCAAGGCGTTGCTCCTCCTCACTGATCCGGTGGTCCGGACCCTGGTGGGCGCGCCGTGATCCAGTCGATCGACTACTACGCGGTCGCGCCGCCCCTGATCCTCGCCCTCACCGCCGGGCTCGTGCTGCTCCTGGACGCCTTCCTGCCCCACAGGCCGTACGTCCGGACGGCACTCGGCGCGGTCACGCTGGCCGGGGTGATCGGCGCCCTGGCGGTGGTGATCTCTCAGGCCGTACGTGCCGGAGACCCGCTGAGGACCTTCTGCGTGCCCGAGGGGCTGCTCGGCTCCTCCCGCGCGGCGATCGGCGCCATCGTCCCTCCGGTCACCGGGCCGACGGTGCCCACGGCCGCCACGGCGCCGTGCTCGTTCGTGGTCGACGACTTCACGCTGGTCTTCGCGGGGCTAGCGCTGGCCGCCGGGATCGTCGTGGTGCTGCTGTCGGCGGCCGAACTCTCCTCCGGGGACATCCCCGTCGGGGAGTGGTACTTCCTGCTGCTCTGCACGCTGGCGGGTGCCGTCGCCCTGCCCGCCTCCCGTGACCTGATCATGCTGGTGGTCGCGCTGGAGCTCGTCTCGCTGCCGGTGTTCGCGCTCACCGCGCTCAAGCGCTACGACGGCCGGAGTTCCGAGGCGGCGGTCAAGCTCTTCCTGGTCTCCGTGGTCTCCACGGCGGTGATGCTCTTCGGGGTCTCCCTGCTGTACGGGACGACCGGCACCGTCTATCTCGACCGGATCGCCCACGCCCTGCGACAGGGCGTCCCCGCCGCCGGCCTCGGGCCCGGCCAGGGAGGCGTCGGCGACGGCAGCGCCTACAGCTCCTCGCTGCAGATCGGTTATGACCTGCCCGCCGTGGTCACCGTGGCCGTGGTCCTGGTCCTCGCCGGATTCGCCTTCAAGATCGCAGCGGTGCCGTTCCACGCGTGGGCGGGTGACGTCTACCAGGGCGCCCCCCTCCCCATCGCGGCCCTCCTGTCCGTCATCTCCAAGGCGGCGGGGTTCGCCGGGCTGATCCTCATCCTGGTCGTCGCCCTAGGGGGCCAGGGAGCCACCTGGGTCCCCCTGATCGCGATTCTCGCCGCGCTGACCATGACCGTGGGCAACCTCCTGGCCATGCGCCAGCGCCATGCCGTGCGGCTGCTCGCCTGGTCGTCCGTCGCCCAGTCGGGCTACATCCTCGCCCCCCTCGGCATCAGGGACGACGAGGCGATGAACGCCTCGATCGCCTACCTGGTCTTCTACGCGGCGATGAACCTCGGGGCGTTCGCCGTGGTCACGCTGGTGTCGAGGCGGTCGGGCAGGGGAGAGCTGGACGACTACCGGGGCCTGGCGTTCCGGAGTCCGGCGGCCGGGCTGGCACTGGCCTTCTTCCTGATCTGCCTGGCGGGCCTGCCCCCGGGGCTGGCCGGCCTCTTCGCCAAGATCGTGGTGTTCCGGGAGCTCCTCGGTGGCGGCGGTGGCTGGCTGGCCGCCGTGATGGCGGTCAACACGGTCATGGGCCTCTACTACTACGTCGCCTGGGTCGTCCGGATCTTCACTCCGGCTCCGGCTCCGGCCCTGGCTCCGGTGACCGGGGGCGTCGCGACTGGGAGTGCCGTGACGGGGAGTGCCGTGACGGGAAGCGCGGGAACGGGCGGTCGCGGTGCCGGATGGATACCCGCGAGTGTGGCGGTCGCGGTGGCAGTGATCATCGCGATCGCGTTCTCGGCCGCCCCCCAGCTGGTCCTCGACCTCGTCCCCGCGGCACTCATCGCCGCGGGCTGAACCGCCCGGGAACGTTCGACCTGGCCGGAGACGTTGTTACAGGTGAATCGGCATCAACCGAGAGGGGGGTGTAGTAGTGCATCACAACGGTCTGCGTACCGCGGTCCTCCTCGGCGCACTGTCCGCGGTGATCATCGCGGTGGGGGCGTGGTTCGGAGGCGGCGTCGGCGTGCAGATCGCCGTTCTGGTCGCGCTGGCCACCAGCGGCGTCGCCTACTTCTTCTCCGACCGCATCGCGTTGTCCGCCATGCGCGCCCGGCCGGTGGGTGAGGTCGAGCAGCCGCTCCTCTACCGGATCGTGCGCGAGCTCTCCACCGAGGCCCGCCAGCCCATGCCCCGGCTCTACGTCTCGCCGACCATGCAGCCCAACGCCTTCGCGACGGGGCGCAACCCCCGCAACGCCGCGGTCTGCGTGACCTACGGGATCACCCAGATCCTCGACGAGCGCGAGCTGCGCGGAGTCATCGGGCACGAGCTCTCCCACGTCTACAACCGCGACATCCTGATCTCCTCGGTGGCCGGCGCGCTCGCCACCATGATCACCTACCTCGGCTACGTCGGCCTGTTCTTCGGCGGCGGGGACGACGACGAGGGCCCCGGGTTCATCGGTGCACTCCTCATGATCGTGCTTGGCCCGGTCGCGGCCGGAATGATCCAGATGGCCATCTCCCGCTCCCGCGAATACCAGGCGGACGAGTCCGGTGCCCGGCTGACGGGTGACCCGCTGGCCCTCGCCTCGGCGCTGAGGAAGATCGAGATGGGCGCCCGTCAGCTGCCCCTCCCGGAGAACGGCCGGATCGCCTCCGCCTCCCACCTGATGATCGCCAATCCCTTCCGCGGGGCCGGGATCGGCCGGATGTTCTCCACCCACCCGCCCACCGCCGAGCGTGTCGCCCGCCTGGAGCGCATGGCCGGCTACCGCCGCTGACCCTGCCGTCCCTTGCGCTCCCGTGCCCTTGTGACCCCGTTCCCGGCCCCATCGGCGGGTCAGGGGGTCAGTCCGGTGACGATCGGGTTGTAGACGGATCCGGGCACGACGAAGCCGCCCACCCGCTCCGTCCCGCCCGCCTCCTGATCGACCCGATACCAGGTGTAGCGGGCGCCTCCCCCCTTCCTGAGCCTGCGCGGTGTGACCGTCTGCAGATCGAGGTGGCCATCGCCGTTCCAGCGCATCCGGGTCGGGGTTCTGCCGACGGGCACGGCGACGGGATCGAGCCTGGGGATGCCGCCGGTGGACACGTTCCACAGGCGGATTCCCGCGTCGCGCGCCGTGAAATGGGCGACGGTCTCACCATCCGGGCCGAGCGCGCCTCCCACCGGGACGCGTCCCCGCTCGACGAAGGGCGACATCGAGTAGATCCCCGCCTGGAACGTGTCATCCACCACGAGTACGAACTTCGCGTCAGGGCTGAAACTCCACGGCCGCAGTCCGGGTGGCACCGGGATGCTCTCCCCGCTGTACGTGTCCAGGATCCGGTGCTCCCAGCCGATGCCCAGCACCGCGTACCGCCCACCGGGAGAGAGGTCGACCCGTGCCGCGCGCATGGCGTTCGACCACGTCACACCCGGCACCGCGCGCACCTCGCCGGTGGCCATCTCCCGCACCACCAGAGCCCCGCTCCTCAGCTGGAAGTACGCGACATGCCTGCCGTTCGGCGACAGGGCCAGCGGTGCTCGTTGCCTGCCCACGGAGAACACCCGGGCGTCGGGGAGGGCGACCACCCTGCCGCCGCGTACCCAGAGTTTCCACGGGGCGCAGACGCACCCGTCGAGTCCCGCGTACCGGACCGGAGGTCTCGCGCCCCCGGCCTTCGCGGGGACGCCCGCCCCCATGACCATGGCGATCGCGCCGACGCAAACGCTCAAGCGGCAGAACAACCCCACTGAGGCCCCCCTGAGTCTTTCGGACATACGGGGGGCGTCCGTCACGTACGGGTTTACTGTACGCCTCGGGGAAGATCGGCCGGTGATGTCGCCGTGAGTGTCATCCGACCGGGGCGGGAAGCGGAAACCCCTCCGGAGCAGGGCGAACGGCCCGGGCCTTCGCGGGGGACCGGGCCCGGCGGGGGTGGTCGGCCGTCTCAGGAGTGCTGCGTGACCGGGTCGGTCTCCGCGGCGGAGAGGCCGGGGATGCCGTCGATGCTCTCGCGGTTCTTCTGCGCCCGGTAGTCGCGCCGCTGCTGGACGTCCTTGCGTCCCGCCCACTCGTCCAGCAGCGTCCGGTCCTTGTCGAAGGACATGAACGGTACCGAGAAGCCGCAGGAGTCGGAGATCCGGTCACAGTCGACGACGATGATCGACCGCACGCCCGGATGCGGGCCGAAACTCTTGATCAGTGTCGCGAAGTCGGGGTTCTCCGGTACGACGACCCGGCCGGTGCCGTACAGGCGGAGGATGTTGGGAGGGCCGGAGAAGGCGCAGAACATGACCGTGATGCGGCCGTTCTGGCGGAGGTGGGCGATCGTCTCCACCCCGCTGCCGTCCAGGTCCAGGTAGGCGACGGTGGTGTCATCGAGAACGGCGAAGGTGTCGGCGTATCCCTTGGGGGACATGTTGACGTGGCCGCCCTGCTCGGGGGCCGTGGCCACGAAATAGACCGGCTGCGCTCCGATGAACTCACGCAGCCGATCGTCGATCTTGTCGTGAATTTTCCCCATGAACAGGACAATAGTTCTTTGCCGTTTTCCGGCCGGCACCGCGTCCGGTAGTTGCTTCCGGCCGCGAGGACGGCCCTGCTCGCGGACGGCTTTCCTCGCTCTCACCTTCCCCTTCGACTGTTCCCGGAACCGGGTCCGCGCGGCCGCGCCGGCCTTCGCGACGCCCTGCGGCACCGACCGAATCGGCGGCAGGGGACCGGCTGTCCTCCGGTTCCTGAGCATCCGAGGCGCCCCGGGGCAGCTCCCCCATAAGGGCCCTCCCGCCGGGCTGGTGGGAGGCCCCTTCCGTGCGGCTCAGCCGGCGACGTGATCGGTCGAGCGGGTCAGTTCCTGCCAGGTCTCGAGCTCCGCGCCGACGGCCGTGAGCTTGGCGCGGATGTCGGTCAGTGTCGAGGTGCCCAGCGGAATCCGGGCCGGCATCTCGCCGAGATCCGCAACGGACAGGATCGCGGCCGCGGCTTTCGCCGGGTCGCCCTCCTGCACCCCGTGGTTCTCTTTCGCCCAGGCGCGTGACGCCCCGCCGGTGGCGGCATAGTCATCGATGGCCCCCTCCACGTGCCGCAACGACGACGAGCCGAGGAAATCGGTGCGCAACGGGCCGGGCTGCACCGAGGTCACCTGGATGCCGAGCGGGGCGAGCTCCAGGCTCAGCGCCTCCGTGAGGCCCTCGACCGCGAACTTCGTCGCGCTGTAGACACCCCAGCCGGCCCACGCGACCACGCCGCCGGTCGAGCTCACGTTGAGAATCCTGCCGCGACCGGCCGCGCGCATCACCGGCACGACCGCCCGGATGACCGTCAACAGGCCGAAGACGTTGATGTCGAAGACACCGCGCGCCTCGGCGTCACTGGTCTCCTCGACCGCGCCGACCAGCCCGCGCCCGGCGTTGTTCACCAGGATGTCGATGCCACCGAACCGGGACACCGCCGCTTCGACGGCCGCGTCCGCCTGCCCCTGATCGGTGACGTCCAGCGGTACCACCAGCAGGTTGTCCGGACGGCCGGGCAGTGCTTTCTCGACCATCCGAGGATCCCGCGCGGTCGCCACGACCGAGTCGCCGCGCTCCAGTGCGGCCTTCACGATCTCCAGGCCCAGCCCACGCGACGCCCCGGTGACAAACCAAACGGACACGATGTTCTCCCTTGCCGAACGTTGCTGACGCATCCCATTAGGGCCCCGCCGGGAGGCGAAACGAAGAGGATGACTGGTACCCGTTGTCCTGGCTCTGACAGAGCCACGAAGCCGGTCGAATGCCGGTCGAATGACTGACGACCCGGCCTCTCCCGGCGCCTGCGCACGGAGGCCGGGCCGCCTGGCTCCGGCAGTACCACCCAGAGCCTGCCCGCCGACGGCCTGGCCAGCCATACTGGTCCGCATGGCGACCGGTAACGAACTGCGTGACTTCCTCACCTCGCGACGCGCGGCGCTCTCCCCCGAGGGCGTGGGACTGCCCAGCCCCACCACGGCCCGCCGGGTCAAAGGGCTGCGCCGCGAAGAGGTCGCGATCCTCGCCGGGGTCAGCGTCGACTACTACGTCAAACTCGAACAGGGCCGCGCCGGCAACGTCTCCGAGCAGGTGATCGACGCGGTCGTGCGGGCGCTGCGGCTCGACGAGGTCGAGGGCAGATATCTTCGATCACTGCTGCACCCGGGCATCGAGCACGCCGCTCGCCGCGGGCCTGCCGTGGCCAAGGCGCGGCCCGCCCTGCTGTCCATGATCCACGCCATCGACGTGCCGGCCGTCATCCACGGCCCGCACCTCGAGGTGCTCGGCATCAACCACGCCGGTAAGGCATTGCTGGACGATTTCAACGCGATGCCGATCGCGGAGCGCAACACCGCCCGATGGATGTTCCTGAACCCGCGCGCCCGCGTCGTCTACCGCGACTGGGCAGAGATCGCCGCCGACGTCGTCGCCGTCCTGCGGGCCGGCGCGGCGCCCGATACCGACAGCGAGGACCTGTCGAGAATCGTCGGTGAGCTCAGCACCCGATCCGAGGAGTTCGCGAGCATGTGGGCCGACTATCGGCTCTCCGAACACCAGCACGGCGTCAAACGGTTCTTCCACGAGGCCGTCGGCGACATGCGGCTCAACTATCAGACGCTGCACCTACCGGACAGCCACGGACAGAGCATCGTCATCTACACCGCCGACACGGGATCACCGTCCGAGGAGAAACTCCGGCTCCTGGCCAGCTGGACCGCCGAGGCGAACCCGGAACCCGCGCGAAGGACCGTATGAGATGAGGCAGCCGGCCTGAAGCGGGCCGTGCGACCAGGTCGCCGTACCGTCGCTCAGAGCGGTGCCGAGGCTCGCGGGCCGGAGACTCTGTCATGTCCCCTCCCATCGGCCGCTGGGGGTCATGTCGCCCTCCTGTCGGCCGCCGGGGCCAGCAGAGCGGCAGCGGCCTGCTCTGCCAGCCAGGCGGCGCCGTCGGCCCAGTCCCAGCCGAGCTCGCGGACCGTCCTCCACCCGCCCCGGCCGAAGTAGAACCAGAGAATCTGCTCGGTCCTGACCTGGTCGGTGCGAACGGCACCAAGCGTCACCAGGTGCTCGGCGATGCGGGCCAGCCGGCTCCGGTAGCGCCGGACGGCGTGCTCGGCCACGGCCGCCACCGCGGGATCGGCGGCGGCATTGTCGAACAGCAGGTTCAGGACGCTCTCGTGGCGCCGCGTCATGTCGCCCGTGCCCTCGGCCGTCCGGCGCAGGATGTCGTGGCCGTCGGCCGAGCCGAGTACGGCGTTCAAGGTGACCTGGATCTGCTCGTCGCCGGAGCTCTCCGCGATCAATGCCTCCATCAGCGCGGCCTTGCCGCCCACACTCGTGTACACGGTGTTCAGGGCGACGCTCGCTCGTTCGGCGATCCCGGCCACCGTGGCTCGCGCGTACCCCTGCTCCGCGAAGAGCTGCTCCGCAGCTCGCAAGATCGCGGCGCGGGTCTCTCGCGCCGCGACGGCCCGGACCGTCGAGGTGTACGCACGCTTCGTCATGAAATCACTATTACAGCAGGACATTGATAGTAATTTTTATACATTCAAAGTACACCTGTTAACATGAAATGGTGTTGATCGATCCGAACTCTCCCGCTGACAAGCCCGAGATCCAGCAGATGAAGGTCATCCACCGCGCGATGCGCCGCGAGTTCGCGCGGCTTCCCGAGCTGATCGCCGCCGTGCCCGCCGGCGACATCGCCCGCGCGCGCCTGCTCGGCGCCCATCTCGCTCTGGTGCTCGGCATGCTGCACGAACACCACGAGGCCGAGGACGAGCTGCTCTGGCCGATCCTCATCGAACGCGTCCCGCTTGAGAAAGACCTGATCGAAGTCATGCAGCGGCAGCATGACGCGATCGCCCGAGCCGTCGGCGTCGTCGAGGCCGGACTGCCGAGCTGGACCGCGGATGCGAGCCTCACGGCCCGCGACCGCCTCGCCGGCGCCCTACGCGACCTCGGATCGGCTCTCATCGAGCACCTCGGGCTGGAGGAGGGCGCAGTGCTCCCGCTCATCCACGAGCACCTCACCGTGCCGGAGTGGCTGGCGCCGCAGGAACACGCGATGAAGCACGGCCCGAAGCCCCTCACCGGCAAGTTGACCCTGGCCGGCATGGTCCTGGAGGACGCGACACCGCGCGAGCGGGCCTGGTTCCTCAGCGAGATGCCCGCTCCGGCCCGGTTTCTGTGGCGCGTGATGGGCGCCCGGCGATATGAGGCCCACGTGCGCGCGGTGCGCGCCGGGGCGCTGGGCTAGGAACGGATGACGGCAGCCGGTGTCACGCCGGCCATGCGCCGGAGCAATTCGAATTCTGCGGCGGCGGGCCGGAAGAGGCATGGCGCCGATGAGGTCGTTCACCGGAGCGCACGGCCGCGAACGGACGCGTCCCTTGCCGGGGAAGAGAGACCGCGTCGCTCACCTTCAGTGATCTGCTTGAAACGGGTGAGCGGCCGGGGCGCAAGAGAGCCTCTTGCCCCGGCCGTGTGCCCTGGATGCGCCCTCCCGGAGCAGTAAGGTCCTGAAACCACAGGTCAGAGCCTCGGTTTCACTTCTACTAGCGGTAGTTCGAGAACTGAAGGGCGATCTCCAGATCCTTGCCCTTGAGAAGGGCGATGACCTCCTGCAGTTCGTCCCTCTTCTTCGAGCTCACCCGCAGTTCCTCGCCCTGGATCTGAGCCTTGACGCCCTTGGGCCCCTCATCGCGAATGATCTTCGAGATCTTCTTGGCGTGCTCCTGGTCGATGCCCTCCTTGAGGTTCACCAGAAGCCGGTACTCCTTACCGGACAGCCTGGGCTCATCCGCGTCCAGAATCTTGAGGGAGAGCCCTCGCTTGATCAACTTGTCCTTGAAGACGTCGAGGACCGCGTTGGCGCGCTCCTCGCTGTTGGCCTTGATCTCAACGGCCTTCTGACCGCCCGACCAGGCGATGGTCGCGCCGGTGCCCTTGAAGTCGAATCGATGCCCGACCTCCTTGACCGTCTGGTTCAGCGCGTTGTCGGCCTCCTGGTGGTCGATCTTGCTAACGATGTCGAACGATGAATCCGCCAAAACACGATCCCCTCTGACCTGCTAGAACCATTAATCGCCACCCGGCTCCTGGGTGCCGCGGACCTCGGACCGCGACGGCGTCCGCGAGCCGGTGCGGTAGACGCGTACGTAACGGATCAGCCTAGCCAGCATCTCCCGCCGATGCCGAGGTGGCAGCGTGTCCTCATCCCGCCCTCGGCGAGTCCTGTGTCGCCCCAGCGTGTCTCATTCCCCTCCCGGGTTCCTGCCCACCTCGCTGTGTCCCCTCTCATCCGGCACACCGTCAGCCCTGTCCCGCCTCGACGTCGCGATACCTCTGACGCCACTCCCTCCCCACACAACACCGGGGCGGGCGGTGACATACGCACCAAAAGTCCTGATGGAGACGGGTGTCGGGAGGCGCCCTCCGTCGATGTCACGTCACCCCCGGAAGTCCGCTATTCTTCTTCCTGTCGCCGCCGCAAGCGGAGGACATGGCAGGTTGCCCGAGTGGTCAAAGGGAGCGGTCTGTAAAACCGTCGGCTCAGCCTACGCAGGTTCAAGTCCTGCACCTGCCACACCAGCAGAAACAGCCCTCTCACCAGCGAAAACGCGGTGCGGGGGCTGTTCTCGTATGTCCGGCTGTCTACGGCTGTCAACGGCGCTCTACGGCTGGCTGTTCCCAATGCGTTCCCACGGGATCAGCCCTTGGTGGCCTCCGAAATCCGGCGCATGGCCTCACCGTCCTGGCCGTGGATGCACTTGGCGTAGACCCGCAGCAGGACGTCCACGCTGTGTCCCGCCCACTCGGCGACCTGGGGTGCCGGCACCCCGGCGTTGAGCCACGTGGACACGGCGGCGTGACGTAGCGCATACGGGACGTCCATCAGCGGCGACAAGGCTTCTTCGGCGGTGAACGCCTTTGCTCTCGCCTCATGGAAAACCTTCAGGTAAGCGCGATCGGTCATTAATCCACCGCGTGGGCCGATAAAGACCCGCCGGTCCGGGCCGGTGCCGAACTCGTTGAGGTGCGCTCGAAGCAGCGCCACTAGCTCAGGATGGATCGGCACTCGCCGGGTGTCTCCTTCGGCGCGGTGCTTGAGCCCGCGGCGCTCTCGCGGCCGGCCGCTGTTGGTCCACCGACTTCCGGCCCGTGGTTCAGCGTTGGTGAGCCGCATTTCCCCCCACCCTTCTTCGGGAAGGCTGTGAAGGTGCTCCCGGCGCAGATCTACTACCTCTTCGGGACGCAGAGCTGCGTAATACATGCAGCCGAAGAACGCTTTCATGCGTTTTCCTCGCTGGCTGTTGGCTTCAACCTCGGCGAGAAATCCCCTCGCTTGGCTGATATTGACGACGGTGCGCGGGTCTACCGTGGTCAGTGTCCGGGGCTTGGTCCATTTCACGGCTTTAAGCGGGTTGGCCGTGAGTACACCGATTTCCTGACCGAACTCCATCGCACTGTTGAGCGTCATGCGCTTACGGTTGGCGGTGTTCGCGGCAGCGGGCTTGCCGCTCAGTGTCTTGCTGATCCTGTCGAGAATTCCTCGGGCCAGTGCAGTTCCTGCGCCCTGCTCGCTGAAGGTGGACATGGGCAGGGTGTTCTCGTCGAGCCAGCGAACGACTTTTTCCAATTCCGGCGGCGGTTCTCCGCCCTCGCGAATGCGGGTGCTGTAGGCCCAGCGGAGCGCGTCGCGTCGTATGTCGCGAGAAGGAACCCCGATCTCGGTGCTTAGTGCTACCTCGGTCGCGTCAACCAGCGCTTCGGCGATGCCGCGTCGATGGTTCGGCGAGGCATACGGCCATTTCGCGTCCACGAAGGCTAGCGTGAAGCTGTACCAGCTCAATATGGCCTCCTCCCGTTTCCACGAGATCGGGCGCCCTGTGATCGTGCTGAATGCCTCACCGCGGCGGGCGGCGGTCATCAGTTCTGACCGGAAGGCATCCGCCTGTGCGGCGTTGGCGTAGGGCTCTTTCCAGGACTTTCCCGCAACCTTCCACAGGACTCGATAGGAGGTGACCGCGCCTTCGGCATTCCTTCGTTTCTCGGTCTTGTGGATGCGGACGTCGTAGGTGATGTCCTTCATCAGGATGCGTCCTCCATGCGGGACAGCCAGCGTTCGTAATCGGAGAGGTAAACACGCAGATCGCTGTTGGGCAGCTTGGAGCATTGGGGGGCGCGCCCCTTTTGCCGCCAGTCGTAGAAGGTTGAGCGGTTGATGCAGAGGTCGTCGCAGATGTAGTCGATGGTGAGCTTTTCTTCGGCCCAATTAACTCTGGCGGTGGGAATCTCTTCCAAGGCAGAAAGCCATTTGTGGTAAGCGCTTCGCCGGACACGCAGGCTGCCGTTAAGCAACTTCAGGCACTGAGGGGCACGACCTTTGCTTCGCCAGTCGTAGAAGGTGCTGCGTGCGATCTTGAGATCTTTGCAGATTTGGTCAACGGTGATTGTTTTGACGTCGGCTTTTGTCACGGCGCGCGTGTCCTTCCGGGTACCGGGCGCGATCACTTACTCGGATGGCATTCGGGGTGGGCGAGGGCTCCGGCGGCGGTGAGCGCGGGGTCCATGGGGCGGTCGCAGTGGGGGCACAGGAGGTGGTCGCCAGATATTGGCTGCAATCCAGCGTCCACAGCGTCCACAGCGTCCACAACCGGGTGTTTGGGCAGCTCAGAGGCGTTTGATCTTGTGGACACTGGCGGACCCGTAGTGTCCACATCAGCGTCCACAGCGTCCACAAGGCGGCCTTGTGGACGCTGTGTGGACGCTGTGTGGACGCTGGCGTTGCCCTCAGCGTCCACAAGATTCCGCAGGTCAGACGGCGTTGTGGACGCTACGGACGCTGTGGACGCTGTTTTGCAGCCAATATCTGAAGGAGCCTTCAGGGAGATCAGCCGATGCCTGTAGTGATCCGCTGATCGAGCGGTGTCGTCGAACATGACCCCGACCGACCGCAGGATGGGTGCGAGGCGCTTGAGCTGCCCCGAGGCGCGGGTAGCGTCTTTGGGCCATTTGGGGTGGTAGCCGTCCGGCGGCGGAACCTGCTCCAAGAGCTGCCCCGCGGTTCCGCTCCACTGCCCGTGCTGCTGGATGAAGGCCACCACGGCGCTACCGAAGGGGTCACCTTCCAGGGCGTCTGCGGCAACGTTGTTGGCGGAGGCGATGTAGGTCTCCAGGGTGCTCCAGCCCTGGACGGCATCGACGGCGGCCAGGACGCAGGCGAAGTCGGCCATGCGGGGCATCCGGTCCAGGTGGATGCTGGGCAAGCGGTTCAGGACTTTGGCGAGCAGGTCGAGTAGGGCGGCGAGGATGGCGGGCCGGTCGGCCTCGAAGCGCCGGTCGAGTTCTTGTTCGGTGCGGCGCTGGTCTTCGCTGATGAGTTGCAGGTCAAGCATGAAGATGCGCTCGGCGAGGTCTCCGGCGAGGGCGCCGGCGTCGATGGTGGTCATGGCCAGGACGCGGCGGAAGGACAGGACGACGACGTCGTCGTCGGTGTAGAGGGCGCGGTCGATGATGCCGTCGCCGGTGACGGCCTTGCACAGGGTGTCCGACAGCCACGGCGCGATGGTCGATACGTTGTCCAGGCACAGGGCCCAGGAGTTGAACGCCTGGGTCGCCCAGGTTTTGACGTCGCGCGGCTGAGACCGCTTGGTGGCGGCGGAGGGATCTACCAGGTTGATGACCATCTGAGCCGTCTTGGACTTACCGGTGCCCTGCTCACCTTTGAAGGTCAGTACCGGGTGGGGGATGTGCGGCACCCAGGCGGCGACCAGCCAGGCGGCGAGCTGGTGGAAGGTGGGGTCGTCCATGTTGACCAGGCCGCGGAGCATGGCCAGACCATCGCCGTCACTGTGTGCAGGTTCGGGCATCGGGGACATCGCCCCGGAGCGGCGAAACAGCACCGGGGAGCGGCTGTGGACGCTCCAGCCGTCGGCGGTGACGATGACGCAGCGGCCATCAGCGGTGCCCAGGTCGAGCACGATCTGGTCGGGTCCCCCGGCCACGCGAAGATGAACCGGGACAGGGTCGGTGGCCATGGCCATGCCTTCCAGCACGGCCATGGCGTCGGTGAGCGCGGAACTGGAGGGGACCTGCCCGCCGCTTGCGTCGGTGAACTGGCGGGCCAGTTGAGCGCGCAAGCCGGCCTTTCCCCGGAGCGGCAAGGCGATGTTGGGGCCGCGGCGGCGTACGCCATAGGGGCGTCCGTCCTCGCTCATGACCAGGTCGTAGCCCGCGCGGGCCAGGGCGACGAGCTGGGAGGCTTGGGAGGGGCCCTTTTCCTTGTCGCTCATGGTCGAACCCCTTTCACAGTGCGATGGGCTGAAGCGATGGTGCGGCGGGCGGGCACCTCGGGGTGCCCGCGGCTGATGGCGGCCTGAAGCAGCACGGCCATGGCGGTTTCAGGGTCGATGTGGTCGCTTTCGAAGGCGCGGCAGGAAGCCCAGAACAGGCGGTTGTTGAGGTCGTCGTGGCCGCAGTCCAAGACGACCCGCACCATCCCTTCCAGCCGGCCCGCGCCTCCCGGATGGGTGTTGGCGGGGCTGGTGTGGGCCGGGCCGTGCGGGGTGGTCAGCAGGGTCAGCAGCCAGGCGGGGGCGGCGGCAATGTGGTCGGGGTGGCTGCCGGGGGCGAAGACGTAGCGTCCGCGGCGGGTGGTGGAGCCGGGGCCGACCAGGTAGCCGCCGCTGTCGCGAATGTCGATGCCGGGGGCGAGTTTGCTGACGGAGTTGCCGATGCGCAGGCCGGGCGGAGCGGTCATCCACAGGTGCAGCCCGCCGGAAGGGGTGAGCACGGTCGCGGTGTCCGGCACGGTGTGGCCCTGCTTACCGGCAAGGGCGTTGAGGGCGGTGGGTCCGTCCAGGCCGTTCTTACGGTCCAGGTCGATGCCGACCAGGTGGTGCGGGGCCCGGCCGCAGGCGATGCCGTAGCCGGCCGCCCACGGTACGGCGGCGAACATCTCTCGGATGCGGGCGGGGTCGGTGCTGGCGTCGTGTACGCCGTGCCCCAGGGTGCCGCAGCCGCCGGTGCAGCGGACCGTGTCGCCGGGGTGGGCAGCGGCGATGGCGGGAAGCTTGGTGCGGCTGAGAGGGAAGACCGCCATACCCCAGGTAGCGGCGGTCAGCGCGCGAGCACGGGCGGCCATCCACGCCGGGGCCGGCGGCCGGTGGCGCGACATGGTGTGTGCGGGCATGGTGAGGGTCCTTTTGCTCTCGTGGTCGATCAGGTGATGGACGGGGCGGCCGGCGTGCCGGTGGCGTGACCGGTCGCCCCGCGACATGATCAGAACGGCGGTTCGTCAGAGAACGCGGCGGCGTTCGAGCCGTTCACCGTGGAAGTCGCTCTCGCCGGCACCCACGGGTCGTTGGAGGGCGCGGCGGCGGGGGTGCGGTTTGCGCTGGTGCGGCGGGTCGGGGTGGTGGTCGCCCATCGCAGGCTCGGGCCGATGTCGTCGATCTCCAGTCCGTAGCCGGTGCGCTGGATACCGTCGGCGTCGGTCCATTCGAACTGGCGCAGCACGCCGGTGGCGATGACGCGCTGACCTCGGGTGAGGGACGCTTCGATGTTCTCGGCCAGGTGACGCCAGGCGGTGCAGCGCAGGAACAGCGGGTCGCCGTCGCGCCAGGTGCCGCTGCTCTGCTCATAGAAGCGGGGGTTGGAGGCGATGGTGAACCGGCACATCGCGACCCCGTCCTTCGTCTGGCTGATCTCGGGGTCGTTGGTGAGGTTGCCGATGATGGTCAAGGTCGTCTGTCCGACGGGCATGGCGAAGCACTCCTTACACAGGTGGTGGCCAGAGGCCGGGGGATGCACAAGAGCCTCGACACCGTCAGCGTCGAGGCTCTTGTGCGTTGACTTCGATATGGGCGGGCCCTGCTCTCTGAGCTGAGGGCGGGGCCGGTGTTGTCCTGGGAGGCGGCTACGGCTGGATGACGGGGGCGGCGGTCGCCCTGGCGTCGCCCAGGGTCAGAGCAGTACGCGGGCGGGCATAGGCGTCATGATGAAGATGCCTCCTTGGTGAGGTGACCCCAGTGGGTACCGAGGATCTCGGCGTCGGCCTCGATCGGCACACCCCGAAAAGTGGTGGTCATGGCCTGGGCCAGCAGTTGCCGGGTGGCCTCGGCGTGGCGTTCGGGGACTTGCACGATGAGTTCGTCGTGGACGAACAGCCACAGCCGGTCATGCAGGCCGTGGGCGGTGACCAGCTCGTATACCGCGGCTACCAGCAGGTCGCGAGAGGTGGACTGGATGGCGTAGTTGCTGTTGGCATACGGCCGGTCGGGGTCGGCGGGGATGCGCCGGCCAGAGCCGGTGATCACCACGGGTGCTTGGGCGATGTCCTGGCCGAAGCTGATGACGCGGGGGTAGGCGCGGCGCCATCGGTCGATGACGCCGCGGGCGGTGGCCACCGGCACGCCGGTCTGGGCGGCCAGCGCGCGGGCGCCGCCGCCGTAGATGGTGCCGAACGTGGCCCGTTTGGAGACGGTGCGCTGTTGCTTGGTGTAGCCGGGCCCGTACATCAGCTCGGCGGTGGCGTCGTGGATGTCGACTCCGGAGGCGATGACGCGCATCAACGTCGGATCACGCGACAGCGCCGCCGCCACCCTGACCTCTACCTGGGAGAAGTCACACGACACCAGCACGTTGCCGGGATCGGCCCGGAAGCAGTGCCGCAGCCTGGGGTCGTGCTTTTTCAGGGTTTGCAGCGCGGGCGCGGTGATGGACATGCGCCCGGTCCGGGCCCGCAGGGTGTTGATCGAGGGGTGGACCCGGCCGCCGGGGTCTGCGGCGGCCAGGAAGGATCGTAGGTTGGCGATGGTGTTGGAGGTGGCGGCCATCGCGCGGCGCGCGGTGATCAGGTCCGCCGCACCTGGTGTGAGGTGGGCCCGCCCGGCTTCGACGTCGCCGGCCAGTTGGTTGAGGGTGTCGGCGGTGATCTGGGGCCGGCCGGTCGGGGTGCAGGGCAGCACGACGCCGGTGACCTGCTCGGCCAGCCAGGCGGCGAACTTCGGTGAGCCGCCCGGCACCCCGAGCCGGGCCCGGATCAGCTCATCCGCGGCGCGGTGTTCGGCTTCGGTCTCAGCCAGCAGGGCGGCGGTGTAGGGGCGATCCAGCAACAGGCCGCGGATGGTGATCCCGGTGGACTGGGCCGACAGCCAGTGCTCCATCCGCACCAGATGCGAGAAGGCGCCGCACTTGGCCAGCAGGACCGGCAGTAGCCGTCGGGCGTAGATGGCATCCAGCCCGGCGTAGACCACGTATGCCTCGTCGGTGGCGGGGATGGTGTTCCAGCCCCAGATCATGGCCGCGCCGCCGGCTCGGTGGCCGCGCGGCGCCAACTGCCGGGCCCGCTCATGCAGCGCCTGCTCAGCGTGGATCAGGCCGTCGTCCAGGTAGCGACGGGTCAGCTCCTTCAAGCCATGGCCGGCGCGCTCGTCGGGGTTGATGAGCTTGCTCAACAGATGGGTGTCGGCGACCCGCTGGCCCAGGGCGATGCCGAAGGCCGACCAGGACGCCAGGACGTCGTAGGTGGTGTGGGTGACGAAGCGCCGCTGCGGGTCGCGCAACACCTGCTCGATCGCGCTCCGTTGCCGGGGGATCGTTGGGTTGAGCACCCAGGCGGTGGTCGGTGTGCCGAGCTGCAGCAGCCGCATCCCGGCGTCGGGCCCGAAGTGGCCGGGTCCGCCGGGCACGATCGCGCGGGTTTCCACGTCCAGTCCCAACACCGGGTCAGAGGCGGCGAAGGTTGCGAAAGCGACCGGGTCGAAGTCGCTCTCACCGGCCGGTGCGTGGATGGTCATGGTGTGCCCGCCGTGCGTGCGGGTGTAGACGGTCATGGCACCCCACTTCTGTCAGCGGCTGTGGTGTCGGGGGTGTCGCAGGGGCGGCATTCCCACAGCAGGGGGATCGCGGCCAGCGCCATCGGCCGGCCGCAGCGCGGGCAGATCAACGCCCGCGGCGCGGGCAGGAACGCGGCCAGCCACCCGTAGGTGTCACCGACCAAAGCATCCGATGCCCGCGCGGGGTCCGCCCCCAGGTAGGGGGCGGAGACGCTCTTGGCGGGGGTGACGGCCTGTTCGGTGAACAGGCCGTCTTGGACCGCGGTCACGTTGCTCGCCGGGCGCGTCTGTTCAGTTGGGAGGCCGGGTACCAGTCACACCAGTCGCCGACCTCGTCACGCAGGTGACAGAAGTACTCGTCACCGCGGACCTTCTCGATCACGCCGTAGGCGATCGGGTCGTACATGACATACACCGGATCGCCGATCGCGAATTCGCTCATGACGCACGCTCCCCGGCCAGCGCCGTCGCCGTACCTGCCCTGGGGGCAATGGGCGAGCTGGTGTGCCGCGCCGGAAGGCAGCGAGGGTAGTGCATGTAGGGCTGGCGGGTGCAGGCTCGGATCTGCGCCGGGGTGGCCGTGCGTTCGTAGGCGGCGGCGCGGTTGAGGATGCCGATCATCAGGACGTTGCCGGGCTGCTTGGTACCCATGACGATCCCGGCAGGGTCGGCGGTGGAAGCGGGCGGCGGACCGCCGCACAGGATGGCGATCAGGACTACTCCGGCGAGGGGGCACAGGGGCATGACAGGTTTCCTCGTTTCAGCGGATGTTGAGCAGGCGGGCGCCGGCGCGGATCTTGTGTCCGCTGCCTTGGCAGTCGGGGCAGTAGCCGAAGGAGTGCGCGAACACCCAGCTACGGCGTTCGCCGGTGCCCTTGCAGCGGCGGCAGTCGGTGAAAGGGTGGCGCTTGAGGTTGAGCCGGTAGGCGATCACGGCGGTGAGCGCGAGCACGACTACGGCGGTCGAGCAGATCGCGAGGGTGGCCAGCGCGGTCAGAATGGACATAGCTGATCTCCAGACACGGGAGTGAAAGCGGCGGGAGAGCGGAATGCGAAGGCGGACCGGCCACCATGAAGGCAAAACTCAGAGCCGTGGCCGTGGTGTCTTCAAGCCCTGCCTCGCTGCTGCGCATCTCGCAGCAGCGAGGCGGTTTCGCCGGCACAGCCGAGCGCCCGCTGAGTCGCTGAGGCGGACGGAGCGGCGAGGCGGTCGGGAGCGGTTGCCGGTGGTTCGTCCCGGTGGTGCCGGCGTGCGTTACGCGGCGGGAACCTGGTCGGCCTCCTGGCCCTGGTTCTCGGTCTGTTCGTTGCGGACCTTGGAGACCCAGCCGATCGACCAGCCGGTCCGGTCAGCGAGATCACGCACGCTCGCGCCAGGGGTGTTCGCGATGAGGGTGCGGGCGTCGGTCTCCGTCAACCGCGGAGTTGCGAGCGCCTTCACTGTCGGTGCCCGGCGGGTGTTCACCAAGGCGTCGCGACCGGCGTTCAAGGCCGGGTGTTCGCGGCGTTCACGAGCCGCCGCTTCCGCCCGTTCACGGGCCTCTCGCTCCAGCCGTTCACGCTCCTGGTGCTCCTGCTGTTCACGGGCTTCGCGCTCGGCCCGTTCGTGCGCCTCGCGTTCGCGCCGTTCACGCTCTTGGCGCTCGCGCTCCTGGTGCGCGCGGGCCTCGCTTTCGGCGCGGTCCCGCCGCTCCAGCTCCTGCTGGCGCTCCTGGCGCTCGGCCTCCTCCCGGCGCAGGGCAAGCTCGGTCTCTCGCTGCTCCCGGAGCATCTGCGCCTCGTGCTCGCGTCGCTGCTGCTCCAGCTTGGCGGCGTGCTCGCGGGCCTCACGCTCGCGCCGCTCTTGTGCGTCCTGCAGGCGTTCACGCTCCTGCCGCTCACGCTCCTCACGCTCGCGCTGCTGCTGTTCACGGGCCGCCCGCTCCTGGCGTTCGTGAACGCGCCTGCGCTCGGCCTCTGCCTCCTGTTCACGCTCGATCCGATCGAGTGCTTTGGCGATGGCCCGGCGGTACGCCAGACCGGCCTCAGCGGTCACGATCAGAAGGAGCGGGGCGACCGCGTGAACGGCGATCCCGGCAAGATCCTTCTTATACACGGAGTCGCCGATATTCAGCCCCACCGTGAACAATCCCGTGAGCCAGCGCAGCACGACCGGCCACGGCCCGCCGTGCCCGCCGAGTCGCGACACCGTGGAGTCCAGGCGGATCACGATGACCACCGCCGCATCAACGACGACCGGCAGGATCGGCGCGGTCCAATCCCAGGCATCCGGGGTGACCCGCTGCACGAGCGGCGTCACGGTCAGGACGGAGAATAAGACGGCGCCGGCGGTGATGGCCCAGGTCCCGATGTTCAGTGTCTTCTCCGCCACCGCGATCTGTCGTGGCGACAGGGCTGCGACCTTCACTTACCTCTCCTTCCTACGTGAGAACCAGCGGCGGGGGCTGCTACCGGCCGCCTCTGGTTGCGGGTCGGCCGGTCGGGGGATGCCTCGGCATATCTCGGCGTGCCCCTGGGCGGATTGCCGGGCCTCGCTCAGATCGCGGTAGCCGGGGTCGTTGTAGGTGTCGCCCTGGCGGGCGTGCACCCCGCAGCCGAGGCAGCTCCAGCTATAGCCGTTGACCTCGTAGCCATGGGTGGCCGCGTACGGGGCGCCGCGGTAGTTCCACTTCGTGGTGAAGCGGACGGGGTACAGATCCACCGTGGCGCCACCCTGGTTCAGGAAGCGGATGATGACGTCCTTGGGCCATGGCGCCAGGGGGCTGCTGGTGCTGGTCATAGGGTCCATCCCAGGTCGAAGGTGACAGCGGGCAATGTCGTCGGGGTGGGGTTCAGGAACGGCGATGGTCACAGGGCACGCTCCATCTCGCGCCGGTTGGCGCGGTCAAGGCAGGTGATAGTCGGCGTTGAAGGTGTTGCTCAGTCCTTGTGAGGCGGGGATCAACCCCGGAGGCTCAACGGGCTGAGGCGTACAAGCCGTGCTCCACGCGGGTAGCCGCGGCGCCCTTCACAAGCCCGCCGAGTGCGGTGCGGACTGAGCCGAGGGAGACCGGCTTGCCACCGTCGTCATTGACGGCGGCCAACACGTCTTCGGCGGTCATCGGGACCTCAGCGTCAGCCAGGACGGCCCGGACGCGGTCGTCCAGGAGGACCTTCTTCGGCCGGGGTGCGTCGTCTGGGCCGGGACCGGCCGGGCTGCGGCTTGAGGCGTGGCCGCCGGCCGTCACGCGCACCTGCTGGGTTTGCTCGTCGCGGAACGCCTCACACAGCCTCTCGAACGCGGCCGGGTCATCACGCAGGGCGTAGGCATCGCCCGCGGCTTTGTGGGAGACCTCCTCCAGGCGGCGGGGTTCGTCATCCCCGTACAGGGCCAGGATTTCGGGGTCCAGGCCGGGGAGCGGGGCGATGGAGCCGACCCGCAGATGCCGCATCAGCGCAGTGGGGCGCGGGCCGGACAGCAGGTAGGCCATGCCCTGGGTGCCGGGCGCGTCCTCATCGTCGTCGTCGGGGTCGAACTGCGAGCGCAGAGCGCGCGGCTTGAGGGACTTGCCGATGTTCATGAGCTGTTCACCGGCAGGCAGCAGGCCGTCCGCGACCAACTGCTGCATCATCTTGCTGCTCCAGCGGAGCAAGGTCACTTCGCCCTCTTTGAGCATCGCGCGCAGCGTGTCGCTGCCGCCCATCTCCTCCAGGTGTGAGGCTTGGGCGGACAGGCCGATGCCCACGCCCACCGAGCGGCCGGTACGTCCCAGCTCCCTGATCAGGTAGGTGGCTAGGTCCCGGTAGGGTGCGCCGCGCTCCAGCAGGCGGTTGGCCTCTTCGATGCGGACGTGGAAAAGGGGATCGCCGCCGGGGGTGAGCAGGAACGACGTCCGGCCCGCGGCGCTGTAGCGGCGCATCCGTTCCTGAGCGATGGCCACCGCCGCCATCAGCATCAAAATCGCGCCCTCTGGCGTGCGGACGAACCAGTCCACGTTGCCCTCAGCCTCAGGCACCGACTGCCCGAACTTCAGGTCGGCGACCCAGCTCACGATGCCGTTGAGCTTCTCGGCGATCAGCTCCAGCTGAAGGGACTTGGACTTGCCCGCGCCGGTGGTGCCAAACAGCAGGAAGCGTTGCGCGCTGCCGGTGCTCGGGTCGAACAGACGCTTTTTGGCGGGGCGCCCGTTGTGGTAGACGCCGGTGACGATGCGCCCGTGCCGGTCCATCACCAGGTCCTCGCGGGTCACGGCCCGCACCTGCGCCAGCGGGTTGGACGGGTAGATGGTGACCATCGCCCGGCGCAGGCCGTCCGTCTCGACGGCCACGCGGGTCGAGTCGTTGATGTTCAGCGCCGAGCACAGCGCGGCCAGGTCGTAGCTGATCACCTTGCCCGGCGGCACCTCCAGGGTCAGCTCGACCACGTCGCCGGGTGAGGCGATGACCGCGCTCACGTGTCCTCCTCAATGCGGGTCGTCGTCGGGGTGGTCGTGTAGTCGGCACCCGGCCGGCCAACCCGGACGCCGGTCAGCACGGTGCCGGACATCGCCGCCGGGGCGATGCGCTTGGCCCAGACGGTGGCCAGGTCGTCGTCAGGCTGGCCGATCGTCAGGCGTCGCACGCCGGCGCCGCGGCCGGGTACCGAGGTGATCGCGATCTCGTCTTCGGGAATATCCATGAGGGCCGACAGCTGCCGGATGGACACATCCGGGACCGGGTGGCCCGGAATGGTGGAGCGGATCACGGCCCGCATGGACATCTCGCCGGTTCGCTGGACGTCGTCCAGCACGGTGTCCGGGGCTGCGCCGCCGTCGATGGCGACGCGCTCGGCCCACCATTGGGCGGCGGGGTGGTCGTAGACCGCCTCCTGCGCCGGGGCCAGGTCGGTCGCGGGCGCAGGGGCCGGTGGGGTGACCATGCGGCGGGCGACGCCAGCGGGGCGCAGCACCCATGTCCCCGCCGTCCAGATGGTCAGCGCCAGAGCCTCGCCCCAGTGGATGCCCGGCACGATCTGCTCGGTGACCAGGAGGGCGGCCAGGCTGGTGCCGGGCATCAGGTAGAGCGCGGTCGCGGTGGCCCGCTGGTGACCCTGTGGCTTCCACAACCGCAGGGTCACCAGGCCCCCCAGGGCGAGGGCAGCGTCCGCCAGCAGGGCCGCGCCGGTCAGCTCGCCGGTGAACAGGCCCGCCGCCGCCGCGGTGGCCCCGGCCAGGGTCGCCACGCGCCCTGTCGCGCTGCGGACGACGGCCAGGCGGCGACGCGCCTTGACCAGCGCTGGCCACTGCGGAAGCTCCACGTCCACCGGCGTCAGCGGTGGCGGGATCACGGGCCTGGTCACGATCGTTCCTCCTTCGGTCCAGGTGGTCAGCGGTTGGAGTAGAACTCGGCGTCAGCCATGGCGACGGGCATCACGTTGGCGGCGGCGGCGACCGACCCGTAGTCGGCCTCGTGGGCGGCGGCGGTCTGCTCGAACGACGTCGCCAGGTCTTCGGTGGCCTCGGCCATCGCTTCAGCGTCGGCCAGGACCGCCCGCATGATGGTCGCCGCGCCGTGGTGCTCGCCTACGGTGTCGGGATCGACGGTCAAGCGACCCATCTGGTCGGCCAGACGATCGACGGAGGCCGAGCAGCCCTCGATGTAGCGATACGTCCCGCGGACCTGCTCACTCAGCCCACGCAACCGGACACCGGCCGCGGTGAGCTGGACGAGCAGAATGCCGTACCGGATGATTCGCGTGATAACGCTGCCGCTGTTTGCGACCACCTCGCCGGTGCCGGGTGCGCTGTTCAACTCGTGCATGGGGTTCCTCCTACTCGTCGTGGTACTGGCGCTCAGCGGGGCGCGTGTGGCCGGCGTCGCGGACGGCATCGGCCAAGCCCTTGTGTCGGGCGGCGGCGTTGGCCCCGGCGACGGAGACGGCCTCAGCGGCAGCGGGCAGGTTGGCGGCTATCGCCTCGGCGCGGGCCTTGACCGTCTGGGTCTTGTCCATGATCAGCGCCATCATGCCGAGCAGGACACCCGGCACCTTCAGGTCACTGATCTCGGCATACAGATCCTCCAACCTGGTCATCAACCGCTCGCAGCCGTCCGCCGTGGCGCGGGCCTCGGCGACCCCGTCAGTGATCTCCTCCGCCATATCGGCATCGGCCTCGATCACGTCGTAGATGGTCAGGTCAGCATCCGCGTACTGGGTCGTCCTCACAGGCATACTCACGATCGGTGCTCCTTGCTGATCCGGTGCTGACGCCGATGACGGGGCCGAACGCGCGGCCGGCGGCACAGCGGGGCCTGCGGTCAGCGCCGCCTGTCCCACGGTGATCGCCGAAGGCTCGGGGCGGGGCCAGGGCCGTTCATCGACCCGCTGGACGGTCACCCGAACCGTCCGGTCAGCCCACGGCGGTGGCCGCATCCATTGCGACCACGGCGGCGGCTCCGCACGGGTCCAGGACTCCCGGCCACGCGCACCGCGTGCGTCCGCCGCACCCGGCGAGCCGGTCGAGCTGGACGCCGTCGCCTTGCGGCGGGTCCGCCAGCGCTTCACCCACCCCGAGGTGCTTCTCCAGGACCACGTGCCGAACCGGGACGTGCGTGAGCGCTTGGCGCTCTGCTTACCCTTCCCGCCCGTGGAGCCCCGCTTACCCGCGCCCGCCTTGCGTGCGCTCGGCTTGCCTGCGTCGGGCGGGGTGCGGGCCCAGCGCTTGCGGCCGGGCGCGAGTGCCTTGTCCCCACCGGGGCCGGGCTTGCTCGCGCGCGAGGCTTTCCACCGCAGCGTGCGGCGCGGCTGCCTGGTCTGCTTGCCCGCACCGCCCGTGTTCTTGCCGTGCTTACCGGTCTTGCGCTTACGGTCGTCCGTGCGAGCCTTGCTGTCTTTGCTGCTCGGACGTCGTTTGCGCGTCTGGACGCACGGCCCGTCCCCGAGTCCGCCGCTCGTGCGCTTGCCGCGCTTGCGTCGTTTGGGCCCATGCCCGGCTGGGTCGGGGGTCCGCCGGCCGCCGCGCGTTGATTTGGGGGCCTTGTAACCGTCCTTGCCGCGGCGCTTGTGCGCGTTGTCACCGTAAGGACTCTTGGAACCCTTTGACCTCTTGGGGTCCTTCGTGCGGTGGTCGCCACCACCCGAGTGCCCTGAGCCGCCGGCGCGTCGGCGTGAGCCGCCGCCCTCGTGGCGCGAGCCCGTCAAGAGCCCGCCGCCCTTCGACCCGCCCCGGCCACCACCGTGACCACCGTTGTGGCCGCCGCTGCGGTGACCGGTGCCCGCCGCTTTGGCCTGCGCCCGGTCGGCGTGCGCGCGAGCCTGGTCCGCGAGCGTCTGACGGTGTCGAGCCCGGTGCCACATACCCTGTGCGGCGGCCACGCCCAGGGCCGTCATCAGCGCCATGGCGAGCTGGACCGTATCCCGACCGCTGGGGTTATCGGGGTCTTGTAGCAGCGGCAGGGTGAATGCCCCCTCTTCGTCGCCGGTTTCGGGCTCGGGCTCGGGCGTACCCGGCACGGTCAGGTGCAGGGGAGGTCCCATCGGTGAGACCGCTGGTAGACGGGGCAAGGCTCCGCTTGGAGAAGGCTCCTCACCGACAGGGTCAACCTCGAAGTCGGGCCTCGGGCCGGGCCTGGCGGGGGCGTCGAAGGAGTCCGGCAGGACTACGCGGGGGAAGGGGAGGACCGCGCCGCCGTCATGGCTGTCGTCGTCGCTCACATTTGCCTCCTTTCTGGAGGTGTGAATCTCGATACGGCCGGGTAGACTCGCGCGCGTCGCGCGTACGCGCGCCGCGCCTTGGGCCCCCGGAGAGCCCGGATTCGGCGCATGAACATGAAGATGAACATCACGCTCGGTGACGCATCGCTTCAGCGTGTTCCTGCTTCGCCGCCCAGGTCGCGAGCAACTCGGCCAGATCGTGCATCGCCCGCGGGTTGTTGCCGGTGCGCTGCGCCCGGCGGGCAGCGGCCTTTGCCCGGTCGAAGCACACCCTGGCAAGGTCGGCGTCGTTCGAGACGGACTGGACCCGCTCGTTCCAGAACCGCGCCAGGTTCTCCAAGCGCCGCGTCACCTCGGGAGGCATCCCGGTCGCCGTGCCGCTCATGCTGAGCGCTCCCTGCGGACCATGTCCATGAAGTTGCCGTCAGACGACACCGGCCGGGATCTGGCAGACCTGGCCTGATCGGCGTGAGCGGCGAAGCCGGTGCCAGGCGCGAGTTCGGGAGCCTGCTTGGCCTGCGCGGCGGCCTGGCGGGCGGCGGGGATCTCATGGCGGCCACGCCGATAACGGGCCTCCAGTTGAAACGTCCGCGTGGCCGCCTTCTCCAGGAGTTCCTGGATCTCCCCGAACGGGCCGGTCACCCAGCGGTGCCGCCACCACGTCTCGAAGGTGTTGTAGCCCTCGGGCGGGTTGGCCTTCCACATGGCCTCGGCATCCCGCCGGATCTTAGCCACGAACTCCGCCTGATCCGACAGGGCCCGACGCAGTTGAGAAGCGAACGCCTCCATCATCTCCGGGCGGTCCAACATGTCCCCGGACCACTCCGGCCCGGACGAAGTTCTGCTCATCAAAGAACTCCTTTCGGAAGGGCGCCCGCCACCTCGAACGTGCAGTCGGGTGGGTCAGCGGACGAGAACCGCCGCCGGCGGGGCTGCTGGTCGTGGATCGTGCTGGTCAAATCCCGCACTGCGGTGGTCAGTTCGACAGCGGCGGTCAGCACCTGCATCGCCGCGGCGAGGTCGGCCACGACGGTGAGGTAGGTCGCGGTGCTCATCATCAGATCACCGCCTCGGCGTCGGCCAGCTCGTCAGCGGCTTCGGTGAGCAGGTCGTCAAGGATGTCGGCAGCGGCGGCGCGGCGGGCCATCATGTCGTCCCAGCTTTCGCCGGGCAGGATCGATTTGTTGAGGTCGGGGTGCATGTGCGTCAACACGTAGGCCAGGGGCCGGACGTCGATGTCCGGGGAGGATGCCGCCTCGGTTTTCGCGAGCGATGCGCAGGAGGAGGCGGGGGGGCGGGGCGTCATGGAATTACCTCTCTGAACTGGTGGATGGGGTCGCCGGGTGCGGTCGGAGCGCCCCGGCAGGGAGTCGAACCCTGCCTGCGACCATCGGGGCGAAACAAGGTAAGGGATTGGTGTACAAGGCCGAACGCCCTGTACAGGCCGCCTTTTCGCGGGAGGCGGTGGCCCTTCGTCGTCGCTGTTGAGTTGAACGAGCAGCATCGAGCGCGTCTGGCCCGTCGGCCAGAGCGGTTCCGTCAGTGGCGCGCGATCCCGTCGGATCGCCTTCCGAGTGCTTCCGGTGACTCGTCCTTGCGGAGGAGTCACAAGCAGGAGCGTATACGCAACTGCGTATACGCACAACCCTTGGGTATACGATGATGCGTATACGCTGGAAGCGTCACTGGAGAGCAGTCGAAGGGATGATCATCAAGTGCCAGAACCGGCCTACGTCCGCATCGCAGGCGAGTACGCCCGACGTATTCGCGCAGGGGAGCTTCCTCCCGGCGTGCAACTACCAAGCCATCCCGAGATCGCCCAGCAGAACGGCGTGTCGAACATCGTGGTTCGGAAGGCCCTCGAACTGCTCCTGAGCCAGGGGCTCGTTCGGTCCGTACAACGGCGAGGCATCTTCGTCGCCGATCGCCTCAACCTCGTTCGCGTTTCTCCCGAGCGCCAGTTGGAAAGTGCTGAGCGCACGTTCCAAAACGAATCCGATCGAGACATTCAGGTAGAACGGGAGGCTGAGCAAATCCCCGCCACCAACGAACTCGCGGAGGCTCTTGGTCTCTCCGTGGACGAACTGATCATCCACGTCATCACCCGGGCCACCGAAGATGGACGACCGATCTCAATCTCGGACACCTACCACCCGGTGGATGTTGCCGATGTGTCAGGGGCGGCCTTCCTGGAAGAGACCATCTCTGACCAGCTACCGACAGCGCCTCACGCCGAGTGGCTGCGCACAACCCCCGGCGATCTCGTCAAGACCGTCCACCAGAAATTCCAGTCTGCCGATGGCCGGGTCATCATGATTTCCGATGTTTCGTACCCACGGGACCGCTACGACGCGTTCGTATTCCGTATGGCTCTCAAGTAGCAAGAGCGCAGCAAAAAGGGGGCCGAGCAGCTCGGCCCCCTTTTTGCTGCACTCTTAGCTTCGAACCCAGCCCTGTGCAGCGTCCGTCTCCGTCCACCACGAAACGAAGTGTGGATCTACAGAGTCCAGCCTCCAGCGGGCTGAGAGGGCATCAAAGAAGGCATCGTTACCGGTCTTGCCGCCCCTCGGTTCTCCGATGTAGATGAGTCGTTCGCCCCCTGCTTTCTCGAACGAGGTCAGCGCCTCAGACGACATCGTGTTCCCCCACCCGGGCGGCCAGCAAAGGAACAGCACATGGTCTGCTGTTCGGGTACGTGCCGCGAACTCGTCCAGATTGCCGACGGGGTGCCACACGTCCGCCTGGCCGGCAACTCCAAGGAATGAGGCGTTCTCTGTGCTGTTGGGTGGCTCCAAGTCGTACGCCTCAACGGTCAGCCCTGAGCGAGCTAGCTGCGCTGCCCAATATCCCCGGCCTGCCCCCAGCTCCACGATTGGGAGGCCAGCGCAGAAACTGGAAATCCATTCGATGGTTTGCGGGGATGGCACTGCGTAGGCGTAGGTCGCCTGCAGGATCATCTGTGCAAAGGCTAGTCGCGCGCTTCCTTCCGCTCGACCACCGTTCACTAGACGGCGGCCCTCGTGCTCGAACACGAGTGGCTCAACGATGTCCCAATAGGGGTTCGGACTCACGGCGCTTCCGCCGGTCATGTAGTGCACGAACCGCAAGTCGAACGCTCCGTCCACTTCAGCGTCACCGGTCCCTGACAGCCCTGTTGCTATATCTAGGTACTCGGCCACCTTGGGATACTCGACCTGAAGCCGCCGCTCATCGTTCAGCAGCGCAGTGATTTCATTCCATCGTGCTGATGTCATTGCTAGCTGAGCCATGTAGACCAGTTTCTCGCACCAAGCCCCTCCGCGCCACGCTTCCTGTGACAGACGGAGCGTCCCAGGTGAGGCAAATCGGGACAGGGGCCCAGCAGCCCGACTCCTCCAGGTCAAGCCCAGCTGTGACCGTAGGACAACCAGCTCGCGAGGAAGGTCACCGGGAGCAGGTATACGCGAAACCGGGCTTGCCCCTCCGTCGTCGGCCCGCTGCCCCTCCGGGGTGGGTCAACGGCAGACGGGAAGATCAGGAAGGGGGCTCCGGCCTCTTATGGAGTTGCTTCTCCAAGAATTCACTGGCTTCCGACGAGTAGCGCGTGCCGAACCAGTCGAGAACGGCCCCATATGCGCATTGCCTTACCCTAAACTCGGGAGAAATCTTTTGTAGGTACTTATTTAAATCCTTTGCACTGCGGTCAAAGCAAACCGCATCAAGCACCGAATTGAGATCGTCTAATGGTGTACGAAATTGGCTTGGATTGATTATTGACTCATGCATCCAGTACAAATGTTTTACTTTTCTTGCTGGCTCTAATAGCAATTCGGCGATGGCTTCAGATGAACATCCCGATGATTCCGAGTCGGGGTGACGATGATTCTCGATGATTTCGTTAATTAGCGTATCGCATAGGGTGACAGCATAAAGCGTTTCCGAAATGGCGCGATCCCTGTAATCATCCCTTCGCATCTGTGATTCCCGTTGAAGGCTCGCCTCGATCTCCATATGCGTAGCCTTCAACATGCCTCGCGTCTGCATCAGAGCGCCCCAAGCGGTGAAGAACCCGCCCACGACTGCACCGAGGAGTCCAGCGATCAAACCTGACCAGAAGTTTCCCACGGCACCAGTCTGCCTGTATCAGCACCAACTTGTGGAGGAGACGGCAAAATATGACAGGGGCGCATAGCAAGCTTGCACCGTCAATGTTCCGTAAAACGCCGAAAGACGACTACGGGTGCGATACATACGACTCAGACAAGCCCAGCAGTCCGACTCCTCCGCCGCAAGGCCAGGCCGTCACCGCTGGCATCCACTCACCGCTGCACTAGGTCAGCCCTTGATGCAGTTGAGGTGGAGCAGGACGTATGTCATACCGACGGTCCCGACGACATGAAACCGATTGGACCTCGAACTCTGAGCCCTTTCCATCGTGACGACGCTGGTCACGATGGGTACGCGCAAAGCGGTGGCGGATGAGACGAGGCTCCCGAT
>NZ_JBPJUQ010000066.1:0-46913 GCF_051192615.1 Streptosporangium sp. G11
ATCACACAATGGCCACGATGCCACCGCGATGACAATCCGTCACCCCATCACGAAAATCTTGCCAGATCCCACTTCTCGACCAAGAGCCGCGCCTACTCCACCACCCTCGGCGACCTACGACAGGTGCGCTCCACCCACCGCGCCACCGAAGCACGCAAGCAGCGCGGCCTTCCGGTTCTCGGTGATGAGACGACGCTCGTGCTCGGGCACTGGCGCTTCGCCGGAATGGGCTACACCCCCGGTGAGGCGATCATGGCCGAACACATCCGGCACCGCGTCTCCCAGGCCCGTGCCATCGCGGCGAAACGGGAGGACGGTTGACCGTACCCCGACCGTCCGCCGATCGGCGGCTGTATCGCGTCAGCGAAGCCATGTACCTGCTCAGCATGAGCCGCAGCGTGATCTACGAACAGATCCGATCGGGCCGTCTGCGCTCGGTCACCCAGGGCCGTACCCGGCTCATCCCGGCCTCGGCCATCTCCGACTACGTGGCACTACTCGAACAGGAAGCGAGGGCATCATGACCACACGACGCAGCCGGGGAGACGGCGGCCTCCACTGGGACGAGAAACGACAGCGCTGGATCGCCACGGCCAGTCTCGGCCACGACCCGAGCGGCAAACGGGTCATCAAGCGCGGCAGCGGCAAGACCAAGACGGAGGCCAAGGCGAAGCTCAAGGAGGTGTTACGCGACTACGAGGACGGCCTTGCCATCGCCCCATCGGACTACACGGTCGCGCACGCCGTGAACGACTGGCTGACCTACGAACTCAGCAGGCGGGACACATCCACGGTGGAGACCGGCAAGATCCTTTGCCGGAACCACGTCATACCCGCGCTGGGAGCACGGAAGCTGCGCGACCTAAGTGCACAGGATGTGGACAAGTGGCTCGCCGACAAGGCCGCCACCCTCAGCACCAGCACCGTGCAGCTTCTCCGCTCCTACCTGAACCGTTCGGTCAAGCGCGCGATGGCGAGAGACAAGGTCAAGCGGAACGTCGTAGAGCTGTGCGCGGTCCCGAGAGGTAAGGAGGGCCGTCCCTCCAAGGCGCTCACCCTGGCCCAGGCGGAAGCCGTACTCAAGGCATCCGAGGGCAGCCGGATGCACGCCTACATCGTGGTCGCCCTGCTCACCGGAGCGCGAACGGAGGAGCTTCGGGCGCTGACGTGGTCGCACGTGGATCTGGAGAGCAGGCAGGACGAACAGGTGCCGCCGCATGTGGCCGTGTGGCGCTCCGTGCGGACCGGTGGAGACACGAAGACCCGGAAGTCCCGGCGTACGCTGGCGCTGCCTGATCACTGTGTGAAGGCGCTCATGACCCATCGGGAGCAGCAGGACAAGGACCGCGCCTCGGCGGGTGAACGATGGCAGGAACACGACCTCGTGTTCGCGTCGGCGGTGGGCACTCCGTTGGATGCGGCCAACGTGCGACGGGCCTTCCGACTGATCATCAAGGGTGCTGGCCTCGACCCGGCCCAGTGGTCGCCACGAGAGTTGCGGCACAGCTTCGTGTCCGTACTCTCCGACAGCGGCATCCCCCTGGAGGAGATCTCCCGCCTGGTCGGACATAGCAGTACAGCCGTGACCGAGCTGGTCTACCGGAAGCAGATTCGCCCAGTTATTCAGGGAGGTGCAGTCATCATGGACCGCCTTTTCGGCTCCTGACCTGATGGCAGGAACCCGAACGGCAAAGGCCCGTAACCACTCGACGTCTCCGCATCCACGCCGAGGCATGACGGCGAGGAAGAGGTGTCTGATCGCATCCCAACCAAGATCTAAAACTACTGTGAGTAACATCACCATCACACAGTGGCCACCCTGTCAACCCGCAGGAATGTGATCTCAGTCACGTGGATGTAACGTGACAAAACGGGATGTTCACATAACAACTAGTGGCATTTTGTCTCGAAATGATCAAGTTGCTGCGCGTGGTGGATCGCTACTTGTAATGAGGTTCGGCCCGCTCGGCGCTCGCCGACACGCCCTTGCCTGCCGTAGCCACTAGACTGCTGCAAGCACGAAAACCCCGGCTCCAGATGGGCTTGGGCGTGTGCCTAGTCATGTCTGAAGCCGGGGTCTGTCTTTCGTAGCAGAAGCGACCTTAGCAAATACCTGACGCCCTGCTGTGCAGGGGGTCAGATTTTGACTGGGCACCGGCGTGCTCGCACAGACAGAAAAGTTCTGTTTGTGGCTGTAAGGAGCAGAAAAATGCCGGTCCCTCTGGGAACCACCGCGCGTACCGGTGAGAAGTGCCCCGAGAGTGGCGTGTGGGAAGTCACCACGGCCCCCTCTACCACGGCGCCTATTGCCAAGAGCAACGTCATGCCGCCCTACAGCGGCCGGGCGGTCGTGTGGAAGCTCAAGCGCTACGCGTAGTGCATAGGAGTTAGAGCGCCAGCCCCAGGGGACTCAATGAGTCCCCTGGGGCTGCGTTCGTTTTGCTCAAGCTGGCGACGCCAAGTTCCTCGCAGCCGCTCACGCAGTCAGTACTTAATTCTGATAGTCACGCACTTAGACACGCAGAAGGCCCCCACGATCTTCGTGAGGGCCTCTGAGCTGGAGCCGCCTTGGGGAATCGAACCCCAGACCCCTTCATTACGAGTGAAGTGCTCTGGCCGACTGAGCTAAGGCGGCGTGCCATGTTTCACCACGGCCTACGGCAGTCTACAGGCTCTCGGGGCCTTCCCGCGCCCTGGAATCAGCTGATCTTGGGGCAGCGTGTTCCGTCCCTGGGAACGGTCAGATCGATCAGGTAGTCGTCCACCAGGCGATCCACGCACGCCGAACCGGTCAGGTAGGCGGTGTGCCCGTCACCGTCGAAACCGACGAGGACGCCGGAGGAGAGCTGGGAGGCGAGGGCCTCGGACCACTGGTAGGGCGTGGCCGGGTCGCGTTCGGTGCCGACGACCATGATGGGCGGGGCTCCGGGGGCGTCGATCTTCGCCCGCGGGCCTCCCTTGGCCGGCCAGTACGCGCAGGGCAGCGAGCTCCACATGACGTACGCCCCGAAGAGAGGGGCCTCCGCGGCCGACGCGCGGGCCGCCGCGGCGTAGGCGGCGGTGTCTCTGGGATAGGGGGCGTCGACGCAGTTGACGGCCAGGTTCGACTCGGTCTGGTTGGTGTACTCGCCGTTCGCCTCGCGGTCGATCAGCAGGTCGGCCAAACGGAGCAGGGTGGTGCCGTCACCCTTCAGTGCCTGGCCGAGCGCCTGGCGGAGAACCGGCCAGGCGTGCCGGTCGTAGAGCGGGGTGATCAGGCCGAGGGTGGTCCAGGCCTCGGTCACCGTACGGCCGTCGCCTGTCCTGTTGGTCAGGGGAGCCGTGTCCGCGCGGCGGAGCAGGGCGGCGATCTCCGTGCGGGCGGAGCCGACGGAGCCGCGGAAAGGGCAGTCGGTGGCCGCGAGGCAGTCTCCGAGGAAGGCGTCGAGGGCGACCTCGAAACCGCGTGCCTGCGCGGTGTTCAGCTCCAGCGGGCTGAGCGAGGGGTCCACGGCGCCGTCCAGGACGAGGGCGCGGACGCGGCCGGGGAAGAGGTCCGCGTAGACGGCGCCCAGCTGGGTGCCGTACGACTTGCCGAGGTAGGTGAGGCGGGAGTCGCCGACGGCGGCGCGCAGGAGGTCCATGTCCCGGGCGGCGTCGGCCGTGCCGACGTGCGGCAGGAGCCTGCCCGAGCGGGCCTGGCACCCGGAGGCGAACCGCCGCGAGCCCTCCTCCAGCATGGTGACCTCTCCCGGCGAGTCGGGTGAGCTGTCGAGGCCGACGTAGGTGTCCAGCTCGCTCGACGACAGGCATCGGACGGGCGCGGACCCGCCGACCCCGCGCGGGTCGAAGCCCACGACGTCGAAGCGGTCTCGCACCGCCTTGCTCACCGCCGTGCGGGCCCCTCGCGCGTACTGGACCCCGGAGGCGCCGGGTCCGCCGGGATTGAGGAGAATCGAGCCGATCCGGTCACCCGAGGCGGGAAGCCGGATCACGCTGATCTCGATCTTCTCGCCGTCCGGCTTGGCGTGATCGAGGGGAACGGGGAGCTTCGCGCACTCGAAGCCGTCCCCGCACTCGTCCCATGCGAGCGACGATCTTCCTACCTCGCCACCGCCCGTACCGCTGCCGGAACCGGCGTTGGCACCGGTTCCGGTGCACGCGCCCGCGAGCAGGGCCACCATCGCCAGTACGGCGACCACAGGGGATCTCACGCCTTGTCCGCTCCGTGAGGCGGGTCGTATGCCGATCCGGCATACGAGGTTCGGTCATGGAGCTCCCGACGCGGCGAATCCCCATACTTCTGAGGTGCACGCATCCGCTTCACCTTCTTAAGGCCGGAATGTCAAGATTGTGGGACACGGTCGTCACGCGCTCGGCAGGAGAGCCCTGTGTCCTCCGAATGGCCACCGGTGGCATCTTAGCCACCGGCCTGGCCCCGAAGGCTGTCCTTCACGGTCTGCTACACGAACATGACGATCGGCGAGCGGACGAGGCGTGCACCCTCACCGTCGAGGAGGCCTCATGTCCAGTAGAACATCCCGCCGGGATCCCAGCCCTCCCTGGCCTGCGGGGACTCTGATCTCGACCCTTGACGACAGGGGGCGTAACGAGCTTTTCAGCCTGGGTGAGTCGCAGCGTCACGAGCCCGGAGCGATCCTGATCCGGCAGGGTGACACTCGGTGCGATCATGTTCTTCTGCTCCGTTCCGTCCGGTCCGCGTCGCCCGCCTGCGCGAAGATCACCGCGATTCTCGACAACGGCGCCGAGGCGTTGCTCGGCATAAGACTGAGCGGTGACCTGGTGGGCGAGATGGCCACGCTCCGGGAGACGGACCGCTCGGCGACGGTCACGGCATGCACCCCGCTGGTGGCCTTCCGGATCCCCGCGGCCACGTTCTTCGCCTATCTCGACGAACGCCCCCGTCTGTGGTCCGCGCTGGCCTCCATGATCGCGGAGCGGCTGGAATGGGCCAACCAGCGCCGGCTTGAGTTCACCGCCTTCGATGTCCCGGTGCGACTGGCGCGGGTGCTCGGCGATCTGGCGGCGCGTCATGGATTCGCCGTCGCGGGCGGTACGGACCTCGGCATCAGGCTGTCGCAGCCCGAGCTGGGACGGCTCATCGGGGCGAAGGAGGCCGCGGTGCACAACGCGGTCCGGCTCCTCAAGAGGAACGGGTTGCTGCTGACCGACTACAGGCAGCTGGTCATCACGGATCTGGAGGCGCTTCACGCCTTCAGCACCGCGAACTGAGCTCGCCGCGGCGGTGCCCTGCGGCGACATGGTGACGCGGGGACGTGGTGTGGCGGGGACGTCGTGTGGCGGTGACGCGGCGTGGCGGGATCATCTCCATGCCACGACGAGCACCGTCAACGCTATCGCCGAGACGAGCGTCAGCCCGGTCCAGGGCAGCGCGCTGGACACGTGGCGATACTTGCGCTCGGCGATCCGAGCGAGGAGACGCGTCATCTCCCACGCCTCGTCGATCCTGGTCGCGATGTCCTCACCCACCGTCGGGGGCATGTGGCCGACGGCTCCGGTGATGCCGTATCGGCTCCGCGCGTCCGGCGGCCGCAGGCTCGGCCGGATGGTCTGGAGCATGTGATAGCCGGACACGAGAAAGCCCAGCACGAAGAGGCCCAGCAGCACGGCCCCCGCGACGAGACCGGCGTGGGTGAGTCTGGCGACACCTCCGACCTGGGCCGCGACCATCGCCGCGGCCCCCGCGTGCGAGACGGCCAGGACGCCCACCTTCCCGTCGGCATGCTGAACGTAATTCTGGAACGAGATCGTCACCGCCAGCGCACCATCTAGATCCTGATTCGTTAACTTGTGAGGCTTTTGTCGCATCCAGCGCACCGTTTCCCCTTGTCTCTTGGCATCAAACTCCAGGAAAGGGTGCGAAGAAGGTTCCGAGTATGTATTAATCCACCTTGGGGCTTATTCTCCATATTTGCTAGGGCCACATCCCCTACCAGTAGGGGATGTGGCCCTCGGCATTCCCTCATACTGATGGCTTCAAGCTGGATTTACTACCAGACCGTAAGGAACCGGAAGAATCCATGAAAAGCGGCGATTTCGGACGCGCCCTCATCATGACCAGCGATCTACGAGGATACGGACGAGGAGATAACAAACGCCACGAGGCCATGCAGCACGGCTTCGTCGACCTTCACAGAGGCGCGGCCGCCCAGGCGGGGCTCGATCGGCACCGGTGGGTGATCCAGCCGGGAGGCGACGGCGAGCTCGCGGTGCTCCCCGCCGACGAACCCGACCCTCTCGTCGTCGACCAGTACATACGCGCGCTCCACCAGGGACTCGTCGACCACAACGACGGCCTGGCGCCAAAAGAGCGGCTCCAGCTCAGGGTGGCTCTCGCCTTCGGCACCGCCTACCCGTCGGCCAACGGGTACGCCGGCCAGGCGGTCGTCGAGGCGAGCCGGCTCGTCGACTGGCAGCCGCTCAAAAAGATCTTCAAGATGAGAGAGGACATGAACATCGCCCTCATCCTCTCCCAACGAGTTTTCGAGGATGTGGTGCAGCAGGGACACACTTCCTACGGCGTGGGCGACTTCCACAGGGTGACGATTCAGGAGAAGGAGTTCTCCGGTTCCGCATGGATATGGAGTCCGGAGTTTAATTCTGGAGATCTGCGCCTCCTGTCCGATTCAACGAACACGGAAGCGGACACGCAAGCGGGCGCGAAAACGGACAGCCGGGCGGAGAGCATCGGAACCGGCACTTCCCAGCAGGCGGAAGTGATCAATAATCTGAGTGGTTCCATTGACGCGCGCCGCGCGGTCTTCGGGGTCGGCCGTAAATGACGACAGCGGACCCCCCTCCGGGCGACGATCCACCGGCCGAGCCTCTCCCCGAGCCGGAGCAGAAGGAACGGCAGGAGGAGGAACGGCAGCAGGCCGACCCGGACGAACCGGCCGCCGAGCGCGCCGACGAGGATTTCGACGAAGGTGCCCTCGGCCAGACGGCCACGGTGATCAACAACTTCTTCGCCGAGGTACAGGCGCAGAAGGCGACCTTCGGCATGGCGGGCGGCAGAACCGCGCGATCGACGTCGAGGCGGCTCGACGAGAAGGAGATCGATCACGCCCTCAGGCACTTCGTCAGGCCGCCGGGCTTCGACAGGGCCGTGACGGCCCTGCGCGAAAACCGCGTGGTGGTCCTCGTCGGGAGGGAGGGCATCGGCAAGTGGACGAGCGGTACCGCCCTCCTCGCACAGGTCAAGCTGCCCGCGGACAAGATCGTCGTCCTCTCTCCCCGCCGTGACCTGGACGACCTGCTGGCGACCTCGTTCAGGAAGGACCGCGTCTACTTCATCCACGACTGGATCAACGACAAGGCCGAGAAGGGCCTGCGGCGCTTCACCTTCGACACGCTGAGCGCCAAGCTGGCCCAGGCGGAGGCGCATCTGGTGATCACTCTCAACCGCGCGGAGGTACGTTTCGAGCTTGAGGCGTTCGAGATCGGATGGGAGCCTCCCGACTCCCTGAAGCTGCTCGACGCCCATGTCGGCACGGATCACCCCGCCCTCTCCGACGCCCAGGTCCGTGAACACGTCGCCGGACTGCGCTCCCCGCAGCGGGTCGTCGAGCTGGCCGAGCAGATGATCGGCGGCGCCCGGCACGCGCGGGAGATCCTGGCCGATCTGGACGGCAGTACCGTCGTCCAGTGGTTCGACGGCGAACCGAAACGCTCCGAGGTGCTGGCCGTCGCGGCCCTGGCCTTCGCGTACGGCATACCGGAGCGGGTCTTCGAGCGGCTCCTGGTGCGGCTGACGAGCATCGCGGACGAGATCGAGCGGCAAGGGGCCGAACGTGAGACGCGCCCGATCGGAGAGGACCTTCCGCAGAGCCGGAAGCTGTGGAACAGCCGGCACCCGCTGATCGGCGTATCCACCGAGGCGGGCGAGCCCAGGGTGGTCTTCTGCGGCCCCCGCCACCGCGAGCACGTGATCACCCAGCTCTGCCTGCGCTACGGGTACAAGGTGTGGGAGCCGTTGCGCGAGTGGATCCGCGAGCTGGCCGGGGAGCTCCCCGAGGTCCAGGTACAGGTCGCGGCGGGGCTCGCGCTGCTCGCGAGGACACGACCCGAGGAGGTCGGGGAGTCCTTCCTGCGGCCCTGGGCCGCGGGCCTGGTCCAGGAGCGGCTCACCGCGGCCAACACGCTCTCCATGATGTGCGTGGACGACGTCACCGCGGCCATCGCCTTCGGCACCGCCCTGAGCTGGGTGGAGAACGCCGGGCAACCGCAGGCCATGACCGCGGCCCTCGCCCTCGCGGGCGGCCTCTCCATCCGATATCCGGGTGAGGCCGTCGACTGGCTCTGGTACCTGTCGCTCCGCGGGATCCGGGTGAGCAACGTGGCCCAGAGGGCCCTGACGCTCCTGTTCCAGACCGCGGCGGAACGAGACGGTGAGGCGCTGACCGGCCTGCGGCTGCTCGCCAAGCACCTGGAGCGTGACCTCGGTGAGGGCATGCCACCGCGGTTGGCCAGGAGGGCCCTCGAAGCCGTGCTCGGCGTGCTGGAATCCGACCGGCTGGAGAGCGAGAGGCCACTCATGGCATGGCTGCTCCTGTCCCAGCCGTCAAGCGCCGAACCGATCGGCGTCCTGTGGGCATGGACCCTCCACAACGCCCACCACCGCGCGGAGGCGGTTCGGGCACTCTGCCGCACCCTTCAGGCCCTCGAGGAGCAGGACGGCGCCGTGGCCGCCGCGGAGGCGCTGGGCCAGGTGATCTGGGCGATCCTGCCCGGCGCCGTGTCGGTGCTGGTCAAGCGCGCGATCGATCGCGCCTGCGGCGAGACGCACGCGCGGTGGGATCCGCCGCTCGCCAAGGAGATCGTCCTCGCCCTGCTCAACGCGGGCACACGGCGAAGCCACCAATGACATCAAGGAGAACATCGATGCCCGCGTACAGCGAATACCCCATCGTGGAGGAACGCACCCTCCGGCCTCCCCAGCGGCGACTGGGACTCTTCCCCCGCCGCAACCCCGACGAGCTTCCCGAGACCCCGGTGGGAACGGTCCTCGTCTTCGCGCTGAACGGAGGCTACAAGGCGTACACGGAGGGCCAGCACCTGCGCGGGTCCGAGGACGCCGTCGTGGAGGCGAGATCCGTGAGCGTCGTCTACATGCGCAACCGGCAGGTCACGCTGGCGATCGAGATCCCGTCACGGGACATGGGCTACCAGTTCCTGCTGAAGGTCGCCTTCAGGTGCCGGGTGACCGACGCGGAGGCGGTCGTCTCCGCCGGTATCGAGAACGCCGCGGACGTGCTGACCAACCATCTCCGTGACGACGCGCAGCTGATGCGGCTCGGCACGACGCGGCCGATCGAGGAGGTGCACCTCCTGTCCGAGGAGGTGACCAACAGGGTCCGGGCCTATCTGGAGTTCTACCCTCCCCGGATCGACGGGCTGGAGGTGGCCCTGGTCAACGTCGACCTTCTCCCGCCCAACGACATCCTCGTCCACGGCCAGCGGATCAAACGGCTCAAGTGGGACGGGGAGAGCAAGGAACTGGAGTCGGCGATCGAGAACCGTGACGTCGCCAGGATCGAGGAGATCTTCAAGCGCGGCGCCGAGGCCACCGTGGCGTTCGGCGTCAGCCGGGAGCAGCTGCTGATGACCGACGCCGTCGGCATCACCCGCGAGGCGCGGGAGAACCGGATGAAGGCCCTGTCCGACCTGATCAACGGGATGCCCGACGGAGCACTGGACTTCCTGCCCATCGACACCCACAGGCTCATCGAGAGGATGGTGACGTCGGTCACCGGGGACAGCCTGTTCGCCGAGGCGCCGAAGGCCGTGGAGCCACCCGCGCCGGGCGCCGGCAGGTCGTTCCAGAACGGGCACGACGGCCCGCGCAGGATCGGCCTGGAGGACCTCGATGACTGACGAGGCGTCACCCGGCAGGCACTCGAAGGCCCCGCCCGCCGAGCCGGGCGGACGACTCGACCTGGGACGACGGCTCAGGGTCCTGTCCGGGGTCGACGAGGAGATCCTGGACCAGGTGCCGCTGGAGCGGACCCGGTACGTGGGTCTCGGCGGCGTGGTGCTGGGCACGGCGGTCGTCGCCGGGATCTCGATGTGGTTCGCCCTGAGCCAGGTTCTGGGCGGCTCCCACATCGGGCTGGTCGTTCCCACGGTGATCTGGACGCTCATCGTGCTCAACCTCGACAGGTGGCTCGTCTCGACCGTGACCGGTATCTGGCAGCGCAGGCTCCTGATGCTGGTCCCCCGCCTGCTCGTCGCCGTGGTGCTGGGTTTCGTCATCGCCGAGCCGCTGGTCCTGAAGGTGTTCGAGACCGCGGTGGTCCAGCACGTCCTGGACGGACGCCAGGACGCCCGCAACGCGGAGCGGGCCCTGCTCCTGAGGTGCAACCCCCAGGAGCCCTCCGGCGCGCGGGACCGGCGGGGGTGCGAGGACGCCGAGCTCCTGGCACCGGCCGCCGAGTCGGACGCGACCAGGCTGCGTGACCTGGAGCGCGACGCCGACAAGCTCCGCACCCGGGTCAACGCCGACAACGCGCGACACGACAGGCTGCTCACCCAGGCCACGAACGAATGCCAGGGAGTCAAGGTGGCGGGCACGAGCGGCAGGAAGGGCGCGGGACCGCTCTGCGAACGCCTGGACGCCGCGGCGGCGGCCTTCGCCACCCGCAGCAAGCTGGCCGAGAACCAGAGGAGACTCCGCTCCCTGGACGACCAGGTGTCCACGCTGCGCGGACCTCTCGCCGACAAGCGGGCCGACTTCGGGCAGCGGGTCGAGGCGGACGTGCGAAAGCGGGTGGACGCGATGCCCGGCGCGGACGATCCCGTCGGGCTCCTGGAGCGCATGCGGGCGCTGCACGAGCTGACGGCCGAGAACCCCTACCTGTTCGGGGCGAGCTGGCTGCTCCGGCTGTTCCTGATCCTGATCGACTGCCTGCCCGTCCTGGTCAAGCTCATGGGAGGCACGACCACCTACGACCGGATGGTGGATCGCGCGAACCGTACCCAGGAGAGGATCCACGAGAAGCGTCTGCAGTTCAGCGCGGACGGGCGCGTCGGCGAGCTGGAGCTCCGGGCTCACCGCGACGCGGAGGACCGCCGGCGGCGGCGCCAGCTGATGGACATCGACAGCAAGGCCGCCGACGCCGAGGCACGCGCCGCGGTGGAGGCCATGATCAGGCGCCGGACGGAGGAGATGGGTTTCCAGGGCGTCAAGCACGTCATCAGGGAGGAGCGACGCAACGGCTCCCACCCGCACATCGACCTGACGGGCTCCCAGAACTGACGGGCACCCTGAAACGACAGGCACCCGGAACCGACGGGCACCCTGAAACGACGGCCGTCCCGGGCCGGTGGTCATCCCCGCGGCGAGGGCCCTCTCCGGGGCGAGGGCCCTCGCCGCGGACTCACCAGGTGAGTCCGCGGACGGCCCTCGACGGCCCCGGTCATCTCCCCTCCGGCCCGCCGTCGGCGACCTTCACCGCGTCCCCGTACGCCGCGTCGTGCTGCTTGCGGGGGGAGCACACCGACGCCGAAGGGCACGCGCAGCGGCGGCCGCCGTCCTCCAGGCGGACCACGACGGAGTCGGAGGGTACGTTGCGCCCCACGACGGTTCCCGCCCCCTCGGGGGTGTCGACCTTCAGCCCGACGCGGGGCATCCTGCTGTGCGCGTCGAGATAGAGAGGGTGCTCGTACTTCAGGCAGCACATCAGCCGCCCGCACGCCCCCGCGATGCGCAGCGGGTTGACCGGCAGGTCCTGGTCCTTGGCCATGCGGACGGAGACCGGTTCGAAGTCCTTGAGGAAGGTGGCGCAGCACAGGTCGCGGCCGCAGGGGCCGATGCCGCCCTGCAGGCGGGCCTCGTCGCGGGGGCCGATCTGGCGCAGCTCCACCCGGGCGCGCAGGTTGCGGGCCAGGTCACGGACGAGGGCGCGGAAGTCGACCCGCTGGGGGGCCGAGAAATAGACCGTGTAGACGTTCTCGGCGTCCGTGTAGTCGACGCCGACGACCTTCATGGGCAGCGTGTGCCGCTTGATCAGGCGCTTGGAGACGCTGCGGGCCTCGGCGCGCCGCCGCTTGTTGCCCTCGTCGCGGGTCAGGTGCTCCTCGTTCGCGATGCCCGCGCACACCGGCAGCCCGCCGACCTCCTCGCTCGTCCACTGGGGCGCCCAGACGCACTCGGCCACCTCGGGCCCGGCGTCGGTGGGGACGAGCACCTTGTCTCCGACCTTGGGGCTGTGCTCACCGGGATCGAGGTAGTACAGCCTGCCGTAGCGGGTGAAACTCACCGCCATGATCATGCCCATATGGCTCCAAACCTGGGGGTACGGCTCGTGCTCACCCTACGCGTCATACCCGGGGACGCGGATAGCCGCCCGAAGACCAGGAAGACGAGGTAACGCCCGGCGGCGCGGCACCGCACGGGCCCCCGTCGAGCACCGCCGAGCACCGCCGAAACCCGTCGAGCACCGCCGAGCGGACGCACGCCGGCGCCCTGCCGGGATCGCGCGGCCGGCGCCCTCCCGCGCGGGTCGGAATCGGGGGTTCCTCCCGAAGATGACGGGGGCACGTCACGGAGACGCCCCGCCGGGCCGTCCGCCGCTTCGGTCAGCGACCGAGTTCGGCGAAGGACTTCTCCCAGCGGGAGACGATCATGGAGATGTCGTAGTTCTTGGCCGTCTGGAGGGCGTTGTCGGCCATCCGGAGGCGGCCCTCCTCGTCGTCGATCATCTGGATCAGCCCGCCGGCCAGGGCGTCCACGTCGTCGGCGGGGACCAGCAGCCCGTTGACCCCGGAGGTGATGATCTCGCGGGGGCCCCGGGGGCAGTCGAAGCTGATCACCGGCACCCCGGAGGCGAACGCCTCGATGATGGTCATGCCGAAGCCCTCGAAGCGGGAACTGACCGCGTGGATCGAGGCCTTGGCGAGCTCGCCCTCGATGTCCCCGGTGGGACCCATGAACGTGACGTTGTTGTGCAGGCGCAGCTTGACGGCCTGCTTGACCAGCTTGTCGCCGACCCGCCCCTCGCCGTAGATCCGCAGCTTCCAGTCCGGGCGTTCCTTGGCCACCCGGACGAACGCCTTCAGCAGCCGGTCGTACCCCTTGACCGGCACCAGCCTGCCCGCGGCCAGCACGATCCGGTTCTCCTGCCGGGAGCGCGGGCGCGGCCCGCCGGGCAGCCCGTTGCCGATGGTGAACACCCGGGTGGGCGATCCGTTGAGCATCTTCCGGTAGTCGTGCTCGTCCGCCTCGGTGAGGGTCACGACGGCGTCGAGCTTCGGGTACCAGGTCCGGATCTCCTCGAAGATCCCGGGCTGGTGGGCCTCGAAGTGCAGGTGCTCCTGGGCGATCGTGAGTACCCGTTTACGGGTGTATCGCGCGGCCATGATGTTGAGCCCCGCGCGGGTGGTGATCAGCACGTCGCTGCGCAGCCTGCGCAACTCGCGGACGAGAACCTCGTCACTCCAGGCACTGAAGGAGGCGTACGCGCGCTCCTCGGGGTGGATCAGCGCGCTCTCCTGCGCGCTCAGCCGCTCGGCCTTCTTCGTGTACGGCCAGCGGACCCTGGCTCCCTCCCTCAGGTCCACCAGCGAGCGCAGGCGAACCTGCGAGCCCAGCGGCAGAAAGGGGTTGTCGGTGTGCTGGAAGACGCTGACGATCTCGACCTCGTGCCGCTCGGACATGGCCGTGGCCAGGTCGAAGGTGGCGCGGATGGTCCCACCCATGCCGTAGGCGTTGAGGATGAGAAAGGAGATTTTCACGAGCTCTCCTCCTCGATGCTGAGCGCGACGGCGAGGCTGTCGGTCTCGGTGTAGTACGGCCGGACCCTCACCTGCCCGACACGCTGGGCAGGAAAACGAATTTTGGTCTTCTTGTCCGTTATGTCATCAAGGCGGGTCGCCAGCGGCAGCCGGGTTCCGGAGATCTCCGCGTAGAGATCCCAGAAGACCCGGCGGCGCACCTGATTCTCGGCCATCGGCGCGATCTCGACCCCTCCCTCGAACCACCGCCCCTGGAAGCTCGCGGGCCCGCTCACGGGCTCCGGTCCCCGGCGGGCCACCGCCACGAGCCTGGCCGCCCCCCGGATCGGCTCGCCGTACGCGACGGCGCCCTCGACCTGGATCACACCGTCCTCCGCGGTCACGCGGATCACCTCGACGTACGGCTCGACCTCGCGGACCCGCAGGCCCAGCGTGCCGAGGGAGGTACGGAACGCCCTGATCTCCCGGTTGCGGGGGGTCTCGGCATAGGACCACAGCCCGTCGAGCGAGAAGCCCGGGTCGTCGGTGGCGACGGGCTCGCCGCCGCGCGACGCCATCCAGACACCCGAGGACAGCGTCGTCAGGTCCGTGGCCCCGCACTCCTCACCGGTCTCCACGTGCCGCAGGACGATCCCCGCGACGTTCCCGTCGTTCCCGGTGTTTCCGTCGATCGACTCCGGCCACTCGATTCTCAGCGTGTCGTCGTTGCCCACACGGCTCGTGACGGCCCGCCCACTCACGGACAGGCTCACCCCGTGGCGTGCCCCAATGCTCACCAAGAGTCCCCCGGTCTTCTCTGCTCATCCCCGTAGAGCAGGACACTGCCCACTGATTTATGACGAAATAGCTTATTTTTGCCTGTTAATCCTAACGACACACACTCATACTTTGAGGTGACTTAGCGATGAATGGTTCCATGTAATCGGAAACAGACGGTTAGTGACCACTTGGTACGGCCGCCATCCGTCTTCTCACCAGCCGATATCCGCTCATCCGGCTCCGGGAAAACTCTGAAGTGTCCGATACCGGCCAGAGCTGACCCCCTGAACTCCGTCCCCCGGTGGGCCATGAGACGCTCACCCGAACCGTCGCGTCGACCGGCCGGAAACCTCCCCGATCGTCGTGATAGAGCACGGCCGACTGGACACCGTCCTCCGCGTCGAAACGCACGATCTCGGCGGTTCCGGGCACGAAGGAAAGGCGGCCTCCACCCGCCCTCTCGACGATCCGGCCGAGCACCGCGACAAACGAGCACCACGACAAACGAGCACCGCGACAAACGAACGCCACGACGAACGAGCGGCCGTCGGGCTCGGCGCCCCGGACGGTCACCGCCCCCACGGCCACCAGCGGCACGGCCACCGGCGGCACCACCCAGGACCGGGCCGTCGCGACGTAAAACCAGGCCCCGCACGACGCGGAAGCGCGACCGGTTCGGAAACGAGCCGGAACCGGCCCGACGTGAAAGCCCGACCGGTTCAGAGCCGGGGCCGGTGCAGCGAGATGGTCATCGACTCGACCGCCATCTGCGGGCTGACGTTGGACGCCAGCCGCACCCGGCAGCGCATGATCGCGTCGATCCTGCGCAGGGTGTCCTCCGGCGTGGAGGCGCGGGCCAGATCGTCCAGGTCGGCGCGGCGGTCCTCGCTGGCCAGCTCCACGTGCGCGCCGAACTGCACCGCCAGCACGTCGCGGTAGAACGCCACCAGGTCGAGCAGGGACGCGTCGATGACGTCGCGCTTGGTGCGGGTCGCCCGGGACTTCTGCCGGTCCTCGAGATCCTTGAGCGCCCCGGCACCGCCGCGGATCAGGCCCCTGTTGAGCCCCTTGCCCGTGGAGCCCTCGCCGTAGGCCTGGCGCAGCTCGGTGATCTCCGACTCGTTCAGCACCGCGGTGACCGCGGCGGCCTCGTCCTCGGCGGTCTTCACCAGCCGCTCGGCGGCCATCACGCACTCCCCGACGCCGGTGAGCGACCGGGGGATGGACAGCACCGCCTCGCGGCGCGCACGCGCCTCCTGGTCCATGGCCAGCCTGCGGGCGCGGTCGACGTGCCCCTGGGCGGCCCTGGCGGCGAACTCCGCCATCGCCGGCGGCACGTTCTCTCGCGTGGCCAGCACGTGGGCGACCGCCGCGGTGGGCGGGGTGACGAGCGTGACGAGCCGGCAGCGGGACCTGATGGTGATCATCATGTCGTCCGGGGAGGGCGCGCAGAGCAGCCACACCGTCTTCGGCGGCGGCTCCTCGATGGCCTTGAGCAGCGCGTTGGAGGCCCCCTCGGTCGCCCGGTCGGCGTCCTCGAACAGCACGACGCGCCAGCCGCCCAGCGTCGGTGCCCCGGCCGCGCGCAGGATGAGCCGCCGGGTGTCCTTGATGCCGTACGAGAGTCCCTGCGGGCGGACGATCTCCAGGTCGGGGTGGGAGCCGACCGCCACCTGGTGGCACATGTCGCAGTGGCCGCACCCCTGGTCGGGGCAGAACAGCGCGGCGGTGAACGCCCGCGCGGCCTCCTCGCGCCCGGACCCGGGCGGCCCGGTGAACAGCCACGCGTGGGTCATCCCCGCGCCACGGCCCCCGGCCAGCATGTCGGCACCGGCCGCCGCCGCCCGGCGGAGCGTCGCGGAGGCCCGCTCCTGCCCCACAAGATCATCAAAGACTCCCACGCCCCCCAACCTACCGCCGGGAACGCGGGCTCAGTCGCGGATCGCGCTCCTGCCGGTACGGTACGAGCGCACCGTACCGGCTACCGCCACGCGGGCTCAGTCGCGGATCGCGGGCATGGTGCCGGTGACGTCCTCCGACTCCCTCGGCACCGGATCGGGCAGGATCTCGCGGACCCGGTCATGGATGATCAGGGAGATCTGGCTCTGTGGCAGCGTCCCGTCGACGACCAGGTAGCGGTCGGGCTCGGCGGCGGCCAGCGCCCGGAACTCGCGGCGGACGCGCTCGTGGAACTCCAGCGGCTCCGACTCGATGCGGTCGGCGGCCCCGCCCAGCCGGGCCAGACCCACCGACGGCGGGGTGTCGATCAGCACCGTGAGGTCGGGGACGAGCCCGCCGGTGGCCCAGCTGTTGATCCTCGTGACGTCCTCGGCGTCCAGCGCCCGGCCCGCGCCCTGGTAGGCGAGCGAGGAGTCGACGTAGCGGTCGGAGATCACCATCGCCCCCCGGTACAGAGCCGGGCGGATGACCTTCTCCACGTGCTCGGCCCGGTCGGCCGCGTACAGCAGCGCCTCGGACCTCGCGGACAACCCCTGGTGCACCGCGTCGAGCAGGATCGCCCGCAGCCGCATCCCCACCTTGGTCGAGCCGGGCTCACGGGTCTGCACGACGTCGAAGCCCTGGTCACGCAGCCAGATCGCCAGCAACCTGGACTGGGTGGTCTTCCCCGACCCCTCGCCGCCCTCGAACGCGACGAACATCCCGCGCCCCTGCTCGGCGCTCTCGGGGGCGAACCGCTCGCCGCGCACCGCGGCGAGCAGGTCGACGAAGATCGAGACGCCCCTGCGGTCGTCCATCTGCCGCAGCGCGACGATCCCGACGATCACCGCGAGCAGCCCGCCGACCAGCAGCACGAGGTTCGAGCCGTCGAACCGGTAGACCGGATCCTGGCCGACCCTGATCTGGCGCTCGCCGAACAGGCCCGCCAGGGTCGGCGCGACCGCGACCACCAGCAGCAGGGTCACCCGGGCGAGCGACTGCAGGAAGGAGAACGTACGGCCGCGCAGGTTGTCGTCCACCTCCAGCCCGATCATGGTGTAGCCGATGATCCAGGCGATTCCCGCGCACGCGCCGAGCAGCACGGTCAGCAGGACGACGATCACCAGGTTGTGGACGAGCGCGATCGCGACGAGAACGAGCCCGGCCACCACGATCGCCAGGCCGAACAGCCTCCGCCGCGACAGCTCCCTCAGCAGCTTGGGCCCGAAGAACATGCCCGAGGCCATACCGACGAAGACCGCGCCGAAGACCACGCCGTACGCCGCGTCGCCGCCGCCCAGCGCGTCCACGTAGATCTTGGCCACCCCGACCACCGCGCCACCGGCGGCGAACGCGCCCAGCATGCCGATGATCAGACCGCGGATCAGCCGGTTGCCGCCGACGAACCGCCAGCCCTCGAAGATCTGCCGCAGCACCGACGGCGGGGAGGCGGCCCGCGCGCCGCTCTTCGGGATGTCCTTGAGCGAGAAGATGATGACGGCCGAGACCAGGTACGCGAGCGCGTTGATGAACAGCGCCAGGTAGGTCTCGCGCTGGGCGAGGAACGGCACCAGCCTGCCCAGGAAGTCATCGGCGACCGACAGCAGCGCGAACAGCAGCGCCGCGACGGGCGCGGTGCCGTACGTGACCAGGAGGTTGAGCTGGTTGGCCTCCTCCAGCCGCTCCTTGGGCACCAGGTTGGGCACCGTGGCGTCCTTGGCCGGGACCCAGAAGAGGTTGACGCACTCGACCAGGAACGTGGCGACGATCACCCACTGGTAGCTGCCGATCAGCGGGATCGACAGCACCAGCGCGAAGCGCAGGAGGTCGCAGAAGAACATCGTCAGCCGCCGGTCGAACCGGTCGGCGAACGCGCCCGCGAGCGGGCCCAGCAGAATGGCCGGGAGCATCTTCGCCACGAAGACACCGCCGATGGCCAGGCTCTGGACCTTGTAGCCCTGCGCCGCGGTGAGGTTGCCCGCCAGGGCGGTCAGCGCCAGGAGGTTGAGCCAGTCTCCCAGGCTGCACACCGACATCGCCGTCCACAGCTTGCGGAACGGGGCGTTGGCCAGCACGTGGGGGGGCTTGCGTCGCGCGGTGCTCCGGCCAGGGGTGGTCATAGTGTCAGCGTATCCAGATGCTCGCTGGGCTGGGGAAAACACCAGCCAGGCGGAAATGCCCGGCTGCCCGTCGCATGAGGGTAATACGTCCGCCCCGCGCCTCGCAGGTCGCACCCGCGAAAAGAAGCGCCCGGTACGACTGTTTCCAGAGTTACCTGTCGCGGACTTCCAGAAGGGTGATCTCGGGGGGTGCGCCCACCCGGACCGGCGGCCCCCAGAAGCCCGCGCCCCGCGTCACGTACACCTGGGTGCCGTCCACCTCGCCGAGGCCGGAGACGACCGGCTGCTGCATCGGGACGACCAGGTTGAAGGGGACCATCTGACCACCGTGCGTGTGACCGGACAGCTGCAGGTCCACCCCGTACGTGGCCGCCTGGACGGCCTGGACCGGCTGGTGGGCGAGCAGGACGGTGGACCGGGAGCGGTCGCGGTCGCCGCCCAGCGCCCGCTCGAAGTCGGGGCCGTCACCCGAGGCGACGCCGCCGAGGTCGTTGACCCCGGCGAGGTCGAGCACGGCTCCCCCGTGAGCGATCTCGACGCGCTCGTTGCCGAGCGGGCGGATGCCGAGCCCGCGCAGCTCCTCGATCCACTCCTGCGGGCCGTTGGCCGTGTAGTACTCGTGGTTGCCGGTGACGAAGTAGGCGCCGTATCGGGATTCGAGGTCCTTCAGCGGCCGGGCCAGCGGGCCGAGCTCGGCCACCGTGCCGTCGACCAGGTCACCGACGACGGCGACCACGTCGGCCTCCAACGAGTTGATCATGCGGACGATGCGCCGGGTGTGCTCCGTACCGGTGAGCGGGCCCAGGTGGATGTCGCTGACCACCGCGAACCGCAGGCCGCTCAGGCGCGGATCCAGCCTGGGCAGCACGACCCTGACCGGTTCGATCACCGGGTCGCCCAGGGCCGTCCTGACCCCGAACCCGACCGTGCCCAGCGCCCCCGCCCCGGCGGTGACCGCGGCCGTACGGGCGATGAACAGCCTCCTGCTCATCCCGGCAGGGCCGTGCGGCCCGTCCGGTCCCCTTCCGCCGCGCCGCGCGCCCCCGGCACCCGGAACGACGATCACACCGCCGATCTCGGTCTCCCCCTCGGACACGGACTCCGCCTTGGCCGCGGACCGGTCCGCGGCATCGGGCCGGACGGCCGACACCGGCTGAGCGGCCACGAGCGCGGCCAGCTTCTCCCGACGGGCGGCCACCCCCGGCGGAACCGTGCGGCGCTCCGCCCTCCGTTCCACCCCGCGCAGGACCATCAGGGCCACGCCCCGGGGAATCTCCAGAACGACCAGGACCACGAAGAGGTAGAACATCACCGCGATCCAGAAGAACCCCGGCCACGCCAGGAAGTGCCCCCACTCGCTGCGGGAGGCGACCAACGTCACCGGGGCGAGCACGGCCAGGCCGACGAGGACCCACGTCAGCACCCGGCGGGTCCGTCCGGGCCGCGTGGTCGAGCGGATCAGACGGTGCCACAGGTAGAGGTGGACCAGCGTGACCGCGCAGATGACCAGTGACACGAAGCCCACGATCGACATTGCCTCTCCCGCTCGCCCACCGGCCGTTCCCGGCGCGTTCCGAAGAACGCCCGGGACGGCGAATGCGTTCCCAGAACCCTGGAAACACCGGAAACAGGCGTCAGGCCTTCGCCTTGGCCCTGGTGGTGGGACGCTTGGGCGCCGGGCCACGGGCACGGCGGTCGGCGAGGAGTTCGGCGGCGCGCTCGGTGGTGATCTGCTCGACCTCGTCACCCTTGCGCAGGGAGGCGTTGGTCTCCCCGTCGGTGACGTAGGGACCGAACCGCCCCTCCTTCACCACGATCGGCTTCTTGGAGACGGGGTCCTCGCCCAGCTCACGCAGTGGCGGCGCGGCCGCGGCCCGCCTGCCCCTGGCCTTGGGCTGGGCGAACAGCTCCTTGGCCCGGTCGAGGGTGACCGTGAACAGCTCCTCCTCGGACGCCAGGGAGCGCGAGTCGGTGCCCTTCTTGATGTAGGGCCCGAACTTGCCGTTCTGGGCCGTGACCTCCTGGTCGTCGATCGCCCCGAGCACCCTGGGCAGCGAGAGCAGGAGCAGGGCGTCCTCAAGCGTGATGGTGTCCAGGGACATCGTCTTGAGCAGCGATCCGGTGCGCGGTTTGGGAACGTCGGCCTTCTTGGTCTTCTTCTTGCCCTCGGCCGGCGGTGCCTCCTCCGGCAGGATCTCGGTGACGTACGGGCCGTAACGACCGTCCTTGGCCACGATCACGTGCCCGGTCGCCGGGTCCTTGCCCAGCTCCCGGTCACCCGTCGGGCGCGAGAACAGCTCCTCGGCCATCTCGGCGGTGAGCTCGTCGGGAGCCAGGTCCTCCGGCACGTTCACCCGGGCGCCGTCACGGTCCAGGTACGGGCCGTAGCGGCCCACCCGGATCATGATGTCGGTGCCCCTGATCGAGAACGAGCTGATCTCCTTGGCGTCGATCTCGCCGAGGTCGGTGACCATCTCCTTCAGGCCCTCGTCGCCCTCCACGCCGAAGTAGAACCGGCGCAGCTCCGGCAACCGCTCCGCCCTGTCGTTGGCGATGTCGTCGAGGACCTTCTCCATGTCGGCGGTGAAGTCGTAGTCGACGAGGTGGCCGAAGTGCTGCTCCAGCAGGTTGACCACCGCGAACGCCAGGAAGGACGGCACCAGGGCCGTGCCCTTCTTGAAGACGTACCCGCGGTCGAGGATCGTTCCGATGATCGACGCGTACGTCGACGGGCGGCCGATCTCCCGGTCTTCCAGCTCCTTGATCAGCGACGCCTCGGTGTACCGCGCGGGCGGCTTGGTGGCGTGCGCCAGCACGTTGAGGGCGGACGCGGTGAGCGGGTCGTTCTCGGTCAGGTTCGGCAGGCGCTTCTCGGCGTCGTCCCTGTCGGTGGACGGGTCGTCCGCGCCCTCGACGTAGGCCTTCAGGAAGCCGTGGAAGGTGATGGTCCGCCCGGAGGCGGTGAACTCGACCCGCTCGCCCGAGCCGGACGTGCCGCCCACCTTGACGGTGACCGACTCGCCGACCGCGTCCTTCATCTGGGAGGCCACGGTCCGCTGCCAGATCAGCTCGTACAGGCGGAACATGTCACCGCTCAGCCCGGTCTCGCCCGGCGTGCGGAACTCCTCGCCCGAGGGACGGATCGCCTCGTGCGCCTCCTGCGCGTTCTTGACCTTGCTGGTGTAGACGCGCGGCTTGTCGGGCACGTACGCCGCGCCGTACAGCTTGATGGCCTGGCTGCGGGCCGCCGCGACGGCGGTCTCCGACAGCGTGATGCTGTCGGTTCGCATGTAGGTGATGAAGCCGTTCTCGTACAGGCGCTGGGCGACCTGCATGGTCGACTTCGCGGAGAAGCCCAGCTTGCGGCTGGCCTCCTGCTGCAGCGTGGTCGTCCTGAACGGCGCGTACGGCTTGCGGGTGTACGGCTTGCGCTCGACGGACTTGACCTTGTACGAGACACCGGCCAGGCGCCCTGCCAGGGCGTGGGCGGCCTGCTCGTCCAGGTGAAGCACATCGGCGTTCTTGAGGGTGCCGTTGCTCGCGAAGTCACGGCCTTGGGCGACGCGCTTGCCGTCCACGCCGGTCAGCGTGGCGGTGAACTCGTGCGGGACCTCGTCGCGGCCGGTGTCGAGCAGCGCCTGCAGGTCCCAGTAACTCGCACTGGTGAACGCCAGGCGCTCGCGCTCGCGCTCCACGACCAGCCGGGTCGCCACCGACTGCACGCGCCCGGCGGACAGGCGGGGCTTGACCTTCTTCCACAGGACCGGGCTGACCTCGTAGCCGTAGAGGCGGTCGAGGATGCGCCTGGTCTCCTGGGCGTCGACCAGCCTCAGGTTCAGGGTGCGGGGGTTGGCCACCGCCTCCTGGATCGCCCTCGGGGTGATCTCGTGGAACACCATGCGGTGCACCGGGACCTTGGGATTGAGCACCTCACGAAGGTGCCAGGCGATCGCCTCGCCCTCGCGGTCCTCGTCAGTGGCGAGATAGAGCTCGTCGGCGTCCTTGAGCAGCTGCTTGAGCTTGCTCACCTGTGCCTTCTTGTCGTGGTTGACGACGTAGAGCGGCTCGAACTCGTGATCCACGTTGACGCCGAGGCGTGCCCAGGACTCCCCCTTGTACTTCTCCGGGATGTCGTCGGCCTTCTCGGGGAGATCGCGAATATGCCCGATGCTGGACTCCACGACGTAGCCGCGGCCGAGGTACCCGGCGATGGTCTTCGCCTTGGAAGGCGACTCGACGATCACCAGGCGGGTTCCGCCGGCGTTGCCGTTCTTGGCTGGCACGCTGCTTCCTACCTCGCTGTTCGCATTCGTTCCCCGTTTTCTTCCCCTCGGGTTACCCGGTCTCAGCCGGAGACACTCCCAAGAGAAGCCGCAAGGACGCAGAATAAAGCCCTATGAGTGTCGACGTCCCCCAGCTCACCCTCGGAGACTAATCGCTGTGCTCGACTACTCCTACTTGGTTCTCCACCTTCCGCGTGGCACATCCCGGGACGCAGCCCGGCGGATACTGACCGAACATGCAGAATACGGCGACTGGGAACTCGACCGCCTGCGACTGTATCCCGACGGCCGCCGGGACGTCCGACTGCGCCGGAAGATCATACGCGTGACCAGGACGATGTGACCCCGGACATGGCTTTGCCCGCCCCGGGCCGCGCCCCCGGAACGGGCAAAGCTTCCATGCCTCGCCAGGCGAGCGGACGCCGCGCCACAGGGGCGCGGCCGTCCTGTCTCACCGCCGTCGAGGCGTCTGCGCGCCTTCCTCAGCGGCCCTGGGAAAGCGTGTCCATTGGGTTACTAATGTCTTACTTCTTGCCGAAACGGATCCGGCGGGTGGTGCCGAAAACCGTCGCGGCGGCCGCGGCCATCGCGCCGATCAGCAGGGTGACCAGGGAACCTATGTTCATCCCGGTCACGCCGACGGGCTGGGCCGCGCTCATCAGACCCAGGTCGCCGACCGGCAGGGCGCCGGCCGGGGTCGAGGAGGCCATGCCGGCGACGGGAGCCAGCGGCGAGCCGTTCCCCGCCTCCGCGGCCCGGCCGCTCGCCGGGCCGGCGGGCACGGCGGGCACGGCGGGGAGCTCGGGCAGCCTCGCGGCGGCCGGGAACTGCGACTGGTCCGCCGCTCCCCGGGCCGCGGGCGCCTGGCCGGAAGCGGACGCCTGACCGGCCGCGCCGCCGAGGGCCGGAACGGCCGGGAGGACGGGCAGCAGACCGCTGGTCCTGTGCTTGCCGGGCTTGGAATCCCCGTCATCGTGACCCTTGTCATAGCCGCCGTGACCACCGGGGCCGCCAGGGCCGCCGTGACCGGGGCCACCCGGGCCACCCCACTGGCCGCCGTCAGGTCGGCCGGACGGCCCGCCGACGCGGGAGCCCCCGAGGCAGCCCGCGGCGGCGTCGCCCAGGACGGCCACGGCGTTGCCGCAGATGTTGATCGGCGCGGTGATCGGCGCCACGACCTGGTTGCCACCCAGCACGGAACCCCGGCCGGACGTGGTGTTGCCACCGGCACCCGCACCCGCGCCACCCGAGACCGAGGCGCCACCCCTGCACGCCGCCGCGGCCTGGCCCAGCACGCCCACCGCGTTGCCGCAGACGTTGATCGGCGCGGTGATCGGCGCCACCACCTGGTTGCCACCCAGCACGGAACCCCGGCCGGACGTGGTGTTCCCCCCCGCACCGCCGGCACCGCCGCCGACGACGGACGCGCCGCCCTGGCAACCGGCGAACGCGCCGCCCAGGACGGCCACCGCGTTGCCGCAGACGTTGATCGGCGCCGTGATGGGCGCCACCACCTGGTTGCCACCCAGCACGGAACCCCGGCCGGACGTGGTGTTGCCACCGGCACCCGCACCGCCGCCCCGGCCCGCCCCGGCCGACGCCCCTCCCGGGCAGCCCGACCGGCCGTTGCCGACGGCGTTGCCGCAGACCTCGGCGGGTGCGGTGATCGGCGCGACCACCTGGTTGCCGCTGCCCGCGCCGAAGCGCCCGTCGGTGTCGTTCCCGGGCCGGCCGTAGCCCCAGCCGGGACCGCCGGGACGGGGGCCGTGCCTCCAGTCATCGCCGGGACCGCCCGAACCGGGGCCGCCCGGACGCGGGCCGTGCTCCCAGCCGCCGGGGCGCGGCCCCTGCTTCCCACGATCGCCGTGGTCACCGTAACCGGGCTTGCCGGGCTTGCCCGGCCTGTCGTGCTCTCCGGGGCCGCCCGGCTCGCCGGGCCGACCGGGTCCGTCGTGCTCTCCGGGCTTACCGGGCCACCCCGGACCACCCGGGTGTCCGGGCCCCCCCGGGTGCCCAGGACCGCCGGGCCGTCCGGGCCCACCGGGCGTGCCGGGCCCACCAGGCCCACCGGGCGTGCCGCCGCCGATGACCTCGGCGCCGCCCTCGCAACCGGAGAAGGCCTCGCCGACGACGGCGACCGAGTTGCCGCAGATGTTGATGGGCGCGGTGATCGGCGCCACCACCTGGTTGCCACCCAGCACGGAACCCCGGCCGGAGGTGGTGTTGCCACCGGCTCCGCCTCCGGCCCCGCCCTGGTTGCTCACCGAGGCCCCGCCCCGGCAACCGGCGGTGGCCCCGCCGAAGATCGCGAAAGAGTTGCCGCAGGCGTTGACGGGCGCGGTGATCGGCGCCACCACCTGGTTGCCGCCGCCGATGCTATGGTCACCGTTCGTACGGTTGCCGCCGGCTCCGCCGCCGTTCCCGCCCGGGTTCCGCACCGAGGAGCCACCCCGGCAGCCCGCCTCGGAGCGGCCGAACACCGACACCGCGTTGCCGCAGGCGTTGACGGGCGCGGTGATGGGAGCGACGACCTGGTTGCCTCCCAGCACGGAGCCCCGGCCGGAGGTGGTGTTGCCACCGGCGCCCGCACCGCCACCACCGTTCTCGACGGAGGCGCCGCCCTCGGAGGAGGCGGACGACTGCCCGGCCACACCGACGGCGTTGCCGCTGATGTCGATCGGCAGGGTGATCGGGAGGTTGACCTGGTTACCTCCCCCGATCGAGTTGTCGCCGTCGGTGTCGGCGAAGGCCGTACCGCCGCCCATGGCCATGACGCCCAGTGCGAGCAGTGCTGCGGGAGCCGTGCCCGTAACCCACGTACGCATGATTGAAACTCCTAGCAGTTGGGGGGGACCTGACCCTCGTGAGGGCGTTGCGAAGCCGTGCGAGAGCCCGACAGGCCCGCACAGCGGGGGCTCCGGGGCCGTCACGAGGAATGGGAATTGCTTTTCTCTGCCTGCTCGTCGCTCACCGGCGGAGCGGCTCTCCTGGGGACACAGGATGAGGGCAGGCTCCGCGACCGGCGGATCACCCGGAAGGGGATGGGCCGGTCCGTGAGACGAGATCAGTCAGGAGAGAAAGAAGGGTCGTCCGCCGCTGTGCGGACGACAGGGGGGAGCACGAACGCCGGCGGGACACGCTGCGTCGTCGGCCGCGGGTCGTAGGCGAACCACGCGACATCCCCCGGACCCGGTCCTGGGAGGCCGGATCCACCACCGCTCTGGGGCACGAATCCATTGGCGCCAGAGCCGTGCTCGACGGAGGCGGGTGCCGGGAACCCCGGCCTGGACTGGCTGGTGAGCCCGTCCACACCTCGCCCCGCCATGGCCTCGGCGTTGTGCGTCGCCGACGGCCCGCCGCTGACCGTGGGGAAGTCATCGGCCCTGAGGGCCGATCCGGAAGCGGCTGTGTGAGAGGTCTGGGAGCGGGCACCTCCTGCCACCGCGGTGGTGTCCGCGGCCGCGGGAGCGGCGCCAAGGAGACCGAAGACGACCGCGAGCAGCCATGCGGCGGCCAGGAGACCGCCGATAGCGAGGGCTCGCCTGACGCCCCGCCGAGTGCCGGCCGCGAACCGCGCCATCCGGTCAGCCCGGCCGGGGATCGTGTCGTCGACGGGAAGGGCCACGCGGGCGCGTCGAACAGCGGGCGAGAACGCCCTCCACTGCTCGTGCGGCACGCGCGCCACGTGACCTCCCCAAAGCTCCTGGACGGGCCCGCTTGGACACGAGCCATCCCTCAACGGAGAGTTACGCTAGCACCACATTGAGTCAACGCAACGGATTTCCCGGGAACGGCTCAGCAGCCGTCCAGGAAACGGTCAAGGACCCGGACTCCGAACTGGAGCGAATCCACCGGAACCCTCTCATCGATGCCATGGAACATCCCGGAGAAGTCCAGATCGGCGGGCAGCCTCAGCGGCGCGAACCCGAATCCCCGCATGCCCAGCCTGCTGAACGCCTTGAGGTCCGTGCCCCCCGACAGCGTGTACGGCACGGCCAGCGCGCCCGGGTCCTCGGCGAGGAGGGCGTCGGCCATCGCGCGCACCAGCGGCCCGTCGAAGCCGGTCTCGATGGCGATGTCGTGGTAGACGAACTCCCTGGTCACGTTGGGGCCGAGCAGTTCGTCCAGCGTCTCGAAGAACTCGTCCTCGTACCCCGGCAGGAAGCGTCCGTCCACGTGCGCGGTCGCGGCCTGGGGGATCACGTTGGCCTTGTAACCGGCCTCCAGCATCGTGGGGTTGGCGGTGTTGCGCAGCGTGGCGCCGATCATCCGGGCGAGCGGTCCCAGCTTGGCGACGGTCTTCTCCGCGTCGTCCAGGTCGAGTTCCAGCTCCAGGACCCTGGAGGTCTCCTCCAGGAACGTCCTGACCGTCCGCGTCATCCGGACCGGCCACTCGTACCGCCCGATGCGGCCGACCGCCTCGGCCAGCTCGGTGACCGCGTTCTCGGCGTTGAGCATCGAACCGTGCCCGGCCCTGCCCGTGGCGGTCAGGCGCATCCAGGCGATGCCCTTCTCGGCGGCCTCGATCAGATAGAGCCTGCGCGCCTCGTCGATGGAGACGCTGAACCCGCCCACCTCGCCGATCGCCTCGGAGCACCCGTCGAACAGGTCCTTGTGCTCGTCGGCCAGCCACTGCGCGCCGTACTTGCCCCCGGCCTCCTCGTCGGCGGTGAACGCCAGCACCACGTCCCTCGGCGGCCGTCGCCCCTCGCTGAGCCGCTGCCGTACGACCGCGAGGATCATCGCGTCCATGTTCTTCATGTCGACCGCGCCGCGCCCCCAGACGCAGCCGTCGGCGATCTCGCCGCTGAGGGGATGGTGGGTCCAGTCGGCGGCGTTGAAGGGGACGACGTCCAGGTGCCCGTGGAGCAGCAGGGCGTCACGGGAGGAGTCTTCCCCCGCGATGCGGGCGATCACGTTGGCCCTGCGGCTGTCCGACTCCAGGATCTTCGGCTCCAGCCCGACCTCCGACAGCTTCTCGGCCACGTACTCGGCGGCGTCCCGCTCTCCGGGCCCCGAATTGTCGCCCGCGTTGGTCGAGTCGATCCGGATCAGGTCGCGGCACAGCCCGACGACCTCGTCCTCAGCGTTGATCGCCGTCATGTGGGACTCCTCGTGTTCGGTACGGCTTCCACCTCCCATCCTGCCGCCGCACCTCACTTCCCGGCACCCCGCCCGCACCTGCCCTCTTACCGATATGACTCCGGCTCAAGAGTTTGCTAACCTAAGTCCGCCGACGAGGGATGACGGTCCCACGTGCAGGCACCACGTCCGGGTGGCGGAATAGGCAGACGCGCTAGCTTGAGGTGCTAGTGCCCTTTGCGGGGCATGGGGGTTCAAGTCCCCCCTCGGACACAAATCTTGTACGTATGTGGAGGTTCGGAGAGATCCGAGCCTCCATTTTGCGTTTTCGGGCCTTGTGAAGACGCCGACCGCCGGGCGTATCGCCTCCGGCCTGGCGTGCAGGGCGGCATTTCGATCACTAAAAACGGTGATGTGCCGTTACCGTAAGGCGTTATGGATGCGATCGAGGCCGCCGACCTCATCACCCGCTCATCGTCGCGGACCCCGGGCCGGATCCGCCGCGCCACCGCCCCCCTGGTGGGGCGATGATCGTCGCCGAAGTGGTGGGCCGCACGCTGGCCGCACTCGGCGTCGACACGGTGTTCGGCGTGGTGGGCAGCGGCAACTTCCATGTGACCAACGCGCTGGTGGACGGTGGCGCCCGGTTCGTCGCCGCCCGTCATGAGGCCGGGGCCGCCACGATGGCCGACGCGTACGCCCGCGTGAGCGGCAAGGTCGGCGTCGTGAGCGTGCACCAGGGGCCGGGGCTGACCAACGCGCTGACCGGGCTCGCCGAGGCCGCCAAGAGCGGCACTCCGCTGGTGGTGCTGGCCGGCGAGGCCACCGACACGCGCTCCAACTTCCACATCGACCAGAGCGCCCTGGCCACGGCGGTCGGCGCGGTGCCGATGCGGGTGGACGACGCCGGCTCCGCGATCGAGACCACCGTCCAGGCGTACGCGACGGCGATCCGCGACCGCCGGGCCGTGCTCCTCAACCTGCCGCTCGACGTGCAGCGGGCCGACGCCGGGGCCGCCCCCGACGCGGCCCCGGCCCTCCCGGCGCGGAAGGCAGGCACCCTGGCCCGCGTGTGGCCGGACGGCGGCGCCGAGGCCCTGGCCTGGATGCTGATGCGGTCGGAGAGGCCGGTGTTCGTCGCCGGGCGCGGCGCCCGGCGCGCCCGGCACCAGCTCGAAGAGCTGGCCGATCTCGTCGGGGCGCTGCTGGCGACCTCGGCGGCGGCCAAGGGGCTCTTCCACGGCAACCGGTGGGACCTCGACGTCAGCGGAGGGTTCTCCTCCCCGCTGACCGCCCAGCTCATCCGCGACGCCGATGTTCTCGTGGCCTGGGGCTGCTCGCTCAACGCGTGGACCACCCGGCACGGCGCGCTGATCGGGCCCGATACCGAGGTCGTCCAGATCGACCTGGACGAGGAGTCCATCGCCACCCACCAGAGGGTCTCCCTGGGCCTGGTCGGCGACGTCCCCGAGGCCGCCGCCGCCGTCGCCGACGCGCTGCGTCCCACGGGTTCGCGCCCGTCGGACCCGGTGCCGCGCGGCTACCACACGCGTGCGCTCGCCGACCGGATCGCGGCCGAGCGCGCGTGGCGGAACGTGCCGTACAAGGACGAGAGCGGCAACGGCCGCATCGACCCCAGAACGCTCACCATCGCCCTGGACGACCTGCTTCCGGACGAGCGCATCGTCGCCACCGACTCCGGAAACTTCATGGGATTTCCGGCCATGTTCCTGGACGTCCCCGACGAGAGCGGCTTCTGTTTCACCCAGGGCTTCCAGGCCATCGGCCTCGGCCTGGCCACCGCCGTGGGCGCCGCACTGGCCCGCCCCGACCGCCTGCCGATCGCCGCCCTCGGCGACGGCGGCGCGCTGATGGGCATCGCGGAGCTGGAGACGGTGGTCCGGCTCGGGCTGCCCATGGTGATCGTGGTCTACGACGACGAGGCGTACGGCGCGGAGGTGCACCACTTCGCCGGCCACCGCCTGGACACCGTCACCTTCCCGCCCACCGACCTGGCCTCCATCGCGCGCGGTCACGGCTGCGCCGCCGTCACCGTCTCCGCCGTGTCGGACCTCGACGGCGTGGCCACCTGGCTGGAGGGGGCGCGCGACCGGCCGCTGCTCGTCCACGCCAAGATCACCCGCGAGCGTGGCTCATGGTGGCTGGAGGAGGCGTTCAGGGGCCACTGACCCGCGCTGCCGGGCCGCGGCGATGGCGGCGATCACCGGGTCGTCGTTCGCCGGCCGTCTGCCCTGGAACCCGGTCGGCCGCCGCCGATCCGGCGACCCGCGCCCGGTCGGCGATCTCCCGCGGCGTCTTCCCGCCACGGTGTGGTCGCCGCGCCGGGCCCGTCACGCGAGCCGGTGCGCCGTTACCGGCCGGTGGGGCGGCGCGCGCGAGCCACGGCCGCTCCGCGCCCGGTTCCGGGCGAACGTTCTTGCGGCCTGCCATTTCTCTGTGCCGCGTAGGTGGAGTTTCGCCTAATAACGCTGGACTTTCGTCCTGAAACGACGAAAGTCCGACGAAGTCGACCGTAACATCTAGACAATCCGTACGTAACATTTTAAGATCGCACCAGAATGAGCCGCAAAGTTGGCGAAAGTTCAGGAGGTGCAGCGATTTGCGACTGCAGCGCCGCACTTTTCGCCCCCTGCGCGGCGGGGGGTCGCCGTCCGAGGCCGAGATCGGCGGCCGGGTCGAATCGCCGCGCGTGCGCGCGGCCGTCGGGCCGGAGCGGCCGGGAGCGAACCACCTCACCCACAGGGCCTGGCACCGCACGGCGGCGGCCGAGGCAGGCCCGCGGGCTGTACCGATCACCGGGTTTCCACGACCCCGGCTCACCCCGTATTCGTACCACCGCACTTGATCACGCAGTTCCACCGATCGCGACCCCGCACTGCGGCCGGCGATCGGCCGGTCCCCACCACCCCCCTCGAATGGCCTGGAGGTCGTCATGCGACTGCTGATCTGCCCCACCGCGACCTGCTGACGGCCGGCGCGGCGCCAGGTGGTGCCGCGCCGCCGACACAAGGGAGATAGCCGGGCCGGCAGGGGCGGACGCCGACCACCCTGCCGACCCGGCCTCGCTCATCACCCGCCGGCGGAGGCCGTCGGGCGCTGACGGCACCAGCGCTCACCGGTTACCGGCCTCCCTCGCCGGCGAGTGGGGCGACCCCTCCGTTCCCGCGCCGTGGTCACCCGTGACGACCGGCGACGGCCACCTTCGTGATGCCCTCAACACGTCCGCCCGCGGCCGCTTGACGGCCCGCCCCGACCCCGCAGCGCTCGAAGGCGAGGTGACTCACAACCCCTGACAGAGACCTGTTGACTGTTTTACCCATAGCGGTCACAGTTTGTCCGAACGACGTCGCTGACGGATCTCCCCCCACCCTTACGCGTCGTTGGCGTGATCGGCGCACGCCTGTATGGACTCGTACTACAGGAAGCGAGCACCACCGATCATGTTAAGAAAGCTAGTCGCATGCGTCGCCGTACTGGCGACCGCCCTCAGCCTGGGCCCTCCGGCACAGGCCGTACCGAACACCGCGGCGGCCGTGGCGGTCGCGGCGCCCGGCTACACCCAGGTGACGCTGGCCAAGGGCGTGGCGGAGACCGGCGAGCCGATGGGCCTGACCGTCCTGCCCAACCGGGGCGTGCTGCACACGTCGCGCGACGGCGTGATCCGCTACACCGACGTGCTGGGCAACACCAAGGTGGCGCTCACCATCCCGGTGTACACGCACGACGAGGAGGGTCTGCAGAGCATCAAGGCCGACCCGAACTTCGCGTCGAACCGGTGGGTGTACGTCTACTACGCGCCGCCGCTGTCGACCCCGGGCGGTGACGCGCCCGCCTCGGGAACGGCGGCCCAGTTCGCCCCGTTCAACGGGGTGAACCGGCTGGCCCGGTACACGGTCAACGCGGACAACACCCTCAACGCGGCCTCCGCGGTCACCGTCCTCGACGTTCCCACCAGCCGTGGCATGTGCTGTCACGTCGGCGGCGACATCGACTTCGACGCGGCCGGCAACCTCTACCTCTCCACCGGCGACGACACGAACCCGTTCGACTCCAGCGGCTACACGCCGATCGACGAGCGGACCGACCGCAACCCGGCCTACGACGCGCAGCGCACCTCCGGCAACAGCAACGACCTGCGGGGCAAGGTGCTGCGGATCAAGCCGAGCGCGGGCGGCGGCTACACCGTCCCGGCGGGCAACATGTTCGCGCCCGGCACCGCGAACACCCGGCCCGAGATCTACGCGATGGGCTTCCGCAACCCGTTCCGGATGAACGTGGACAAGGCCACCGGCACCGTCTACCTCGGTGACTACGGGCCGGACGCGGGCAGCGCCAGCGCCACCCGGGGCCCGGCGGCGTCGGTCTCGTTCGAGCGCATCACCCAGCCCGGCTTCTACGGCTGGCCGTACTGCTCGCAGTTCAACGTGCCCTACGTCGACTTCACGTTCCCGTCAGGACCTTCGGGCGCCGCGTTCAACTGCGCCGGCGGGCCGACGAACAACTCGCGCAACAACACCGGCATCACCCAGCTCCCGGCCTCGCGCGCGGCCTGGCTGCCGTACGGGGTCGGCCAGGACCGGTCGGAGCTGTGCTGCGGAAGCTGGTCGCCGATGGGCGCCCCGGTCTACAACTACGACGCCGGTCTGGTCTCGGACGTGAAATTCCCGGCGTCGATGGGCGGCAAGGTGTTCATCAGCGAGTTCGGCCGGCGGTGGATCAAGACGGTCACCCTGAACGGCAGCGGCGGGGTGGGCACGATCGAGCCCTTCCCCACCTGGACCGGCACCCAGGTGATGGACTCGGAGTTCGGGCCGGACGGCGCGCTGTACGTGCTCGACTACGGCACCGGCTGGTTCGGCGGCGACGCCAACTCGGCCGTGTACAGGATCGAGTACAACTCGGGCACCGGCCAGGCCCCGATCGCGGCGATCAACGCCAACCCGAAGGCCGGCAACGCGCCGCTCACCGTGCAGTTCAGCTCGGCCGGGAGCACCGACCCGGACGGCGACCCGATCACGTACGCGTGGGACTTCACGACGAACGGCAGCACCGACTCGACCGCGGCCAACCCGTCGTTCACCTACACGGCCAACGGCACGTACACGGTGACGTTGACGGTGAGCGACAACACCGGTCGTAGCGCCACGGCGAGCACCACCATCAGCGTCGGGCAACCGACGGTCACCCTCAACCTGCCGCTCAACGGGCGGGTGTTCAACTTCGGCGACGCGATCCCGTTCCAGATCAGCGTCGCCGACCCGAACGCCCCGACCATCGACTGCAGCCGGGTGAAGATCAACTACATCCTCGGCCACGACAGCCACGGCCACCAGATGACCAGCGCGACCGGCTGCTCGGGCACCATCCAGACCCCCGTGGACGGTGAGCACGACGCCAACGCGAACATCTTCGGCGTCTTCGACGCGGAGTACACCCCGGTCGGCTCGACCACGGCCATCCACGCGCCGCAGGCCGTCCTGCAGCCGCGGACCCGCCAGGCCGAGCACTACAGCGCCCAGCAGGGCGTGCAGGTCGTGGCCAAGCCGTCGGCCAACGGCGGCAACGCGATCGGGTACGTCGAGAACGGGGACTGGATCTCGTTCACGCCGTACAACCTGACCGGGGTCACGTCGTTCACGGCCCGGGTCGCTTCGGCCGGCGCCGGCGGCACGCTCACCCTGCGGGCCGGTTCGGCGACCGGGACGGTGGTCGGCACGGCCACGGTCGCGCCGACCGGAGGCTGGGAGACCTGGGCCAACGTCACCGGCACCGTGACGCCACCGTCCGGGACGACGAACCTGTTCCTGGTCTTCACCGGTGGCGCGGGCTCGCTGTTCGACATCGACTCCTTCACGTTCACCAGCGGCACACCGCCGACGTCGAACCTCGCGCTGAACAAGCCGGCGACGGCGTCCAGCGTGGAGGCGGCCGCCTACCCGGCCTCGGCCGCGGTGGACGCGTCGGCGACAACCCGGTGGGCCAGCGCCTTCTCCGACCCGCAGTGGATCCAGGTCGACCTGGGCGCCACGTACACGATCAACCGGGTGCGCCTGGTGTGGGAGGCGGCCTACGGGTCGGCGTACCAGATCCAGACCTCGCCCAACGGCACGACCTGGACCAACGCCCGGTCTGTGACCGGCGGCAACGGCGGTGAGGACGACAACACCGGTCTGAGCAACTCCGCCCGGTACGTGCGCATCCACGGCACCACCCGGGGCACGGCGTGGGGCTACTCCCTGTTCACCTTCGAGGTCTACGGAAGCTGATCACCACGGCGGACCCGATCCGCCCTGTCAGGTAACGCCGCCGCGGGGCGTCCGATCGATGGACGCCCCGCGGCGTCGCTCATCATCCGGGCTCCGCTCCCGCCCGGCGCTCGAACGGCTCGCCGCCCCGCGCCTCGTCTCCTTCTCGGCGCACGAGCCGCTCATGCGGCCGGAGTTCGCCGACCTGACGGAGGACGGGCTCTTCGAGGCCCACGGCGTGGTCGAGCAGCGGATCACGGGGATCCGCCGCTTCGTCCGGGGCCGGGTGAGGGACATCAAGCCGCGCCGGGCACGTCGGCGTCGACGACGTGCCCGCTGTCGACCGGCCCCAGGGAGTGAGCTCCGGACGTTTGGCCGTGCGGCCGTCGCCCGAGGATCGGCCGCGCAGGCGGCGGCCGATCCACGGGCCCGCGAACGTGGCCAGCCACCGCATCTCCGCCGCCGCCACCCGCCACGCCCCCGGCGCGGGCACAGGCGGGAAGGGCAGCGCCCACGTGTCGTCGCTGCCGGGCAGCCCCAGGCTGTGGGCCATGGCGGCGGCGATGCGGGCGTGGCCCGTCGGGCTCGCGTGCAGGCGATCGACGCCCCACATCCGCGCGTCCGTGACGAACTCCATCGCGAACGTGTCCACCAGCGTGACCCCGTGCCGGGCGGCGGCGTCGCGGATGCGGGCGTTGAAGTCGAGCACTCTGGGCCGGAGCGGGCGGGCCATCGGTGCGATCTTCCCGATGTCGGGAAATGTAATGGTGACCACATGTGCGCCCGATTCGGTCAGCGCGGCGAACATCTCCTCCAGCACGCCCGCCACCAGTGCGGCGTCGAAGCCGGGACGGATGATGTCGTTCATCCCCGCCATGACCGTGGCCAGGTCGGGGCGCAGCGCCAGCGCGGCGGCCAGCTGCTCGGCGCGGATCTGGCCCGCCAGCCGGCCGCGGACGGCGAGGTTGGCGTAGAGGAGCCCGGGGTTGGCGCCGGCCAGATGCTCGGCGAGGCGGTCGGCCCAGCCGCGGTGGCCGTTGAGCTCGTCGCCGTCGCCGAGGCCCTCGGTCTGGCTGTCCCCGAGCGCGACGTATCGCGTGTAGGCGGTCATGATGTCTCCCTTCCGGCGCGGGCCGTGCGCGCGCCGAGCGCCCGCGCGGTTTCCCCGCACCGGTCGCGAGTCTCGCGTTCCAGCCGGCATCCCGCCGGACAGGAGAGGCGGGGTCCGCGTGCTCGCCCCGGTGCGGGAACGTCTCCTTGCCCTGGTCGCCCGCGGGCGCTCGAAGACCTCCGGCCGGGCGGGGTGCCGGACGATTTCAAAGATCTTGGTGAGCCGGTGGCCGCCGTGTTCAGCGTTGAGAGGCGCCGCCAGGACCGCGTGCTTGGAGTGCCACGGGCCATCCATACTCATGAATTTGAGTAGTCATGGATATGACTATAGATCTGATCGACCCGAGGCGCCACGGGGGGTGACACGCCGCGGCGGCCCGCCGATGGCGCCGGGTACGACGGGTCAACCGGTGGGCGGACGCCACCCGGCGTCGCGACAGCGCGACCTGCGATCGGGACGCCACGCGCCGCCGGCCGCCGCCCCCGATGCCGTCGCCCGCGCCACTGCCGGCACACAGCCCCGCGAGGAACTCGTGGCCGGCTCTCCCTAGTGGAGGCGCAGTCCTGCGATGAGGAGCGCGACCATGCGACGCGCGTCGTAGCGGGGGTCGTTCTCCGCGCCGATACAGAGATTGCCCACGCCACGCAGCAGTTCGTAGGCGTTCACGTCGGGGAGGATCTCGCCCGCCGTGGCGGCGGCGTCGAGCAGCCGAACGCACACGGGGACGAGGCGGTCGAGGAAATAGGCGTGCAGGGTCTCGAAGGCGGCGTCGTTGGAACGCAGCGCCTCGGCGAGGCCGTGCTTGGTGACCAGGAAGTCGACGAAGAGGTCGATCCACCGCGCCAGGGCGGCGTGCGGTGTGGCGCTGTTCGCCAGCAGTGCCGGACCGGCCTCGGCGCACGCCTCGACCTGGTGCCGGTAGACGGCGACGATGAGATCGGCCCGCGTCGGGAAGTGGCGGTAGATCGTGCCGACGCCGACGCCGGCCCTGGCCGCGATGTCGCGTACGGGCACGTCGACGCCAGAAGCGACGAAAGCCGCGGCGGCCGCGTCCAGCAGTGCCTCTTCGTTGCGCCGGGCGTCGGCCCGCTTCCGGGGGGTCGGCGACCCCGATCCGCCGTCGATGTCGACCACCGCGCCGCTACCTCCGTCACTCCACTTGGCAAACGGAACCGTGTTCCGTATATTGGTTAGCGGAACACGGTTCCGCTTGTCCAGGATGCCAGAAGAGGCGAGCCACCACCAAGCCGGGCATCACACACCCGCTTCACCTCCCAGGAGGAACAGTCATGCAGTACCGCACCTTGGGCCGCACCGGCGTGCAGGTCAGCACCCTCGTGCTCGGCGCGATGAACTTCGGCGGTTTGGGACGTACCACCCAGGACGAGGTCACCGCCATGGTCGACGCCGCCCTGGAGGGAGGGATCAACCTCATCGACACCGCCGACATGTACAGCCAGGGCGAGTCGGAGGAGATGGTCGGCAAGGCCATCGCCGGCCGCCGAGACGACATCGTCCTGGCCACGAAGGCGAGCATGCCGATGGGCGACGAGCGCAACCATCGGGGCGGTTCGCGCCGCTGGCTGGTCACCGAGCTGGACAACAGCCTGCGCCGTCTGGGCGTCGACCATGTCGATCTCTACCAGATCCACCGGTGGGACCCGAGCACCGGCGACGAGGAGACGCTGTCGGCTCTGACCGACCTGCGGCGCGCGGGAAAGATTCGCTACTTCGGCTCCTCGACGTTCCCCGCGTACCGCATCGTGCAGGCCGAGTGGGCCGCCCGGGAGAACCACCTGGGCCGTTACGTCACCGAGCAGCCCAGCTACTCGATCCTGCAGCGCGGGATCGAGACCCACGTCCTGCCCGTGACCGAGCAGTACGGACTCGGCGTGCTGGCGTGGAGCCCGCTGGCCTCGGGCTGGCTGTCGGGCGCGATCCGCGAGGGCCGGGAGATCACCACCAGCCGCTCGACACTCATGCCGGAGCGCTTCGACACCGCCATCCCCGCCAACCGGGCCAGGCTCGACGCCGTCGAACGGCTGGCCGCGGTCGCCGACGAGGCCGGTCTGACGATGATCCAGCTCGCGCTCGGATTCGTCACCGCGCATCCCGCCGTGACCAGCGCGATCATCGGCCCCCGCACCATGGACCACCTGCGCTCCCAGCTCGCCGCCGCGGACACCGTGCTCTCCGCCGACGTGCTCGACGCGATCGACGCGATCGTCGCTCCCGGCGTCGACCTCGCCGCGCACGAGAAGTTCGACATGCCGCCCGCCCTGCTCGACGCGGCGCGGCGACGTCGCTGATCGCTCGTCACACCGGGGTCACAGGACGTCGCTGATCGCTCGTCACACCGGTCACAGGACGCCGCGCCCCCCTGCCGCCCGGCGCGTCGCGAGGGCGGGCCCCCCAAGGCTCAAGTCCCCTGGCCGCCTCCGGACCGGAGCGTGTCCCACCCATGTCGAAAGGACCAACCACCCCATGCCGCGAACACCCCGGCCTCGTTTCGGGATCATGACCGCCCCGTCGAACGTCGACTACCACGACGTCCTGCGGGTCTGGCGCGAGGCGGACACGATCCCGGAGATCGAGCACGCGTGGCTGTTCGATCACCTCATGCCGATCGGCGGTGATCCGGACGGACCGACCCACGAAGGCTGGACGCTGCTCTCGGCCCTCGCCGCGCAGACCCGACGGCTGCGCCTCGGCCTGCCCGTGACCAGCAACCGCTTCCGGCCGCCCGCGATGCTGGCCAAGATCGCCGCGACCGTCGACGTCGTCTCCGGCGGACGGCTCGACTTCGGCATCGGCGCGGGCTCGCGCCCAAGCCACCCTCTGGCCCGGCGCGAGTACGAGGCACACGGCCTGCCCTTCCACGACTCCGCCCACGCCGTGGGAAGCCTCGCCGAAGCGTGCGCGGTCATCCGGCGGTTGTGGACCGAGACCGAACCGTTCGACTTCCACGGCACCTACGTCGACCTCACCGGCGCGTTCTGCAACCCCAAACCCGTCCAGCGCCCCCACCCGCCGATCCTTGTCGGCGGACGCTCGGCCGCCGTGCTCCGCGTGGTCGCCGAGCACGCCGACCTGTGGAACATCCCCGGCGGCGACATCGACGACGTCATCCGCCGCAGCGCACTGCTGGACCGCTACTGCGCGGAGATCGGCCGCGACCCCGCCTCCGTCACCCGCTCGATCCACCTGCCGGTCTCCTACGACCGGCCCGGCACCGTCCAGGACGCGATCGGCGAAGCGATCGACGCCGGCTTCCGGCACATCGTCCTCGGGCTGTCTGCGCCCTACCCCGCCGACGTCGCGCGGTGGGTCACCGACGAGCTCATCACCACGTCGGCCTAGAGCCTCTGTACGGGGTCGAGATCAGGGGGATTCGCCCGCGCTTCGTACCCGGCCGGCCGGACTCCCCAACCGCGCCGGGCCGCCTTCGCCGGTCGCGGCCGGATCGCCGGAGTCCGGGCACCGGCGCTACGTCATCCCGGCGGCGATCGGCCTGACCCGTCGCACCACGCCGGCGAGCAGCGTGCAGAGGGCCGAGCCGGCGTAGAGCGGCACGAGTACGCCCGCGCCGACAGAGTCCTCAGGGCAGTAGGCGAAGACCGATGCCGACGACAGCGCGTAGCAGCCGCCGGTCACCCCTGCCGCCGCCGCGCCGGCCAAGTGTGGCCACGGCCTGGTCGCGCCGGCCCTGAGCGAGAGCGCCGCCAGCACGAGGAGCGCGAGCGGCAGCAGGTGCGCCAGCAGGGCGTAGGCCAGCCCGGCCGCGGCCGGATCGGGCCCGGTGCGGTAGGCGCAGATGACGACAAGCGGATCGGCGGGCGGCACCAGCGCGGCATAGGGCACCGCTGCCGACAGGACCGCCCCGCCCCACCCCGCGGCGGCGAATCCACGCCCGCGTTCCCGTAACGGCACGATCCCAACATAGAGGGCGGGCGAGTGCACGGCAGGACGACGCGGAACTTTGACCGCGCGTGCGAAAGCCCCTCCCGGCCAGGGCGGCCGGCGCACCGGGCCACCGGTCCCGGAACGCCGTGTCCGGCACCTCGGCTCCTTGCCGGCCCCCGACGCGGCCGTCGAGGACGACGGCGCGGCGGCGGTGGGCCGCCGCGCCGTGGACGCGGTGTCTCGGGTGTTCCGGGGTCAGCCCGCGCTGCAGGAGACCGTCGGCCAGGTCGAGTTGCCGTTGCGCTGGATCGTCACGCCCCAGTTGTTGCCGCTGCCGTTGGGCCTGGCGGTCAGCACCTGGGCGCTGGGATAGCTCGCGCTGATGTTCCAGGTGGCGAGGACCTTCGCGGGGGACGGGACGTTCATCGTCACGGTCCAGTTGCTCGAACCGCTGACCGAGACGTTGAGGTTGTAGCGGTCACTCCACTGCTCGCCCGCGGAGAGCGACGCGGTGCAGCCACCGCCACCACCGCCGCCGCCGCCACCGCCACCACCGCCGGAGCCGCCCACCGTGATGTTGGAGTTACCGCTGCTCTGGTAGCCCTCTGTCGCGAGGATCATGTAGTCGTGGTTGCCCAGGCTCATTCCACTGCGGGCCCACGCGTCGAAGTGGTTGCCGGAGGTTATGGTCCCACCGGTCTTCTTCGACTGCCGGACGCTCCAGTACTGGTTGAAAGTCCTGATGCCGTCGATGGAGGGGGCGTTGACCCGCGTCGTCTGGTAGATGTCGTACGTGCCGCCGTCGCTGGTGACCGTGCCCTTGTACGTCCCCGTGGGCCGGTAGGTGCCCCAGTTGTCGACGATGTAGTACTCCACGAGCGGGTTTCTCGTCCACCCGTAGAGGGTGAGATACGCGTTGCCGGACGGGTTGAAGCTGCCCGAGTAGCTCACGCTCCTGCGCCCGCCGGTGCTCCAGCCCTTGCCGGCGACGAAGTTCCCGGTGTTCCTCCATGAGGTGCTGTAGTTGCCGCCGGATCCCAGCTCCATGGAGACCGTGCCCTGGCTGTCGGTCCAGAACGAGTAGAAGTAGCCGTTGTTGGTGCCGGTCTGGTTGGTGGTGATGGCCGCGTAGGCGGGGCCGGGCAGCACCGCCACGGCCATGGCCAGCGCCACGGCGCAGACTCGGCCGACGAGCGGCCTGATGCGGCCGCGTCGGCGGCCCTTCGGGGATGCGTGGGCATCGTTCATGTGCGTGCTCCTCGTGAAGTCTGGCGGGGCAGGCAGCGTGATACGACCCGGCGGGGCTTTCGGTGGCCAAGGTGACGTCCACCGCGCGTTGGAGTCGTACAACGCGACTGGGTTGGCCGGTCGCCGCGCGGTCGGCGACCGGAGGACCAGGCCGCGCGGCGGGTGACCCGGATCGACAGTGGTTAGGGCCTGTCAATGGTGAGAGTGTGGGTTTGGCTCGCCGAACTGTCAACAACTTTCAGAAATATATCGGAAACACAATCTTGATTTCGACTCCCCTGAAGGACATTCCCCCTGTTCACAGCTCTCGACCGGCTGGCCGGACTTGGGGTCGGCCAATGAAAACTGTTGTCTCATGATCGAAGTTCGGCCAACGCGACCGAAAGCTTTCGATGCTTTCTTGACAGGTTTCATGGCGATACACAGAATGACTCACCAGACAGGCCTGCTCGCCCCAGCCGGGTGACCGGCGACAGAACCGCAGCTCAACGCGGCTCTGCGCATTCCGTACGCGTTACGCCGCGACCGTACGTGCGTGCGTCCCTCGTCCTTACCGATCGATGTTCCAGTGGAGGAACAGAGTGATCGACAACGCAACCGTCACCGGCGGAAGCCGGGTACGCCGCTCACGCATCCGGAGTGCACTCGTGATGGGTCTTCTCACCGTCCTGGGCGCGGCGTTCGCCGTGACCTCGTCGCCCGCGGCGCGGGCCGCCGACTGCAGTGCCGGATATGTCGGGCTCACCTACGACGACGGGCCCAACCCCGGCAACACCGGCAACCTGCTGAACGCGCTGCGGCAGAACGGCCTGCGGGCGACCATGTTCAACACCGGGCAGAACGCCCAGAACAACCAGGCCCTGGTCCGCGCCCAGCGAGACGCCGGCATGTGGATCGGCAACCACAGCTACACCCACCCCCACCTGGTCACCATGAGCGGCTCCCAGATCCAGTCGGAGCTCCAGCGGACCCAGCAGGCCATCCAGCAGGCCACCGGAACCGCGCCCAGGCTCTTCCGGCCTCCGTACGGGGAGACCAACGCCACCCTGAAGTCGGTCGCGCAGCAGCTCGGCCTCACCGAGATCATCTGGGACGTCGACTCCCAGGACTGGAACGGCGCCAGTACCGCCCAGATCGTGCAGGCCGCCGGACGGCTGCAGAACGGCCAGATCATCCTGATGCACGACCAGTACGCGACGACGCTCAACGCGATCCCGCAGATCGCCGCGAACCTGAGGAGCCGCAACCTGTGCGCCGGCATGATCTCGCCCTCCACCGGCAGGGCCGTGGCACCTGACGGCGGCACCACCCCGACCGACCCGCCGGGCGGCGGCAACTGCACGGCGGTCGTCACCGCCGGCCAGCAGTGGAGCGACCGGTTCAACCTGTCGGTCGGCGTCTCGGGAAGCAGCAGCTGGATCGTCACGGTGACCCTGCGCAACGCCCATCGGGTCACCGCCACCTGGAACGGCACCCCGACCTGGGACAGCACCGGCAAGGTCATGACGATGCGCCCCAACGGCAGCGGCAACAGCTTCGGCTTCACCGTCATGCACGGCGGCGACTGGACCTGGCCGACGGTCTCCTGCCGGGTGGGCTGACATTTCGCTCTCGGCCGGCCCCGCGGCACGGTGGCGGTGGCACCGCCGCCGTGCCGCGAACCGGGCGCGCCGCCGCTCCCCCTTACGCGGGGAGCGGCGGCGCGCCGTCGTCAGGTCAGGAGGCTCCGCATGTCAGTACCGGTGTGGCAGCGGTTCCGTTGGCGGTGAATCCGAACGTGGTGGTGGCGTTGGCGGCGAGGCTGCCGTTCCAGGTCTCGTTCCGGACGGTGACAGCCGCTCCTGAGCCGGACCGTACGCCTCCCCACAGCTGGGTGATGGACTGTGAGCCGGGCCAGGTCCAGCTCACCGTCCAGCCGTTGATCGCGCTGGAGCCGGCACGCACGGTGACATTGGACTGGAAGCCACCGCCCCAGGCGTTCACCGTCTGGATCGTCACCGTGCACCCACCGGGGACGGGAGTCGGCGTGGGCGTCGGCGTGGGCGTCGGCGTGGGAGTGGGAGTCGGCGTGGGCCCGCCGATCACGACGGTCGTGAGGGAGCGCGGCCTGAGGGTGACGGCGCCGCCCGTGACCGTGGCGCGCGTGAGCGAGTTGGAGTTGTCGGTGACGTAGGCGGTGGTGCCACCTTGCAGGCCGTCCCAGGTGACGGCCGAGTTGCCGGTGTTCAGCACCCCGACGACCTTCGATCCGTCGGAGTCGAGGAACGCCGACACCCTCAGCGACGAGTTGCTCGTCGACGTGCCGAGCCGGACCGCGCCCGGCCGGATGAACCGGCTGTACGCCGCCATCGCCCACAGCCGCTTGGACACGCGATATGTCCGCGCTGCCGGGTCGATCTGGATCAGCGCCCGGGTGGCTCCCGAAGAGCCCCCCAGCCAGTAGATGTAGCCGCTGACGTTGCCGACGGTGAGAGCCTGATGGATGCTCTGGGCGATGGTGAAGCCGTCCTGGCCGCTCCCGTCGTCCCAGTTCTCGTTCCAGGTGCTCCCGTCGGGGCCCCATTCCGACATCCAGGTGCGCTTGCTCCCGGGTTGCGGGCTCGTTATCTGGCTGGCGTAGGTATGACCTGTGTAGGTGGACACCCAGCGGCGGGCCTCGGAGTCCGCCTCGATGGCGTTGGTGTACGCCTTGGCCTGGTCCCAGCCGTAGGAGTCGCAACATGCGATCTTGACGTCGGTCGCGATCGGGCCGAGGACCTTGACGAAGGCGGCGGCCTGGGCCGGAGTGAAGCGCATGGACTCGTAGGTCGCCGTGTAATCGGGTTCGTTGGTGAACCCCAAGTCCGTGATCTTGATACCTTCCTGCGCGTAGAACTTCGTGTACTGCGCCAGGTACCGGGCGTAGGCCGCGCTCCACTCGGGCTTGAGGGTGCCGCCGTTGTTCTCGCTCCCGTTGTCCTTCATGTAGCCGGGGGCGCTCCAGGCGTCGGCGTAGAAACGCTTCAGGCCGTACGACTGCGCGACCTTGGCCACCCACACCTGGGCGCCGTCGTCGCCGTCCCATACGTATCTCGGCTGCGCGTCAGGTCCACCCGGGTTCTGCGGCTGGATGGAGATCATCTTGTCGTACGGACTGCCGACCGGCGAGGCGCCGATGCCCAGGCGCAGGATGCTGAGCCCCGCGCCGGTCTCGCGGTCGAACCACAGGCGGAAGACGTCGTTCTGCTGCACCGTCGACAGGTTACGCAGCAGTTCACCCCGGCGGAACGCCGTGGAGACGCCGAAACCGTCCATCTCCTGATAACGCACATTATCTGAAATGGTGATGACAGGCGCGGCTGCGGCCTGCCCGGCCACGGCCTGCCCCGCCACGGCCACCAGTGACGTGCCGAGAAGAGCGATTGCCATGACGATCCGTATCACGGACCCTCCCGAGATCGTGCCATCCGGATACTGCTGGCAGGTGAAGCCGGTCCAACCGAGGCGGCTCAATGGTTTCCATGGCTGTTCGTCCCGCTGCGTACTTGGCTCGCCGACGAGAGTTCCCCTTTCGGCCGCCGCCGCTCCGAGCGTGATCGCCGCGACGACCGCCACCGGTCCCCGAGAAGGGCGATCGCGGAATGGTTGCGCTAACAATCGAGGAAGGCGGTGCGTCCCGCTCGGCACCCAAGTGTGGGAAAAGGCCTGGAAAGGTGTCAAGGAGACGACTGAAAATTTCGGGCGTCTCGCTTCCGCGTGGATGTGGTGACCCGCGAACATCACGTTTCCGCCGCGGCGGATATCAGCCTCTCCACCAGCGAAAACCCGACTTGTGAGGTCAAGGTTGTTCAGCGGTGCCGCTTGACCGTCGAAAGATCGGCGGTTCTGAACGTTTCACTTCCCGCAATGCCCTGACTCCGGCCCATTGAGGTGCGGCCAAGCCTGAAAAGGCGCCGGCGAGCCGGGGCCGGCGACGGAAACGCGCCCGCGATCGTGGTCCGGGACAGAGAAGCCGGCGATGACGCCCTGGAGTACGCCCGGCCATGATGCCACCGGCCATTCAGGACCGCGCGACCGTGATGCCGCCGACACCCTCGCGACCGGGCATCCACCCACCCGCTGAGTGATTTTTGAAATATTTCGGGATTCTGGTGTCGGCCTTTCTTCTTGAAGAAAGGTTTAATACGATTGTTTTCGCTGCTGAACCGAAAGTTTTCGGGGCCGATCCCGAGGGAGTTCTATGAAGCGTTTCCTGACCGTCGGTGCCACCACGCTCATGCTGGCCGGCACGCTGAACGCCGTTCCCGTTCTGGCGGAAGAGCGGCACCCTACGGTCGCCGAGCAGAGCCTGCGCGCGCTCGCCGCCCGCCACGGTCTCGCCATCGGCACCGCGATCGACCTGGACGTACTGCACGACGCGGCCGATCCTCAGTACCGCGCGCTCGCCGCCTCGCAGTTCTCCTCCGTCACCGCCGAGAACGCCATGAAGTGGGAGTCGCTCGAACCCACCCGGGGCACGTACAACTGGGGCCCGGCCGACGAGCTGATCGACTTCGCCCGCAAGAACAAACAGCAGGTCCGCGGGCACGTACTGGTCTGGCAGAACCAGTTGCCGACCTGGCTCACCCAGGGCGTCAGCGACGGGACGATCAGCAAGACGCAACTCCGTGGCATCCTGCGCGATCACATCACCGCCGTCGTCAAGCACTTCAAGGGCAAGATCTCGCAGTGGGACGTCGTCAACGAGGCGGCCAGCGACCCGTGGGACACCCCGTCGTCGATCCACCTGAAGGGCTTCTGGGCGCAGCACCTCGGCCCCGGTTACATCGCCGACGCCTTCCGCTGGGCCCGCGCCGCCGACCCGAACGCCCTGCTGTTCTACAACGACTACAACATCGAGGCGTTCGGCGACCGAGGGCCCTCCGACAAGACCTGGTACGTCTACAACATGGTCAGGCAGCTGCGCGCGAGCGGCGTCCCCATCGACGGCGTGGGCAGCCAGGGGCACCTCGGCACCCAGTACGGCAACTTCGACGCCTTCCAGGTGCTCGAAGTGCTCGACGCCTTCTCGGACCTCGGGCTCGCCACGGCGTTCACCGAGGTGGACGCGCGCAGCCAGATGACCGACGGCGTGCGCGCGGGCGACTCCAACGAGATCAATCCCCGCCTCCAGGCGTCGGCGTCGAACTACAGCGTGCTCCTGCAGGCGTGCCTGGCCAACCGGCACTGCCTGTCCTACACCGTCTGGGGATTCACCGACAGGCACTCCTGGGTGCCCGGCTGGTTCACCGACCCCCCGGAGGGCTTGGCCACCCTGTACGACGAGTCCTACCGGCCCAAGCGCGCCTACAACGTCGTCAAGGCGGACCTGGCCTTCTCCGGGCCGCCCCACGTCCTGCCGAGGGTTCCGCAGAAGCCCCGGCGATGAGCGGCGGCGGGGTGTCCGCCGACTCGGATGCCCCGCCGCTCCCCGAGAGACCACTCCGACGGAGCGGAAAACCGGCTCACCCCCACGAGCGTGGGAGTGAGCCGGAGGAGATGACGTGACGCACGGGCCGGGCCGTGGAAACCACGGCCCGGCCCGGTACGAATCGGATCAGGGACTGGTGCAGGTGGCCGTGGGAGTGGCCGCGGTGCCGTTGGCGGTGAAGCCGAAGGTGGTCGACTGACCCGCCGCGATGGAGCCGTTGTACGCGGCGTTGCGGACGCTCACGCTGGAGCCGGACACGGTGTGCTGGCCGCTCCACAGGCTGCTGATGGTCTGCCCGCCGGGCCAGGTCCACCGTACGGTCCAGCCGTTGACCGGCGCGCTGCCCGCGCTGACCGTCACCGTCGTCTGGAAGCCTCCCGGCCAGCTGTTGTTCGTCGTGATCGTCGCCGCGCACGCCCCCGGAACCGGAGTCGGGGTGATGGTCGGTGTGGGGGTCGGGGTGGGCGTCGGGTCCGGGTCGGGGTCGGCGGCGTTGAGGGCGTTGAGGACCGAGGTGTAGGCGGCCTTCTTGTTGCCCGAGGTGTCGAACAGCAGCGGGGTGGTGTTGGCGCCGAGCCAGGAGTCGCTGTCGCGGACGCCCCAGACGGTGATGCCGTTGCAGCGGGGGACGGCCAGGCAGTCGTTGGTCACCGCGGCGTAGGTCTGGGCGGAGCCGCCCTGGATGTCGAGCTCGGTGATCTGCACGTCGACGCCGAGGGCGGCGAAGCTGGAGATGGTGGTGCGGTAGTTGCTGTTGTAGGCGCTTTGGCTGTTGAAGTGGGACTGCAGGCCGACGCAGTCGATGGGCACGCCGCGGGCTTTGAAGTCGCGGACCATGTTGTAGACGCCCTGGGTCTTGGCCCAGGACCAGTTGTCGATGTTGTAGTCGTTGTAGCAGAGCTTGGCGGCCGGGTCGGCGGCGCGGGCGGTGCGGAAGGCGACCTCGATCCAGTCGTTGCCGGTGCGCTGCAGGTTGGAGTCGCGCCGGCCGCCGGAGTTGCC
>NZ_JBPJUQ010000067.1:0-45609 GCF_051192615.1 Streptosporangium sp. G11
TACTACCTGCGCCTGACCGGCGACGGCGGCAGGATGCTCAAGGGCCAGATCGCCCTCACCGCCACCCGCCCCACCCGGCCCGTGGCCTCCGGCGGGGGTGACGGGCAGGCGCCGACCGTGCCGGGCAACCTCGCCGTGACGGCGAAGACGGCCACCACCGTGACGCTCTCGTGGTCGGCCTCCACCGACAACGTGGGAGTGGCCGGCTACCAGGTGCTCCGCGGCGGCACGGTCGTGGCCACCGCCCCGAACACGCCGTACACCGTGACCGGCCTGACCCCGGCCACGGCGTACAGCTTCACCGTCGTCGCGCGCGACGCGGCCGGCAACACCTCCGGCGCGTCGAACGCCGTGAACGTGACCACGTCGGCGTCGTCGACCCCGGTGATCGTCCTGCGCTCCAGGGCCAACGACCGCTACGTCAGCGCCGCCGGCGGCTCGCCGCTGGTCGCGAACGGGACGTCCGCCGGGGCCGCGCAGCAGTTCGAGCGCGTCGACCTGGGCAACGGCAACGTGGGGCTGCGGGCGAGGGTCAACAACCAGTTCGTGTGCGCCGAGGGCGCCGGGGCGCAGCCGCTCATCGCCAACCGCCCCTCGGCCGGGGCGTGGGAGACCTTCCAGCTGGTCACCAACCCCAACGGGTCGGTCAGCCTCCGGGCGCAGGTCAACGGCAAGTACGTGTGCGCCGAGGGCGCCGGGGCGCAGCCGCTCATCGCCAACCGCGACGCGATCGGCCCGTGGGAGCAGTTCGACCTCGTGGCCGGCTGAGACCTCGTCCGCGTCGGGCGGGCCGCCGTGCCCGCCCGGCGCCGCCGTCCCGTCACGGCGAGACGGCACACGGCCGGACGACGAGACGGCGTCACGCGGTTACAGCGTTACGCCGTCACCGCTTCACGGCTCCACCGCTTCACCGCTTCACCGCGAGACGCCGGTCCGCAAGGAGTGCCAGATCCGCTCGGGGAGCAGGTGGCACGCCTCGTCCAGGTCGATGCCCGGAGCACCGGCCAGCCACCGGCGGGCCGTCTCCGCCACGGGGCCGACGACCAGCGTCTCCGTCAGCGCGTCCGGCAGCTCCACGACCAGCCCCGCCTCGGCGTACGGCCGCAGCCAGCCCAGGATCCCGGCCAGCCTGGGCTCCTTCTCCTTCGCGACCAGGGCGGCGTGCGCGGGGAGGAAGGCGGCGTAGGCGGAGGCGTGGACGAAGTGCGCGGCGGTCCTGTGCTCGCGGGTGAACCCCAGGTATCCGGTGACCACGGCCCGGATCCCGGCGGCGGCCCGCGCCTCAGCGTCCTTGCCGTCCTTGCCGTCCTTGTCGTCCTTGCCGTCATCGCCGCCCTCGCCGGCCCCCGCGCCCTCCCCCGGCACCGCGTCGAGCGCGGCGATGACGGCGTCGAGCAGGCCGGACAGGCAGCGGGCGTAGAGTGCCGCCGCCAGCCCGTCGAAGCTGCCGAAATGGTGGTACAGGCTGCCGACGCTGACACCGCTCGCACCGGTCACCGCCGTCATCGTGAACCCGTCGGCGCCCTCCCGCTCGTAGAGGTCGAGCGCCGCGGCCAGCAGCCGCTCCCTGGTCTCCTCGCCGCGCCGGTGCCTAGGCGACACCGGTCAGCTCCGCGGCCTGCGCCCACAGCCTCCCCGCCCGCGCCGGGTCCGCGGCCACGGGGGCGAGGGGCATCTCGCGGTCGACGTCGAGGTAACGCCCGGTGCCGGTGCGGTCGAGCGCCAGCCGTACGACGGGGGCCGCGCCGTCGGCCGGCGCCTTCCAGAACAGCTTCGCGGCCTTCAGCAGCAGTCCCACCGGGCCGCCCCGGTCGCCGAGGCCGGTCCTGATCACCCCGGGGTGCACGGCGTCGATCGTGACGCCCCGCCGCCTCCAGCGTTCGGCCCACAGCGGCATCAGCGCCAGGTTGCAGAGCTTGGTGTCGGCGTAGGTGCGCACGGGAGAGAAGTCCGCGCCCGCCGGGGTGCGCGCGGGGTCGGCCCTGCCCTTGACGTACAGGCCCGCGGTGACCTGGACGACCCTGTCCAGGCGGTCCTCCAGCAGGTGGTTGAGCAGGAAGGGCGCCAGGTGGTTGACGGCGAAGGACTCCTCGAACCCGTCCTCGGTGAGCCGCCGCGCCGACGGCCAGATCCCGGCGTTGTGGACCAGCACGTCGAGCCGCGGGCAGGTGCCGGCCAGCGCCTCGGCCGCGGCCCGGATCCCCTTCAGGGTCGACAGATCCCCGGTGACCAGGTCCGCGCCCAGCCGGGCGGCCTCGCCCGCCGCGGCGGGATTCCTGGCCACGAGCACCACCCGGTCGCCGCGGCGGGCGAACTCCTCGGCCGTGGCCAGGCCGATCCCGCGGTTGCCTCCGGTGATGACGACAGTGGCTCTCATGCCGGAAGCGTAGCCGATTCTAGAGAGACTCTCTAGAATCCCCGGGCGGGCGGTTACTTGGCGAGCATGACGTGCAGGCCGAGGGCGATCCCGGCGGCCACGACCAGGAAGCAGAGCCCGGCTCCCGCGCGGCCGGCCGCCCGCCCGCCGACCAGGCCGACCAGGGCCAGGGAGAAGACCGCGACCAGGCCGGCACCCGCCAGCAGGGAGGCGAGCAGGACCTTCCACAGCGCGTCCAGATCGATGTACTCGTTCATGCGGCGTGCTCCCTCACCTTCGCGGCCGGGACGAGCCGCCCGGTCCATTCGTCGTTGACGTTCCCGGCGTTGACGGGCCGGCGCCGCGAGGCCAGGTACAGCGCCCCCGACAGCACCAGGGCGACGCCGAAGACGACGGCGACGCCCAGCGCGCCGCCGATCACGTCGGCCCCCGCCCAGGCCAGCGCGCCGACCACGGCGGCGGCCGGGAGGGTGATCAGCCACGCGGCTCCCATCCTGGCCGCGAGGCTCCAGCGGACCTCCGACAGGTGCTTGCCGAGGCCGGAGCCGATCACCGAGCCCGCGCACACGTGCGTGGTCGACAGCGGGAAGCCGAAGTGGGAGGAGGCGAAGATGACGGCCGCCGAGGAGCTCTCGGCCGCGAAACCCTGCGGGGCCTCGATCTCGGTCAGCCCCTTGCCGAGGGTACGGATCACCCGCCAGCCGCCCAGGTAGGTGCCCAGCGCGATCGCGGTCGCACTGGCCACGATCACCCACGTGGGGGTTCCCTCGTCCTTGCCGACGGCACCGGCGGTGATCATCGCGAGGGTGATGATGCCCATCGTCTTCTGCGCGTCGTTGGTGCCGTGGGCCAGGGAGACCAGCGAGGCCGAGCCGATCTGGCCGTACCTGAACCCGCGGCCCCTGGTGCCTTCGGGGACGTTCCTGGTGATGACGTAGACCAGGTAGGTGCCGATGGTGGCCACCAGGATCGCCGTCAGCGGCGCCAGCACGGCCGGGACCAGCACCTTGGACACGATCTCCGTGCCCTTGACGGCCGAGGAGCCCGCCGCGATCAGCGTGGCCCCGACCACGCCGCCGATCAGCGCGTGCGAGGAACTGGAGGGGATACCGAAGTACCAGGTCAGCAGGTTCCAGGCCAGGCCGCCGATCAGTCCGGCGAAGACGACCGTCAAGGTGATGGCACCGGACTCGACGATGCCGGTCGCGATGGTGGCCGCGACCTTCAGCGACAGGAACGCCCCGGCGAAGTTGAGCACCGCCGACAGCGCGACCGCGACCTTAGGGCGCAGCGCGCCGGTGGCGATCGAGGTCGCCATCGCGTTGGCGGTGTCGTGGAAGCCGTTGGTGAAGTCGAAGGACAGCGCGGTGACTATCACGATGGCGAGCAACACGGAGTTCGCATCCATGCCCGCAGATATGACACCTGCAGGGGGCGTCTATGCAGATCAGGGAATTCCATACGAAGAATTCATCCTCCCGCCGACCGTGGGCCACCCCGGGCGGCGGAAATCGCGACCTCCCGGAAAGCCCTCGGCCGCCCTGGGAGATCGTGGAACGATCCATCAGAGATACCCCCACTCGGCGCAGATCTCGCGCAGTTCCTCCGGGACCTCCTCCGAGGCGGGCAGCGGCCTGCCCGGCTGGACCCTGCCGCTTCTGATCTTGTCGCGCCAGTCTCCGATGCCCTTCACGAACTCCCCGTGCCCGTGGTCGCCGTACGTGACCATGCCTGGCTCGTAGCCGACCCCGAGATAGGCGCAGACCCGGCGCATCTCCTCCTCCGGATGGGCGACGAGTGCCTCGTACGTCAGGGTGAGCCCGTCGAGCAGCCGCCTGGCCTCGGTGAGGTAGCGCATGTACTGCAGGGTGTGCCGGATCGCCTCCGCCCAGGGACGCTCCATCGGGGCGGCCTCGTGCCACGACAGGGCGATCGAGGCGGGGTGGCGCATCAGGAAGACGTAGCGCGCGTCCGGCCAGCAGGTCGCGAGGCGCCGGTGGGCGAAGACGTTGCTGGGCGTCTTGTCGACGATGATCCGCTTGCCGCTCCCGGCCAGCTCGCGGTGGAGCATGCGGTCCCACAGGATGTGCTCGATGTCGCTGGTGGAGAGGCCGAGCGCCTCCATCGCCTGCCGCAGCGGGTCGGTGGTCATCGTGACCGCCAGGCGCCGCACGTGCAGCTCGTGCGGCGCGTGGATCTGGGAGTGGCTGTTCAGCATGACGCGCAGAAGGGTGGAGCCGGACCTCACCGGCGACAGCACGAACACCGGTTCGCGCAGCAGCCGGTCGACCTCCGGATCGGCCGGTGGCCGGGGAACGTCCGCGGGAGGGGGTGCGGGCGGCGGGGGCGCGACCTTACGCCGCACCCGGGTGATGTTGTAGCCCGTCATCCCTTCGAGAGCCGTATTGACTCGGGTCTTCCACGCCATGACCAGCACCGTAGGGAGCCCAGGCATCGGGAGAGTGAACGCGACCTGTGTGTTGGGGTGCCGGTCCGCGCGGCCGCCGCCGCGCGGACCGGCACCCCTCCGGCCGCGGATCAGGTACGGAACGGGCCGGTCACGCAGTAGGTGATGCCCCCGGAGGAGGAACCGGACGTGCCGCGCTGGGAGGAGAAGTACAGGCGGTTGCCTGCCGGGGTGAAGGCCGGGCCGGTGATCTCCGAGGATCCCTGGCCGCCGACGCGCAGGAACGTGGAGACGGTGTCGTTGGCGGTGATCAGGCAGATCTCCATGTTGCCGCCGTCCTCGGCGACGTAGAGGTCGCCGAAGGTCGAGCCGGTGACGTTGTCCACGCCGGTCAGCGGGGCGCTGCCGGGGCTGACGAGGCTGTCGTCGTAGGCGAGCTCGTAGGTGCCGGCGGCGATGTTGACCTGCCAGACCCGGTTGTCGCCCTTGGTGGTGAACCACACCGTGTCGTTGGCGTAGTAGCACCCCTCGCCGCCGTTGAAGGACTTCGCCCCGGCGACCTGGCTGCGGGTCGCGGTCGGGGAGCCGTCGGGATCGGGGACGTTCGCCCAGGTGAAGGTCCCCGAGGTGGCGGAGCCCGCGCGCAGCACCTGCAGCGTGCCGGAGGACAGGTCGCCCCAGGTGGTGGGGACGAACCGGTAGAACCGCCCGTTGGTCTCGTCCTCGGTGAGATAGATGACCTGGCGGACCGGGTCGGCCGCCGCCGCCTCGTGCTTGAAGCGGCCCATGGCCGGGCGCTGTGTCGCCGCGCCCCCGAAGGGGCGGGTCTCGTAGACGAAGCCGCGGTCGACCTCCTCGCACGACAGCCAGGTGTTCCACGGCGTCGCGCCGCCCGCGCAGTTCTGCCGGGTGCCCGACAGGATCGAGGAGGCGGAGACCACGTTGCCCGCGGAGTCGAAGCGGATCGCCGAGGCGCCGCCGCCGGGGTTGATCTCCGAGTTGGACACGTAGATCCAGCCGCTGCCGTCGGCGAAGCAGGCACCGCCGTCGGGGGCGCTGTGCCAGGTGTAGGAGGTGCCCGGAACCGCCTGGCCCGATCGGGCGACCACCCGGCTGGTGAACCCCGCCGGGAGCTGGATGCCGTTGGCGTCGGCGGCCAGCAGGGGGCCGTAGGGGCCTGGGGCGTTCTGGGCCGGGGCCGCGAGGGCGGCATCCTGCCAGAGGCTTCCGGTGAGGGCCAGGGTGCTCGTACCGAGCACCGAGGCACGAAGGAATGTGCGGCGTTCCATCGACGAACCTCCAAGACGAGGATCAGCAGAACCACTTTCCTGAGCGACCTCAACGGTAGGAGCGCCGGTGAACACCCGCCAGTTAATACGGTTAACGGCGTATGGCCCGTATGTGCTGATTGCGATGAGATAGAGATAGACGTCCCTAATGTCCTGCGTCAGGCGACGTTTCCGACGGGGCGGACGGAAATGACACGCTCCCGGCCGGCGTGGCGACGCGGCCTAACATCCCCACCGCGCCCGTCTCGCCCCCACCCGCCACCGGGACCGGATCAAGGGCAACCGCCGGCTCCGGTAGGCTGCCGACATGTCCGTCGCCGCCCGTCTCGCTCCTGGTTGCCGCCCTCGCGGTTGCCGGGCGCCCGCGCGGCGGGTGCACGGCCGGCGGGTCCGGTACGCGATCGGCTCCGATCCCGGTCAGGTCAACGGCATGCGATGGCTTCGCGCGCCGCGCATGACGCAGGGCGTCTGAGGAGTTCTCCTCCGCCCGCCCACTGCCTTCGTCCCTGATTCGCCGCCCCCTGCCAGGTCTTCGACGCTTCCAGCGCGTCCGGGCTCGCGGGCGCCGCCGGGGTGGCGAGAGGGCGGGAGCCCTGCCCCTCTGCGTGGAGACGCGATCGGTGATCACCGTTGACCTGACGGCCGGGGCACGCGTCCCGGCGGAGGAGCTGTCGCATGTCCAGCACGTTCTTCATCCCGGCCCCCGCGGGCCGCGCCCCGGACGCCGAGGGCTACTTCGGCGCGTTCGGCGGCAAGTTCATCCCGGAGGCGCTCGTCGCCGCGGTGGACGAGGTCGCCGACGAGTACGAGAAGGCCAAGGCCGATCCGCGGTTCACCGCCGAGTTCGGGGCACTGCTCGTCGACTACACCGGGCGGCCGAGCGCCCTGACCGAGGTGCCGCGGTTCGCCGAGCACGCCGGCGGCGTCCGGATGTTCCTCAAACGCGAGGATCTGAACCACACCGGCTCCCACAAGATCACGAACGTCCTCGGGCAGGCCCTGCTCGCCCGGCGGATGGGCAAGCCGCGGGTGATCGCCGAAACGGGCGCCGGGTCGCACGGCGTGGCGACGGCCACCGCCTGCGCCCTGTTCGGCCTCGAATGCGTCGTCTACATGGGCGAGGTCGACATGGAGCGCCAGGCACTGAACGTCGCCCGGATGCGGATGCTCGGCACGAAGGTCGTCCCGGTGACGTCCGGATCCCGCACCCTGAAGGACGCCATCAACGAGGCGTTCCGGGACTGGGTCGCCAACGTCGAGTCCACGCACTACCTGTTCGGCACCGCGGCGGGTCCGCATCCGTTCCCGGCCATGGTCCGCGACTTCCAGCGCGTCATCGGCGTCGAGGCCCGCGGCCAGCTCCTGGACCGCACCGGACGCCTGCCCGACGCGGCGATCGCGTGCGTCGGCGGCGGATCCAACGCCCTCGGCCTGTTCCACGCCTTCCTGCCCGACGCCGGTGTGCGCCTGGTCGGCTGCGAGGCCGCCGGGCACGGCGTCGAATCCGGCAAGCACGCGGCGACGCTGTCGGCGGGCGAGCCCGGCATCCTGCACGGCTCGCGCTCCTACGTGCTCCAGGACGAGGAGGGCCAGATCACCGAGCCGCACTCGATCTCCGCCGGCCTGGACTACCCGGGCATCGGCCCCGAGCACGCCCACCTCAACGATCTGGGGCGCGCCGAATACGTCCCGGTCACCGACGACCAGGCGATGCGGGCGTTCCGGCTCCTGTCGCGCACCGAGGGGATCATCCCGGCGATCGAGAGCGCCCATGCCCTCGCCGGAGCCCTCGAAGTCGGCGGGGAACTCGGCCGGGACGGCCTGATCCTGGTCAACCTGTCCGGCCGCGGCGACAAGGACATGGACACCGCCGCCCGCTACTTCGGGCTGTACGACACCGACGGGGAGTCCAAGTGAGCGGCAACCTCCAGCTGTTGAACGACACCTTCGCCGGCATCAGGAGCGAGGGCCGGGCCGCGCTCCTCGCCTACCTCCCGGCCGGTTTCCCGACCGTTGACGGCGGCATCGCGGCGATCAAGACGGTCCTGGACTCCGGCGCCGACATCATCGAGATCGGGCTGCCGCACAGCGACCCGGTCCTGGACGGCCCCGTCATCCAGACCGCCGACGACGTCGCCCTGCGCGGCGGCCTCAGGATCGCCGACGTCATCCGCACCGTCCGCGAGGCCCACGCCGCCACGGGCAAGCCCGTCCTGGTCATGTCGTACTGGAACCCGATCGCCCGCTACGGCGTCGAGCGCTTCACCACCGAACTCGCCGACGCGGGCGGGGCGGGCTGCATCCTGTCCGACCTGCCCGTCCAGGAATCCGCGACGTGGCGCGACCACGCCGACGAGCAGGGCCTGGCGACCGTCTTTGTCGTCGCGCCCAGCACCAGGGACGAACGGCTGAGACGGATCACCGCCGCCGGTTCCGGTTTCGTCTACGCCGCCTCGACCATGGGCGTCACCGGTGTCCGTGAGACCGTCGGCGCTTCGGCCGCCGATCTCGTGCGGCGGACCAGGGCGACGACCGATCTGCCGGTCTGCGTCGGCATCGGCGTGTCCACCCCCGGCCAGGCCGCCGAGGTGGCGGGCTTCGCCGACGGCGTGGTCGTCGGCACCGCTTTCGTCAAAACCCTCCTCGACGCCCCCGACGAGACCACCGGCCTGGCGTCCCTGCGCGCCCTCACCACCGCACTGGCCCGGGGCGTCCGCGGGGAAAGGTAGCGCCGGGCGCTGTCGACGACCGCCTCGCGGGCCGGGCGGGAGGCGCGGAGACGTTCCGCGCCCGAACGGCGCGCCCGGCGGGAGAGCCTGCCGGGCGCGCCGGTCACATCTCCGCGACCTGGGGGACCGACACCGAGCGCCGGGCGATGGAGCGCACGATCTCGCCGGTGCGGACGGCGGTCATGGACAGCAGCGACGAGGCGATCCCGTGGCTGTCCTCGGTGGCCCCCTGGAGGTAGACGCCCCAGGTCTGCCCGGGATCGGTGGCGACCCGATAGTCGCGCTCCACCAGCAGCTCGCCCGCCTCCCCCGTACGGCAGTGTCTGCGCGCCTCGCCGAGCAGGTCGAGGGGGTTGCGCTCGCGGTAGCCGGTCGCGCAGATGACCGCGTCGGCCTCGATCGTGCTCACCTCGCCCGTGGGCAGGAAGCACATCCGGACGCGGGCGGTGTCGCCGTCGTCGTGCACGTCGAGCAGCCGGGAGGCGTTCAGCATGCGCAGCCGCTGGACACCGGCGACCTTCTCGGCGTAGGAGCGCCGGTAGAGCTCGTCGATGAGGTCGAGGTCCACCACCGAGTAGTTGGTGTTGCGGGAGTAGGCGAACAGCATGCGCTTCACCTCCTCGGGGGCGGTGAAGAAGTGGTCGACGGCCTCCGGGTCGAAGATGCGGTTGGCGAAGGGGCTGTCGTCGGCCGGCGAGTAGCCGTACCGGGTGAAGACGGCGCAGACCTCCGCGGACGAGTAGGTGCGGTGCAGGTGCTCGACGGCCTCGGCCGCGCTCTGCCCGGCGCCGACCACGACGAACCGCCTGGGCTCGCGCCCGCCGAGGGTTTCGAGCCGGCCCAGCAACTCCTCGGTGTGCCAGATCCGCTCGCCCTGCCGCACGCCGTCGGGGAGCACGGGGTCGAGGCCGACCGCGATCACGAGGTTGCGGGTCAGGCAGGTGTGCAGCTCGTCGCCGTGCTGCACGACGACCTCGAGGGTGTCGTCGTCGTACGGGCGCACCGCGACGACCTCGGAGTCGTAGCGCACCAGGTCGGTAAAGGAGGCGGCGACCCATTCCAGGTAGTCGTGGAACTCCAGCCGGGTGGGGAACATGGTCTTGTGGTTGATGAAGTCGACCAGCCTCCCCTTCTCCTGGAGGTAGGACAGGAAGGAGTACGGGCTGGTGGGATTGCGCAGGGTGACCAGGTCCTTGAGGAAGTGAACCTGCATCGTGGCGCCCTCGATGAGCATGTTGCGGTGCCAGCCGAACCTCGGTTGCCTCTCGAAGAAGACCGCGTTCACGCTGGAGCCGTACTCTTCCTCCAGGGCCACCGCGAGCGCGAGGTTGGAGGGGCCGAAACCGATGCCCACGACGTCATAGACCGGGCTCGACATGTTCGCCTCTCACGTACTGAATGGATGGTCCCCCCGCGGCCGGGTGGCGGCGGGGGGCAGCATGGAACAGGGTTGGGCGGGGTGGTTCAGGCCGCGCCGGCGGCCTTGGCCGCCTTGGCGACCTGGGGCACGACCTGGTCGACCACGTAGGGGACCGCCAGCGGCGTGGGCGTGCGCAGCGGCCAGAACGCCTTGAGGTCCAGCGGCACGTAGGAGCCGCGCTTGACCACGTCGAGACCGGCGAACAGCTTGTTGGCCTCGATCTTCTTCTGCGTGGCGGCGTCGTCGTTGTAGTGGCTGAGCAGCAGGTCGACGTCGAGGACCTTGACCTTCTCCATGCTCAGCTCGGCCGCGAAGCCCTCGCCGGGAAGCGCCTTGATCTCCTCGGGCAGCGCGAGCCCGAACTGGCCGAAGAGCTTGACGCTGATGTCGGCGTCGGACTTCATCACGCCGATGTTGCCCGAGGGGAAGACGCTGGTCAGCGCGAACGTCTTACCGGTCAGCTCGGGATAGGTGGTCTTGACCGAGGCGACCTTCGCCTCGACGTCGGCGACGAGCTTCTCCCCCTCGTCCGCCTTGCCGACCGCCTTGGCGACCTGGCGGGCCACCACCTGCCACGAGTCCTCCGCGGGGCCGGTCTCGTAGGCGGTGGTCGGCGCGAGCTGGGAGAGGTTGGCGTACTCCTTGTCGATGTAGTAGTCGCCGCCCGCGAGGATCAGATCGGGCTTGAGCGCGGCGATCTGCTCCAGCGAGAAGCCGGCCTCCCCGGCCTTGAGCAGCGTCGGCTTGGTCCCGGAGATCTTGGGGGCCGTCCAGGGGGTGAGCCCGTCGGCCTGGATTCCGGTCAGTTCCGCCATGGCGACCGGCTGCACGCCCAGGGCGAGCAGGGTGTCCTGGTCGATCTCGCCGAGGGCGACGATGCGCTGGGGCGCGGATTCGATCGTGGTGGTGCCGAGCTTGTGCGTGATGGTGACCGGGAATCCGGGGGCGGCCTGGGTGGCGGGGGCGCTCGCGGCGGGCTGTTCGGCTCCGCCGCCCTCACCGGCGCACGCGCCCACCAGGCCGAGGCCCAGCAGCAGCGTTCCGGTCGCGGCCAGGCGGCGCATCGTGTCGCGCATGAGTATGGGTGTCCTTCCAAAGCCCGGGAGGGCTTTCAGTTTTAGGTTAGGCTCACCTAACCTAACAATCTTTGACGGTTGTGTGAAGCGCCTCATTCCAGGCGGTTCATCAGTTCCGCAACGGTTTGGGCTGTCATGAGCGTCGCGACCTTCACTCCGGAGCAGCCCGGCTCCCGCCGGATGCGGCGTACCAGCTGCATGACGAGCAGCGAATGCCCGCCCAGATCGAAGAAGTTGTCGTGCGGGCCGACCGCGTCCACCTCCAGGACCTCGGCGAACGCCCGGCACAGCATCGCCTCGCGGTCGTCGTCGCGCCGGGTCACGCCGCCGTCACCGCGTCCGGTGCCGGTCCCGGTCACGGTCCGGGCCGTGAGGGTCACGGGCAGGTCGTTCAGGCGCGCCTCGGGATCGGCAGCGACGGCCTCCAGTACGCCGACGAGCGCCCCGATCATCGTGTCGATCGTGGCCGGGTCGAACAGGTCGGCCGAGTAGTCGACGATGAGGTGGAGCTCCTCCCCCCTCTCCCGGAAGATGAAGTCGAGGTCGAACTTCGCCGCGGGCGGGCTGAAGAGCGCCTCCCGCTGCCGCAGCCCGGGGAAGCGGACGTCGCCCATGGCCTGGTTCTCGTAGCCGACCATCACCTGGAACAGCGGGTTGCGGCCGGGAACGCGGGACGGCCGCAGCGCCTCGACGAGCGCCTCGAACGGCAGGTCCTGATTGGCCAGACCGGCCAGGTCGGTGTCGCGGACGCGGGCGAGCAGCTCGGCGAAGGAGGGGTCCCCCGAGGTGTCGGCGCGCAGCACGAGCGTGTTGACGAAGAAGCCGACCAGGTCGCCGGCCGCCTCGTCGGTACGGCCCGCGACGGGACTGCCCAGCGGGATGTCCTCCCCCGCGCCCGTGCCGTGCAGCAGCGCGGCGACCGCGCTCTGGCAGACCATGAACATGCTGGCCTGGGCGCCGCGCGCCAGCCCGCGGAGCCGCCCGACCAGCGGAGCGGGCAGTTCCCTGGTCGTGGTCCCGCCGCGCTGGCCGACGGTGGCGGGCCTGGGCCGGTCCACCGGCAGCGGGATCTCCTCCGGCATGCCCGACAGCGCCTTGGCCCAGTAGGCGAGCTGGCGGGCGTGCAGGCTGCCCGGGTCGACGGGGTCGCCCAGCAGCTCGCGCTGCCAGAGCGTGTAGTCGGCGTACTGCACGGCGGGCGGCTTCCACCCCGGCGTGCCGTCGGGCGCCGTCCCGTCCAGCCGCGCGGCGTAGGCGCGCGCCACGTCCCCGGCGAACGGCCCGAAGGACCACTCGTCGAACGCGATGTGGTGGAACACGGCGAGCAGCAGGTGCTCGTCCTCTCCCTCCGGAATGAGCGCGACCCGCAGCGGGATCTGGGTGGCGAGGTCGAACGGCCGCGCGATCACCTCCTCGGGCGAACAGGTGGTGATCTCCAGGACCGGGCGCGCCTGCTCCGGCGGCAGGATCCGCTGGTAGGGCACGCCCTCGTGCTCGGCGAAGACGGTACGCAGGCTCTCGTGCCTGGCCGTCACGTCGCAGATCGCGGCCCGCAGCGCGTCCACGTCCAGCTCGCCGCGCAGGTGCACGGCCAGCGGCAGGTGGTACGCCTCGCGGGGTCCGTCGTCCTCGCGCAGGATCTGGTCGAGCAGCCAGAGCCTGCGCTGCGCGTACGACAGCGGGACGCGCTCGGGCCGTTCCCTGGGCGCCAGCGGGGGCCTGAGTGTGACACCGGCCCTGTCGTGCAGCCGGGTGGCCAGCTCGGCGACGTTCGGCGCCTCGAACAGGTCGCGGATCGCGAGCTCGGTGCGCAGCACCGCGCGGACCCTGCCGACCAGCCGGGTCGCCAGCAGCGAGTGCCCGCCCAGGTCGAAGAAGTTGTCGTCGATGCCGACGCCCGAGACGTCGAGCACCTCGCCGAACAGGGTGCACAGCAGGTGTTCCACGGCGGTCCTGGCGGCACGTCCCGACCCGCGCGGGCCCTGCCGGTCGGGGGCGGGCAGCGCCCGCCGGTCCAGCTTGCCGTTGACGGTCAGCGGCAGCGCGTCCAGCGTGACGACCGCGCTCGGCACCATGTAGCCGGGCAGCCGCTTCTTGAGCCCCTCGCGTACCCGCGCGGCGAGCGCCCCGTGGTCGCGGGCCGCCGCCGGGTTGTTCGCGTACGACACGGGCCTGCGGTCCGGGTCCGCGGGGAGGAAGGCGGCCCCGCCGCCGAAGACGGCGTCGTAGTGGCCGATCTCGTCCGAGGGGGTGGTCACCACGCCGGGGTCGAGCGCGTACAGCAGCTCGGGCTCGATTCCCGCCGGGGGCGCCTGCAGCAGCTCGCGCGCCTCCCGGTGGGAGGCGCCGCCCTCCAGCGCGCGCAGCGCGGCGAGCTCGGCCGACAGCCTGGGGTCGGGGATGGCGCGCACCCGAAGCGGCCCGGAGCGGCCGGACAGGCGGGCCGCCAGGTCGTCGGGTCCGGCCCAGTCCACGACCGGGGTCTCGGCGGGCCGCGCGGCGGGCCCCGTCGCGAGTCCCGTCGCGAGTCCCGTCGTGAGTTCCGTGGCGGGCTCCGTCGTGAGTTCCGTGGCGGGTGACTTCCAGAGGGTCACGTCGTAGCGGTGCCTGCTGAGCTCGTTGTGGTGGACGCCCCGCTTGGTACGGACCTCCACCCGCGCGGCCAGGCCGAGGGCGGCGAAGAAGGCGGGGTCGAGGAGGAGCTCCTTCTCCATCCGCACGGCCCGGTCGATCGCCGCCGTACCGGCGCCGTCGTCGGCCTCGCCCCCGCCCCGGCCGAGCTGGATCGCCGCGTGCAGGCAGCGCACCGACCGCAGGTCGCGCACGTCGCCGACGAACAGCGCGCCGCCGGGGGCGAGCAGGTCCATCGCGGCGGTGATCACGTCGGCGAGGTATCCGGCGCTCGGGAAGTACTGGACCACGGAGTTGACGACGATCGTGTCGAAGTGGCCGGCGGGCAGGCCGGTGGTGTCGTGCGCGGCCTGGCAGCTCAGGCGCACCGGCGAGCCGGGGCCGAGGTCGGCTTCGAGCTTGGCGATGACGGGGGCCGCGAAGTCGGTGCCCCAGTACTCCTCGCGGCCGGGGGCCAGCCGTGACAGCAGCAGGCCGGTGCCGACACCGATCTCCAGCACCCGCCGGGGCCCGAGGTCCTCGATGCGGGCCACGGTGGTGTCGCGCCACTCGCGCATGTGCTCCAGCGGGATGGGCGACCCGTCGTAGCTGCTGTCCCAGCCCGCGAAGTCCTCGGTGTGGACGGCCGTGCCGATCTCGGTGTACTCGGCGTCGTAGATCTGCCGCCACTCCGCCAGGTGCTCGCGCTCGGCGTCGGGCCGCGCGGCGCCGTCGGGCACCACGTAGCCGATGAGGCGCTTCACGCCGGGCACCTCGGTGCCGACGGCGATGACGGCCGCCTGCCCGACGCCCGGTTCCGCGGCCAGCGCGGTCTCGACCTCCTCCAGCTCGACCCGGTAGCCGCGGATCTTCACCTGCTCGTCGGTACGGCCGAGGAAGTCGATGTTGCCGTCCTGGCGCACCCGTACGAGGTCGCCGGTCCGGTACATCCGGCCGCCGCCGAACGGGTCGGCGACGAACCGTTCGGCGGTCAGGCCCGGCCGGTCGAGGTAGCCCCGGGCCAGACCGGCTCCGGCGATGTAGAGCTCCCCCGGCGCGCCGGGCGGGACCGGCCGCAGCCAGCCGTCGAGCACGTAGCCCCGGGTGTTCCAGATCGGCTTGCCGACCGTGGGCGTGGCGCTGTCCTCGGTGCCGCCGCCCAGCGTGTTGATGGTGTACTCGGTCGGGCCGTAGAGGTTGTAGCCGAGCACCCCCTCGGCCCCCGCGAGCCGGTCCCACACCGCCGCCGGGACGGCCTCGCCGCCCAGCAGCACGAGCGGCGGGCGGTGCTCGCCGTCGAGCAGCCCCTCCTCCAGCAGCTGCTGCGCGTAGGTCGGCGTCACGTTGATGACGTCGATCCGGTGGCGCCGCAGGTACTCGGTCAGCGCCTCGGCGTCGCGCCGCAGCTCCTCGTCGCAGACGTGCACCTCGTGGCCCTCGATGAGCCAGAGCAGCTCCTCCCACGACATGTCGAAGGAGAAGGACACGGTGTGCGCGATCCGCAGCCGCCGCCCGGCGGACGCCACGACCGGGTCGAAGATGTTGGCCCGGTGGTTGAACTGCATGTTGGTCAGACCCCGGTAGGGGGTGACCACGCCCTTGGGACGTCCGGTCGACCCGGAGGTGTAGATCACGTACGCGGGGTGCTCCAGCCGTCCGGGCACGTCCCTGCCGAAGCCGGGCAGCTCCTCGGCCGTCAGGACGGCGCCGGACAGGCCCGCCAGCGTCTCGCGCACGGCGGGGTCGTCGAGCAGGATCGAGGCGCCCGGGTTCGCCAGCCCGGCGGCGATGTCGCGGTGCGAGAGCAGGCAGACGGGGGCGGCGTCGGCCAGCATGAAGTCGAGCCGGTCGGCCGGGTAGTCCAGCTCCAGGGGAAGGTAGGCGGCGCCCGTCTTGAGCACCGCGAACAGCGCGACGACCATCTCGGCGGAGCGGGGCAGGGCGAGGGCGACCACCCGTTCCGGTCCCGCGCCGTGCGCCTTCAGCAGCCGGGCCAGGCGGTTGGCCGCCGCGTCCAGCTCGGCGTAGGTGAGCCGCACGTCGGGCTGGGAGACCAGGGCGAGCTCGTCCGGGGTGCGCGCGGCCTGCTCGGCGAGCAGCTCGGCGATGGTGAGGCCGGGGACGAACCGTTCGGCCTCGGCCCAGTCGCGGCGCAGCCGGTCGTGCTCGTCGGGCAGGAGCAGGTCGAGCCGGTGGCAGGGGGTGTCGGGCGTGGTGGCGAGGGTCTCCAGGACGCGCACGTACCGGTCGGTGAGACGTTCGGCCTCGGCCTCGGTGAAGGCGTCGCCCCGGTACATGACGCGCAGGCCCGCGCCGGGCTCCACGACCATCGTGACCGGGTAGTGGGTCGCGTCGCGGACCTGGCGGCCGGTCACCCGCACGTCGCCGCCGGGGCCGAAGCCGCGCCCGGTGGGCATGCCGGGGAAGTTCTGGAACACGAAGAGGGTGTCGAACAGGGTCCCGAGGCCCGTCACCCGCTGCACGTCGGCGAGCGCGACGTAGGAGTGGTCGAACAGCTCCGACTGGAACGTCTGCACCCGCTCCAGGACGGTGCGCAGCGGGTCGGCCGCCGAGGCGCGCACCCGGACGGGGACGGTGTTGAACAGCAGGCCGACGACGGACTCGACACCGTCGACGTCGGGGTGGCGGCCGGACACCGAGACGCCGAAGACCACGTCGTCACGGCCGGTGAGACCCGCCAGGAGCAGCCCCCACGCGCTCTCGTACAGGGTGCCGAGGGTAAGGCCGGACTCGCGGGCGAGGGCGCCGAGCCGGGCGGCGAGGTCCTCGGGCAGCGCGCGGTGGATCTCCCCCGCGGTGGCGAGGTCGGCGGGACGGTCGGCCAGCTCCGGCTTGAGCAGGGTCGGCTCGTCGAGCCCTTCGAGGCTGCGGCCCCACGTCTTGATCGTGGCCTGCCGGTCCTGCCCGTTCACCCAGTCGAGATAGGCGTGGAAGGGGACCACGGGCCGGGCACGCTCGGTGCTCGCGTCGGTGTAGAACTCCAGCAGCGAGGTGACCAGCAGGCCTCCCGACCAGCCGTCCAGCAGGATCAGCTCGGAGGTGAGCACCAGCCGGAAGTCGTCCTCGCCCACCCTGGCCAGCGCGAAGCGGATCAGCGGCGGCTCGTCGGGGACGAACGGCCGGGCGCGCTGGGCCTCGACGAACGCCTCCAGCGCCTCCGGGTCGCCGGTCTCGGCGTAGGTCCAGTCGACCTCGAAGTGTTCGGGGACGAACTGCACGGTACGGCCGCCGTCGGTGCGGAACCCGGCCCGCAGGTTGGGGAACTTCAGCAGCACCTCGCGCGCGGCCCCGGCCAGCCGGCCGGGGTCGACGGGCCCGGCCAGGGTCACCACGGCCTGCTGGACGTAGATGTCGCGGTCCTCGCCGGCCAGCATCAGGTGGAACAGCAGTCCTTCCTGCAGCGGCGACAGCGGCAGCTCGGCCCGCGCCTCCACAGGCCCGCCCGTCACGACCTCGCCGGACAGGATCGCCGCCTCCGCCGTGACCGGGACCGTGGCCGGAGCCGGGGCCGGGGCCGCCGCGCCTCCCGCGGACGCGCCACCTTCCGCGGACGCGTCACCTTCCGCGGACGCGTCACCTTCCACGGGCGCGCCGCCGGAAAGGGCCGCGACCCTGGCCAGGGCCTCGACCGTACGCAGCCGGAAGACGTCGCGGACGGCGAAGGGGAAGCCCGCGCGGCGGGCGCGGCCCACGAGCAGGGCCGCGCTGATGCTGTCGCCGCCGGTGCGGAAGAAGTCGTCGTCGGCGTTGAGGCCGTCCCGCCCGAGGATCTCGGCGACGAGGCGGGCGATGGCGTGCTCGGCGGCGGTTCGCGGCGCCCTGCCCTCGCGGACGGCGGGCTCGGGCAGCGCGCGGCGGTCGAGCTTGCCGTTGGGAGTGCGCGGCAGCCGGTCGAGGCCGACGAGCACGGAGGGGACGAGGTAGTCGGGCAGGATCTCGCCGAGCCGGACCCGCAGCGCGTCGAGGTCGAGACCGTCCTCGCCCACGACGTAGCCGACGAGGCGCGGTCCCGAGCGTGCCGCCACGGCCGCCTGGCGCACGCCGGGCTGCGCGGCGAGCACCGCCTCGACCTCCCCCGGCTCGATGCGGAAGCCGCGGATCTTGACCTGGTCGTCGGCCCGGCCCAGGAAGTCCAGGCCGCCGTCGCGGCGGCGGCGCACCCGGTCGCCGGTGCGGTACAGCCGCGATCCCGGCGGGCCGAAGGGATCGGCCACGAACCGCTCGGCGGTGCGGGCCGGGTCGCCGAGATACCCGCGCGCCAGGCCGTCACCGGCGAGGTAGAGCTCGCCGACCGGGACCTCGCGGAGCCCGGCGTCCAGGACGTACGCCACGGTGTTGGCGATCGGGACCAGCCCGCCGCCGCCCTCGGCGATCAGGCTGTCCCCGGCCGCCTCCGAGCAGCCGTACAGGTTGACCAGCCGGGCGGGGACCCGCTCGGCCAGGGCGGCGGGCAGAGCCTCGCCACTGCTCACCCAGGTGGTGACCGAGCCGAGTTCCCCGGTCTCCATGAGCGCGGCCAGCAGGCTCGGCACGACCGTCACCAGGTTCACGCCGTGGCGGCGGATCAGCTCGGCCAGGGCGAGCGCGTCGGTGGCGGTGTCGTCGTCCGCGACGACGACGGTGTCACCGGCGACGAGGCCGCCGAGCAGCTCGGTGCTGCCGTCGATGAAGGCCGGTGAGCTCTTGGCGACCCGCACGCCGGTGGGGGCGAGGTCCGCGCCCCAGGCGAGCCGGTTGGCCAGCGCCCGCTGGGTGCCGACGACGGCCTTGGGGGTTCCGGTGGACCCCGAGGTGAAGATCACGTACGCGGGGTGGTCGGGGCGGATCTCGGCCCCGGCGCGGGGCGGGGCGTCGGGGAGCGGCTCGTCGGCGCCGAGGACCAGCAGGGGCCTGGCGGTGTCGAGCATCAGGTCGATCCTGGAGCGCGGGTAGGTCGTGTCGATCGGCAGGTAGGCCGCGCCGGTCTTGAGGACGGCGAGCAGGGCCACGACGAACTCGGCCGAGCGCGGCAGCGCGATCGCGACGATCTCCTCGGGGCCCGCCCCCGCCGCGGCGAGCCGGTCCGCGAGGGCCTCGGCGCGCTCGTCCAGCTCGGCGTAGCTGAGCGTGAGCCCGCCGGAGACGCCGCCGGAGACGACGGCCGTGGCGTGCGGCGTGCGCGCCACCTGTGCCTCGATCCGCTGGGCGACGGTGAGCGGGGCGAACTCGCGAGCGGTGTCGGGCCGCGCGATCCCCCGGAGCGGGGTGCCGAGCGACGACAGGCGCCGCGCCGGGTCCTCGGTCGCCTGGCCGAGCAGCTCGCCGAGTTCGGCGAGCAGGCCGGTGACGGTCCCGGCGTCGAAGAGGTCCGTGGCGTAGGCGACGAAACCCTCGATCAGCTCCTCGCCCTCGGCGAAGTAGATGTCGAGGTCGAACTTGACGCCGCCGGTCTCGGGCAGGAACGGTTCGGCGCGCACGCCGGGCAGCCGCAGCCGCACGTCCTCCAGCCGCTGGTGGACGATCATCACCTGGAACAGCGGGCTGCGGGCGAGCGAGCGCTCGGGGGCGAGCCGCTCCACGACCTGCTCGAACGGTACGTCCGCGTTGGAGAACGCGGCCAGGTCGGTGTGGCGGACCCGCTCCAGGAGTTCGGTGAAGGTGGGGTCGCCGGTCAGGTCGGTGCGCAGCACGACGAGGTTGACGAACACGCCGACCAGGTCCGCGAGGTCCTCGTCGGCGCGGCCCGCGATGGGCGAGCCGAGCGCCACGTCGTCGCCCGCGCCGGCCCGGTGCAGGAGCGCGGCCACGGCGGCGTGCAGGACCATGAAGACGCTGGTGCCGGTCTCCAGGGCCAGCCGTCGCGCCCCGGCCAGCGGCAGCCGGAACGGCGCCAGCCCGCCCCGGTGGCTCGCCTCGGCGGGACGGGGCCGGTCGGGCGGCGGCGCGCTCTCCTCGGGCAGCCCCCGCAGCGTCCGCTCCCAGAAGGCGAGCTGGTCCTCGGGGGCCGGGGACTCGCTCTGCCAGACGGCGTAGTCGGCGTACTGCACGGGCAGCGGCGCCCAGTCCGGCGCGGTGCCCGCGCCGCGGGCGGTGTAGGCGCGCGACAGGTCGGCGAGCAGCGGGGTGAACGACCACTCGTCGGCGGCGGCGTGGTGCTGGAGCACGACCAGCACGGACTCCTCGGCGGAGACCCGCAGCAGGGTCGCCCGGATGGGCAGGTCGGTCCCGAGGTCGAAGACGTGCGAGGCGGCCCTCGTCTCGGCCGCGCGCAACCGCTCCTCGGACCAGCCTCGCGCGTCCACCACGTCGAAGGCGACCTCCCCGGTGTCGAGGAGACGCTGGACCGGCAGCCCGTCGGGGCCCTCGTCCAGCAGGGTGCGCAGCGCCTCGTGCCGGGCGACGACGTCGCCGAACGCGGAGCGCAGCGCGTCGACGTCGAGCGGCCCGTACAGGCGCAGGCCGAGCGGCAGCGCGTCGGCGGCCGAGGGGCCGCGCAGGCGTTCCTCGAACCAGAAGCCGCGCTGGGCGGGCGAGGCGGGGACGATCTCGGGCCGGGTCACGTCGCGGACCCTCGGCCGGGTGCCCCGAACCAGCCTGGGCGCCAGCGTGGCGACCGTGGGCGCCTCGAAGACGTCGGCGATGGTGAGCTCGGCGTCGAGCGCGGCGCGCACCCGCCCGGCGAGGCGGGTGGCCAGCAGGGAGTGGCCGCCCAGGGCGAAGAAGTCGTCGTCGATGCCCACCGCGTCCAGGCCGAGCGTCTCGGCGAAGACCGCGCACAGCGCCGCCTCGCGGTCGTCGCGCGGTCCCCGGCTCGACACCTGGACCTCGGGCGCGGGCAGCGCGGCCCGGTCGAGCTTGCCGTTGACGGTACGCGGCAGCGCCTCGAGCCGGACCGTCGCCGCGGGAAGCATGTACTCGGGCAGCGCCTCGGCCGCCGCCGCCCTCAGGTCCGCCTCGTCGAGATCGCCGTTCGGCACGACGTAGGCGACGAGCCGCTTCTCGTCCGGCCTGTCCTCGCGGACCACGACGGCGACCTGGGCGACGCCCGGGTGGGCGGCGAGCACGGCCTGCACCTCGGCGGGCTCGATGCGGAACCCGCGAATCTTCACCTGGTCGTCGGTGCGCCCCAGGTATTCCAGCGTTCCGTCGCGGCCCCACCGGGCCAGGTCGCCGGTGCGGTACATGCGCTCGCCCGGCGGGCCGAAGGGGTCGGCGACGAAGCGTTCCGCGGTCAGGCCCGGCCTGCCCGTGTAACCGCGGGCCAGCTGCGTCCCCGCGAGGTAGAGCTCGCCGGGGACGCCGACCGGGGCGGGGCGCAGCGCGGCGTCCAGGACGTACGCGCGGGTGTTGGGGAACGGCACGCCGATCCCGGACGACGGCAGCTCGGCGGAGGTCGCCCAGATCGTCGCCTCGGTCGGCCCGTACACGTTGACGGCCGACGCCGCCACCGCGTGGAGGGTCTCGGCGAGCGCGGCAGGAAGGGCCTCGCCGCCGACGAGCACCCGCAGCCCGCGGAGCGCGGCCGGGTCCAGCGAGCCCAGCAGCGACGGGGTGCCCTGGACGATGGTCGCCCCGGCGAGCAGCGCGCCCAGCGCAGCCGGGTCGCGCACGGTCTCGCGCCCGGCCAGCACGACGGTCGCGCCGCTGATCAGCGGCACGTACAGCTCCAGCGCGGCGATGTCGAACGCGATCGTGGTGACCGCGACCAGCCGGTCGCCGGCGCCCAGGGCCAGGCGCTCCCTCATGGTGAGGAGGAAGGCGGTGAGCGCGGCGTGCGGGACGGCCACGCCCTTGGGGCGGCCGGTCGAGCCGGAGGTGTAGATGACGTACGCCAGGTCGCCGCCCCGGACCGGACGCGACGGCTCCCGCTCGGCGTCCGGCTCGGGGAGCGTGTCGCCCAGCGTGAGCGTCTCGGTCCCCGCCGGGACGAGAGCGGCGGTCCGCGGGGTCGCGATCACGCAGAGCGGGGCCGCGTCCCGGATCATGTAGGCCAGCCGGTCGGCCGGGTGGTCCAGGTCCAGCGGCAGGTAGGCGGCGCCCGACTTCAGCACGGCCAGCAGCGCGACCACCAGATCGGGGGTGCGGGGCAGGGCCAGCGCGACGACCTGGCCGGGGCCCGCGCCGCGCTCGCGCAGCAGACGGGCGAGGGCCGAGGCCCGCATGTCCAGCTCGGCGTAGGTGAGCGTGGCCCCGCCGTCGCCGTCGACGGCGACCGCGCCGGGGGTGCGCGCGGCCTGCTCCTCGAACAGGGAGGTCACCGTCGTGTCCGGTACGGGGCGCGAGGTGTCGTTCCACTCCGCCAGCAGGGCCGACTCGGCCGCGCCGAGCAGCTCCAGGTCGGCGATCCGCAGGTCCGGGCGGCGCACCGCGTCGCCGAGCAGCGTCTCCAGATGGGCGAGGAGGGCGTCGACGCGCTCGTCGTCGAACAGCTCGCGCCGGAAGGTGGCCTCGACGGTCATGCCCTGGGGCCGGACGAAGGCCTCCAGCGACAGGTCGAAGTGGGTGGTGCCGTTGTGGATGTGCGTCCAGCTCGTGGTGACGCCGGGCAGGTCCAGGTCGCCGATCTCCTGGGCGAGGAACAGCAGCATGGTGTCGAAGAACGGCGAGCCGCCGCGCCTGCGGGCGGGCCGCAGCTCCTGCACGATTTTGTCGTAGGGCAGTGTCCGGTTCGCGAACCCCTCGGTGCAGGTGTCGCGGACCCGGTGCAGGACCTCGCGGAAGGTCGGCGCGCCGGACAGGTCGGTGCGCAGCACGAGGGTGTTGCCGAAGTTTCCGGCCAGCCGCTCGATCTCGGTGTGCTCGCGGTTCATGACGGCCGAGCCGATCGCGATGTCGGTCGCGCCGGTGTAGCGGTGCAGGAGCACCGCGTGGGCGGCGAGCATCACCATGTACGGGGTGAGGTTCTCCCTGGCGGCCAGCTCCCGCATCCCGGCGATGACGGCGTCGTCGAAGCGGCGGGCCCTGCGCCCGCCCCGCTCGGACGCGGTCGCGCCGCGCGGGCGGTCGGCGGGCAGGTCGAGGGGCGCGGGCGGCGGGTCGAGGCGCCGCCGCCAGTAGTCCATCTCCTCCGCCGAGTGCGGGCGGTTCTGCTCCCAGACGGCGAAGTCGGGATAGTGGACGGTCAGCGTGGGCAGGCCGTGCGGCTCACCGGAGACGGCGGCGCGGTACAGGGCCGACAGGTCGTGCGACAGCGACCCCCAGGTCATGCCGTCCCAGGCGATGTGGTGCACGACCAGGACCAGGGCGTACCCGTCGGTGCCGAGCCGGAGCAGTTCGAGCCGGATCGGCCGGTCGGCGCGCAGGTCGAAGGGGAGCGCCGCGATCCGCGCGGCGTACGCCTCGGCGTCGTCCTCCGCGCAGTCGCGCACCGGCAGGTCGAGGGAGTCGTCGGCGACGACGTACTGCACCGGCGTCCCCTCGTCGTTCTCGTCGTAGACGGTGCGCAGCACCGCGTGCCTGCGCAGGAGTGCGCGCAGCGCCTCGCGGAGCGCCTCGGGGTCGAGCGCGCCCGACATGCGCACCAGCAGGCACACGTTGTAGGCGGGGCTGGAGGGGAACGTCCGGTGGTGCAGCCACATGCTCTGCTGCGCGTAGGACAGCGGGGCGGGTCCGCCGGAGCGGCGTGGAGTGATCCGGTCCTTGCCGGGGCCGAGCCCCGCCTCGGCCATCATCCGCCGCATCAGTTCGCGCCGCCGTGCAACGTCCTGCTGCTGTTCCCGCACGCTCAACTCTTTCTTCGGGGCCGGTGTCGGGCACGCTGTCCCGCATCGAGACTTAGGTTAGCCTTGCCTCTTAAATCCACACAAGGTTAGCCTTACCTAAATTGATCGTAGTTGTCCGGTTTCGCAGAGGGGTGGGTTCGTTGTCCTTTGGTGTCCGCACGGATGAGATGCGCACAGAGGTAGTTGTCGAGAGCGCAGCCGACCCGTTGCGTCTGGTCACCCGCCTGGCCGGGTCCGGGCTGTTCGACGACTACACCGTGTACGAGCGGCCGGGCCTGTGGACCTTCGCGGGCGGGGTGGCGGGCGAGGTGATCCTCGAACCCGGAGTCGTGCGCAGCCGCTGGCTGGACGGGTCCTCCCCGGCCTCCGCGACCTCGCTGAACTCACTGAACTCACTGAACTCGCTCAACTCGCTCAACTCGCTCGACTCTCTGGACGCGGTCGGCTCGGTGGACTGGGTCGACGAGCCGTGGTCCGGCCGTCCGGCCGCGGCGCTGGAGGCGGCGTTGCAGGCCGCCCCGTGGCCGGTCTGGAACGCCTACGGCTGGATCGCGTTCGAGTTCGCCGCCCTCACCCCGGCGGGCAGGCTCGCCCACCTGGTCGTGCCGCGTACCGAGGTGCGCGTCGAGGCGGGACGCGCGCTGGTGGTGAGCGCGGACGCCGAGGAGGCCGAGCGGGTCGCCGCGCTGCTGTCCGGCCAGGGCGCGCCCAGGACGCCGTCGCCGTCACCGGTCGACGTGCGCCCCGGCGGCGACCTCTACCGGTCGCGGGTCGCCCGGGCGATCTCGGAGATCGACGCCGGGCTCTACGAGAAGGTCATCGTCTCCCGGCGGCTGCCGATCCCGTTCCCCGTCGACGTCGTCGCGACGTACGCGTGCGGCCGTGCCGCCAACACCCCGGCCCGCTCGTTCCTCCTCGACCTGGACGGCTTCCAGGCCGCCGGGTTCAGTCCCGAGGTGCTGGTGGGCGTCGACGGGCACGGCACGGTGACGACCCAGCCGCTGGCCGGCACGCGGGCCTTCGGCCGGGGCGAGGACCTGGACTCCGAGACCCGTCGCGAGCTGGAGAACGACCCCAAGGAGATCTTCGAGCACGCGGTCTCCGTACGCGCCTCGCAGGACGAGCTGTACCGGGTGTGCGCGCCCGGCACGGTCCGGGTCACCGACTTCATGGCGGTGAAGGAACGCGGCAGCGTGCAGCACCTGGGCTCAAGCGTCAGCGGCGAGCTGACCCCCGGCCGCACCGGCTGGGACGCGCTCGACGTGCTGTTTCCCGGCGTGACCGCCTCCGGCATCCCCAAGGCGGGGGCCATCGACGCGATCGCCCGGCTGGAGGAGCCCCGGGGTCTCTACGCCGGAGCCGTCCTGGCCGTCTCCCAGGACGGGGCGATGGATGCCGCCCTGGTGCTGCGCGCCGTCTACAGCGAGAACGGCCGGGCCTGGCTGCGGGCCGGCGCCGGCATCGTGTCCGGTTCGACGCCCGAGCGGGAGTACGAGGAGACCTGCGAGAAGCTCTCCAGCATCGCCCCGTACGTGGTCCCGCGCGCCTGAGGAAAGACCGCCCGCCCTCACGCGCCTTCCCCGCGCGTGAGGGCGCCGGTATCCCGCGCCGCCCCGCGCGCCTTCCGCGCGTGAGAGCGCCCGGCACCATCCGCACAACCCCCGCTCGCGGAGGACACGCGGCACCCGCGATCGCGTGCGCCTCCCGCGTGAGGGCGCCGGGCGCCACCGGCACCTCCCGTGCGGCCTCTCTCGTGGGGACGCCCGGTTACTTCGCCGTCGCCCCCACGAGCCTCCCGTGCGGCGGAGCTCAGCGCAGGCCCGCGGCGAGTTCCTTCTTGCTGATCTTGCCGACCGGGGTGCGGGGGAAGGCCTCGACCAGCTCGATGCGGTCGGGCCACTTGTATCCCGCCACGCCGCGCTCCTTCAGGAACCGCTTGATCTCCCGGAGGGTCGGGGCCTGGCCCCGCACGATCAGGAAGGCGCAGGTCCGCTCCCCCATCACCGGGTCCGGGGTGCCGACCACGGCGGCGTCGTGCACCGCCGGATGGGCCAGCAGGTGGTTCTCCAGCTCCTCGGCCGAGATCTTGTCACCGCCCCGGTTGATCTGGTCCTTGTCACGGCCCTCGACGACGAGGTGGCCGGAGGGGAGCGCCCGCACCAGGTCTCCGGTCCGGTAGAAGCCGTCGGAGGTGAAGGAACGCGCGTTGTGCTCCGGCGCGCGGTAGTAACCGCGCAGGGTGTACGGGCCGCGGGTGAGCAGCTCGCCGACCTCGCCGGGGGCGACCTCGGCACCGTCGGAGTCGACCACGAGGATCTCGTCGGCCGGGGACAGCGGCCTGCCCTGCGTGGTGTCGACCAGCTCGCGGGGATCGTCCAGCCGGGTGTAGTTGAGCAGCCCCTCGGCCATTCCCAGCACCTGCTGCACCGCGCAGCCCAGCACGCCGGGAACCTGCGCGGCCCGCTCGGCGGCGAACTTGGCACCGCCTACCTGCAGCAGCTGGAGCGACGACAGGTCCTCCGTCGACCAGGACGCCGCCTCCAGCCAGAGCAGCGCGATGGGGGGCACCACCGCGCACACCGTCGCCCGCTCCCGCTCGATGAGGGGGAACGCCTCGTCGGGCGACCCGGAGGGTGCCAGGACGACGGTGCCGCCGTTGGCGAACACCCCGAGCACACCCGGGCAGGCGAGCGCGAAGTTGTGCGCGACCGGGAGCACCACGAGGTAGACGGTCTCGCGGGTGAAGCCGCAGACCTCGGCGCTGGCCTCCAGGTTGTAGACGTAGTCGCGGTGGGTGCGCGGGATCAGCTTCGGAAGCCCGGTGGTGCCTCCGGAGAGCAGGAACACCCCCACATCGGCCGGATCGGGCCGCTCGTACGCCACCGGACCGGCGTCGACACCGAGGCCGAGGCCGGAACCGAAGGCGGGGCCGAGACCGGAGCCGGGGGCAGAGGCCACGCCGGCGCCGGAGACAGGGGTCAGGCCCGAGCCGGGGACGGAGCCGGGGTCGAGGTCCGCCAGGGCGAGGAACTCCTGGGCGTCCCCGTCCACCACGACGTGCTCGACGGCCAGCGAGCGGGCCAGGTCGCGGTAGTCGAACCCGCCGTGCACGTCGGGGATGACGTACGCCCTGGCCTCGCTCAGCTCGCACAGGTAGCCGATCTCGCTGCTGCGGTGCGCGGGCAGGGCGAGCACCGGGGCGGCGCCGATCCGGACCAGGGCGAGGAAGACGACGACGAAGGAGGTCGTGTTGGGCAGCTGCACCACGACGCGGTCACCGCGCCGGATGCCCAGCCGCGCGAAACCGGCGGCGGTGCGCTCGGCGCGGCGGTCCAGCTCGGCGTAGGTCAGCCGCTCGTCCCCGGCCACGAGAGCGGTCCGCTCGGGGTCGCCGCCGCTCAGCACGTCGCCGAGCAACCGATCGCTCCAGTAACCCTCGGCCAGGTAGCGCGCCGCGAACTCGTCGGGCCAGGGGGTGAATCCCTCCACGGGTCACCGCCCCGCGATCTGGGCCATCGCGCCCGCGACCGGCTCGGCCGGGTCGGCACCGAGCGCGACGACACGGTTGGCACCGTCCACGTGGACCACACTGGGCCGGTGCGCCCCCACCTCCGCGTCGTCGAAGTTCCCGTACGAGATGATGATGACCAGATGCCCGGGGTGGATCAGGTGAGCCGCCGCGCCGTTGACGCCGATGACCCCGCTGCCGGCCTCGCCGGTGATCGCGTAGGTGACCAGGCGGGCGCCGTTGTCGATGTCGACGACGTGGACCTGCTCGCCCTCGACGATGTCGGCGGCGGCCATCAGCTCGGCGTCGATCGTCAGGGAACCCACATAGTGCAAATCCGCCTGGGTCACGGTGGCACGGTGGATTTTTCCGTTCATAAGGACCCGCTGCACTGGTCTGTCCTCTTTCCTTAAGGTCAACTAAGGTTAGGCTCACCTTATCCACTCTGCTCGTCAAGGAGAACCCCGAAGATGCTGCGCCGTCTGGCCATGGACATCAGCCCGCTCCGGACCAGCAGAGCCTTCCGTGACGTGTTCGTGGCGCGCACCGTGTCGGTTTTCGGCATCGGCATGCTCATGGTCGCGGTGCCCGTGCAGGTCTACGCGATGACCGGATCGACCGTGCACGTCGGCGCGGTCTCGTCGGCCGAGGGCTTCGCGCTGCTCGCGGGATTCCTGTGGGGCGGCGTGCTGGCCGACCGGCACGACCGGCGCCGGTTGATGCTGGTCGCGCGCACCGCGGCCGGCATCGGCTTCGCGCTGCTGACGCTGAACGCCTTCCTGCCCTCCCCCTCGCTTGCGGCGATCTACGTGCTCGCCGCCTGGGACGGGCTGGCGACCGGCGTCAGCGTCACCGCGCTGCTGGCCGCGACCCCCGCCCTGGTCCCCCCTGACAAGCTGGTCGCGGCGGGCGCGATCAACGCGCTGACCGTACGGCTCGGCTCGATGCTCTCCCCCGCGCTCGGCGGCCTGACCGTGTCGGCGTTCGGTGTCGGATGGAACTACGCGGCCGCCGCCGTGGGAACGCTGGCCACCCTCGGCCTGCTGACGAGACTGCCCGCCCTGGAACCGGCCGCCGAGGTCACCGAGAACCCGCTGCGGGCGATCGGCTCGGGGCTGCGGTTCGTGGCCTCGCACCGCGTGGTCGGCTCGCTCATGCTGCTCGGCCTGCTGTTCATGGTGGCGGGCGGCATCCCGGTGCTCATGCCCGCGTTCGCGACCCTGCAGCTGGGCGGCGGCCCGGCCACGATCGGCCTGCTCTACGCCGCGCCCGCCTGCGGCGCGGTGCTCGGCTCGGTCACCAGCGGCTGGGCCGGTCGGTCGCGCGCGCCGGGCAGGGCGCTGCTCGTCGCGTCGGTCTGCGGCTTCACGCTCCTCGCCTGCCTCGGGCTGGCGAGCCATCCCGCGCTCGCCGTCGCGATCCTCTTCGGGTACGGCCTCGTCGCGTCCATCGAGGAGATCCTCCGCTACGGCCTCATCCAGGCGCACACCCCCGACGGCTACCTCGGACGGGTGAACGCCCTGTGGGCCGCCCAGGAGACCGGCGGCGAGGCCGTCGGCGCGCTCGGCGCGGGCGCGCTCGGCCGCTACCTGGCACCCGGCACCGCGATCGTCGTGTACGGCGCGGCCAGCGCCGCCCTGGCCCTGGCCCTGGCCCTCACGCTCACCGGCCTGCGCGGCGCCACCCTGGAGGCCGAGCCGCGGGACGCCGAGCCACAGGAGGCCTGATCCCGGGATGTCCGGTCACACCTGTGGGCACCCCCGGCGGAGACAGCGCGACGGAACGGCTGGAAAAAGGACTGACTTTGTCAGATGGTGAGGAGTGACAGCAAACCCGTCATGTCCCATGCCGACGTACGACCACCGACGACACCCGGCCGGCGAACCGTCGCCCGGCCCCGGGAGGAGTCCGGAGGAACGACGAGAGGAAGATCATGGTCCAGACGACCGTTGCCCTCCTGCTGCTCGCCGCCCTGACCGGCGGCACGTCACCGGCACAGTCCGGCCTGACACCGGCGGAAACGCGGACGGCCGCCCTCGCCCCGGTTTCGGCCGCCGCGACGGCGACGAGCACCGCCGCGCGGGAGAAGGCGGCCGGCCCGAACCTCCGCGCGTGCTACGACGGAAGGTGCAAGCTCACCCTCTCGAAGGCGGTGCGGTTCCGGGTCAGCCCCCGGTTCGGCGTCACCCGGCTGTCCATCTCCTTCGGCCGGAACTTCGTGCGGGTGCGGGCCACCGGACCCGGTGTGACCTCGCAGGCGGTGCTCGGCGCCCGCTCCAGGGGGTCGGTCAACGGCATCGGCGTGCGGGTGGTGTCGCTCTCGCGAGGCAAGGTGGTGCTGAGGCTCTCCCCCATACGCTGACTCCCCCGGCGCGGGCTCCCGCCCGCGGCCGCGGCGGGCGCCGCACCATCCGCTCGCGCTGGAGCGTGGAGACCCGGTCGCATCGCGTGCGAGACGTCGCCTTCGGCGAAGACGCCGGCCGGAGCTCAGGAGCGGGCGTGACGTACCCCGCCTGGGAGAACCAGGCGGGGTCGCGCCGGCTCAGTACGGCCGCTGGAGGAAGCGGCCGAGCGACGGGTCGTACAGGCGGCCCGACACCAGGACCGTCCCGTCCAGCGTGGTCGGGTGGAGCGCGCCGCCCAGCCAGCCGAAGCGGCGCGGCTGGGAGGCCACGCCGAACTCGTCGTACCCGATCACGGTGGCCAGGCCGCTGTCGAGCTCCAGCTCGGTCCCCACGTTCCCGTCGACAGTGAGCAGCTGGACGCGAACCGACCCGGTCGCGCCCGTGAGCGCGGCCAGGTCTCCGTCGGCGCCGGCCACATGACGGACGACCGCGCCGTTCTCGGCCGTCCAGGAGGGGCGGTCGCCGTCGGAGCCGTAGTGGTGGACGGTGACCGCGCCCGCCTCGGTGGTCTCCGACCTGATCCGGCCCGCCGGGTCGCGCTTCCACGTCAGGCTCCGCCGGCCGGAGGTCTGCTTGGCCGGCAGGCCGTCGGCGAAGTAGCCGATGGTCCGCCCTCCCGGCAGCGAGGTGGTGCGGCCCGCCGGGTCGTAGCCGTAGCCGTCGCCGGTCAGCCTGCCGTCGGAGGTGTAGGCGTACGTCGTGACGCTCGCGGCGGAGTCGTCGGCCACCGGGCAGTCCTCGTCCGACGCCTGCACGGCCAGCCGGACCCGGTTGCCCGCGCCGTCGTGGCCGTGGCGGCGCAGCGTGCACAGCGGGAACGCCATCTCCAGCACCGAGGCGAGCTGCCCCGCCTTGTCGTAGCCGAACTGCCACTCGGACATGGTGTCGGTGCGCATGCGCAGCTGCTCCTGCCCGTGCGCGTTCCGGCCGACCTGGTCGATCATCAGCGGGCCCTCCAGCCCGTCCCGGGTGTAGATCCGGGCGTAGTTCTGCCCACGCTCGTCGTACGGGGACTGCACGTGCAGCCCGCCCGGCAGGTCGCCCTCGATCTGGCGGCCGTCGGCGTCGTAGCGGGCGGTGAAGGTGCCCGCGACCGAGTCGGTGACCGAGGTAGGCAGGCCGCGCGGCTCGGCCACGTGGTCGTAGGCGTAGACCCTGGTGGACGGGGCCGAGTCCACGACCTTGGCCGGGCGGTCGAGCTCGTCGTACTCGGTGCGGGTCTGGCCGCCGTCCGCGTCGGTGTGGGAGCCGACCCGGCCCAGCCGGTCGTAGGCCGTCACGATCTTCTCCGTGCCGCGCCACCGCTCGGCGGGCCGGCCGGTGACCGGGCTGTAGGCGATGCCGATCTCGGCCTCCCCACCGACCTGGGTCGTGATGGGCCGGCCGGCCTGGTCGTGCTTGATCGTGGTGACCGTGCCCGCCTCGGTCACCGTGTGCGGCAGGCCGGAGGCGGTGTAGGTGTACGTCCGCCCGCCGTCCTGGCACACCAGGCCCGCCCACTCGGGTCGCCCGTCGCACGGGCCGCCGCCGGTCGCCGCGTAGAGGACAGGCCCGGCGGTCTCTGCGGTGACCGTCCGGCCGCCGGGGTCGCGGACCGTTCTGAGCTGCCGGCCGGTGGCCCAGTCGTAGGCGATGGCCGTGGTCCTGACGTCCACGTCGGGCTTGGACTCGCGGCCGACGATCACGGCGCCGGTTTTGACGGTGGTCGGCAGATCACGGGCCACGGCGGAGGCCGGCCGTCCCTCGTCGTACGTGCTGACCGTGCGGGTCCTGGCGCCGATGCCGTACCCGGCCGGCAGGTCGTCCACGTCGGACTCGAGGTTGATGATGTGGACGGGGCTCAGCTCCTCCAGCTTGCGGCGGCCGGAGGCGTCGTAGACGGAGCGGGTGGACAGCAGCTCGGCGCGCTCGTCCGGGCCGTAGCCGGTGATGGCCAGCTCGACGAGCCGGTAGTCGGTCCCAGGACGCTGCGACAGCTCCCTGTTCGCGGCGGTGAGCACCCGCACCGCGTGGCCGAACCGGTCGTAGTCGGTGGCGGACAGGTGCCCGCCCGGAGTCAGCACGTTGGTGGCCCGGCCCGACCCGTCCAGGTACGTCACGGTGGGGCGGGTGGTGGAGCCCGGCGGGTGGACCGCCGTGGCCGTCACGGGCGCCACGGCCTGGCCCCAGGCGGCGACGCGCGGGGCCGTCACGTCCACCGGGCCGCCGCCCGCCGTGGTGAGCGGCACGTCGTAGACCACCGTGGTCCTCGCCTCGCCGGCGACCTGGTCGGCGGTGCCGGGCTTGAGCGTGGCGCGGGTGACGGAGCGCAGACGGCCGTCGGCCTCGTAGCCGAAGGACCACGGCAGCTCGCCGGGCGGGGTGAGCGTGGCGACGCGGCCGGCGGAGTCGTACCCGTAGAGCGTCTTCAGCGGCGGGCCGATCCGCGGGTCCCACGCCTCGGCGAGCCGGCCGGCGCCGTCGTAGCCGTACTGGGCGATCGTCGCTCCCTTCAGCGAGACGGTGGCCAGGCGACCGGCGGCGTCGTAGCCGAACTCCAGCGTGTGCCCCGACCGGGTGACCGACCTGGGACGGAGCCGGTCGCCGGCCTGCTCGTAGGTGTGACCGGTCGGCAGATAAACGTCTCCCTGCTTGGTGAAGGAGGTGACCTCGCCGCGGGCGTCGGTGAGCGTGTACGTGCCGGTGAGGGTCAGGTCCTCGGCGCCGGGCTCCGGCTTCCAGCCGTTGTCGGTCCTGGTGAACTGCACCGGCGTGCCGTCGGCCCGGGTCAGCTCGACGGAGGTGGGCGAGGTCTCCTTGAGCAGCGCCAGCGCGGGCGACCACGCGGCGCCGGGGTCGCGGGAGGAGGCCGTACGGGTGAGCGTCAGACCGAAGGGGCCGCCCGTCACGGCCTGGAGGCGGTAGTCGCCGGTGAGCAGGTTCAGCACGCCGGGGCCGACCTGGCCGGTGGCGGCCCGGGTGGCCCGGCGGTCCACGACGACCTCGGCCGGGTGGGACTCCGCGGTGGCCCCGGACGAGCCCGAGACGAGCGCACGCACCTGGACCGCGGCGTCGCCGAGAAGTGTCCCGGCGTCCCAGGTCAGGCCGGACACCCCGTTGGGCGCCGCCACGGGCCAGGCGGTCAGCGGTTTGCCGTCCGCGCCCGTGACGTTCGCCACCGGCAGGTCCGCCCAGGCGTCGGTCTCGGACCGCCGGTACTGGAACCTGGCCTGGGTGAAGGCCGTGCCCGTCACCGCGAGCGGCACCTTGCCGGCGCTGCGCAGGCCGTCCGCGGGAGCGGCGAGCGAGGCCACGGCCGCGCCGGACCCCACGTTGAAGGTGTACGCGGTGACCGGCGAGGCGTTGCCGGCCTTGTCGATGGTGTGGACGCTGAGCGTGTGCGCGCCGGTCGTGGCCGGCGTCAGCTTGGCGGTGACGGCCGCGCCGGTGGTGAGCACCTTCGTGGTGGCGCCGCTGCCGAGCTTGTAGGCGATCCAGCCGGTGTCGGTGCTCGCCGGAGTGAGGGTGAACGTGCCCGCCTCGCCGGCGTCGCCGTGCCAGCCGCCGTTGTTCGGGTAGTCCGCCGAGGTCACCTTGGGCGCGGACGGCTTGGCCGTGTCGACGGAGAACGTCCTCGCCAGGTACGCCTTCGAGGTCAGGGAGCCGTCGTTGGCCCACGTCCGGGTCGTGTACGTCTTGCCGTGGGCGAGCTTGCCCGCGGGCACGTTCGCGCCGGAGAAGCCGTTGCTGGCCACGTACGCGCCGTAGAGGTTGTCGATCAGCAGCGTCGAGTCCGCGTACACGTCGAACAGGCCGCGCACGTTCCCGCCGTCGGGGTCGCGCACGTGGTTGCGCAGCTGCGGGGTCAGCGTGTTGGTCCAGTGGATGCCGTCGTAGGCACTGTGCGGCGAGAGCCAGGCCGATACCGGGGTGCTCGGGTAGGAGTTGTACGTCACCGAGATGACCGGCACCTTCGACGAGGCGTTGCCCGAGTGGAACCGCTTCCAGGCGTACTCATCCGACTCGTTGGCGGCTCGCAGGCCCATGCCGGACTCCTTCCAGCCCTGGGTGGCGTAGTGCTGCACCAGCGAGGTGACGTTGGCGGCGACCCAGCCGTCGGCGCAGCCGCTCCCGTAGCCCTTCGTCTCGCTGGAGGAGGCGTACCTGGCGGCCGAGTGCGGGCCCGGCCAGCGCGTCGACGTCGACGCGCGATCGGCCGACCAGACCTCCCACGAGCGGGCGTCGCAGGACCACGAATGGTGGTTCCAGAGCTTCAGCGTGGCCGAGAGGATCTTCTTGCCCGCGATGCCGGGGGTCTTCCACGTGATGAACGACCGGGCGACCTGGCCGCCGCCGTTGTTGCCGAGCTTGAGTTCGGTGGCGCCCGACTGGTCGGTGCCGTAGCCCTCCTGCACGAACGTGTCGAAGACCTGGCCCAGGTTGAGCGACGGGTCCACGGTGACGGGATACGTCGTGGCCGGGTCGTTCAGGAAAGCCGGATCCGGGGTCAGGACGAGGTCCTGACCGGAGATCTTCATGTCCACGGGGGCGCGGCGGAGGTGCTCGCCGGAGAGCGGGTGGGTGCCGGCGTCCCACATGACCGGCGCGGGAATGGTGACAGCGGTCCTGCCCTTGGCATCGACCAGCTCCACGCCGCCGTCGGCCGACCGGCGCGGTTCGAGGCCCGGCGCCTTCAGCCGCAGCGTATACGTCAGCGGGGCGGCCGGGCGGGACTTGAGCAGCAGGAACTGCTCGGCACCCGTCCTGGTGGCGGTGACGACCAGGTCGGCGCCCGGCCTGACGTCCGGGTACGTGGCCGTCTCGCCGGACAGGCGCGGCACGGGCAGCGCGCCTGTCCACTGCATGGTCACCTTGGCGGCACCCTCGCCGATCGTGATCAGATCGGTCGGCCCGGACGCGCCGGCCCGCCGGGCGGTCAGGCCGGTACGTCCGGCGCCGAGCTTGAGCGCGCGGCCGTGGCCTCGTGTCACGATCTCGCCCGACGGCGCCTTGGTCAGCGAGATGTCCACCGGGGCCCACTCGCCGTCGCGCCGGAACCTGACCGGGCCGGCGAACGAGTCGACCGTCAGCGTGCCGTCCGGATTGGCGTAGGTGGTGGTGGTCTCGGTACGGGCGTCCGCGGCCTCGACCCGCCGGCCGGTCAGCCGGGCGGACAGCCGGGCGGAGGCCTCGTCGGGCGCGCTCGGCTCGGCCGCGAGACTGGCGGGGGCGCTGGGGTCGTCCCCCGGCTTCGGCGCGTTGGGGACGGCGGCCGGGGACTCCGACCCGGCGGCGGGCGCTTCGGTGGCGGGCGACGGGGGTGCCGGCGGTTCGGCGGCGTACGACGGGGGTGCGGCCAGCGGGAGAAGCAGGAGGGCGAGGCCACCGGCGAGGGCCCGTAGCGTGAGGGCAGGCATGGGAGCTCCGGGGGGTGTGCGCGTAGAGCGACGCCCCCGCCGGGCCGGCGGGGGCGTCGGGATGGTGCGGGGTTACTTGCTCTGGCAGCTCTTCTTGCGGACCTCGTACCAGACGATGCCCGGAGCCTGGAACCGGATCGCGAAGCACTGGTTCTTGTTGGCGGCTTCCCTGACCTTGTAGATGGCCGAGGCGCCGCCCGCCGTGTAGGCGATCTTGCAGATCAGCTTGGCCTTGCCCTTGAGCTTGTCGCAGGCGCTCTTCATCGCCTCGATGGCGCCGGCGACGCCGGCGACGAGCCAGACGCCGTAGATCTTCTTGGTGAGCTTCTTCGAGAAGATGAGCCGGCACATGGCCTTCCACCACTCGCACTGCAGCTTGAGCGCGGGGTCGGCGACCACGGGGTAGGCGGCGCCCGCGTGGTCGACCGTCTGGATGAGCGTCATGCCCTCCACCCGGTACGAGGTCGGCACCGCGTTGCCGTTGGCGTCCTTGGCCCAGGGCAGGTCGATCTCGGCGAGGTAGAAGTCGTTGTTGTAGATCAGGACGGTGCCGTCGTCCTCCTCGACCTCCAGCATGCTGCCCTCGGGGGCGGAGATCGGGAATCGGTACTCGGTCGGCGCCGAGGAGTCTTTGATGATGGTCAACGCCCGGGCGATCTGGCCGGTGCGCTGGTGGGCGTACGCGACGCTGGACTGCTTGGCCGCGTAGGTGACCAGGCCGGGCAGTGGCTGGTCGCCGTTGCCCGCGGCCTCCGGCATGCCGATGCCGATGTCGGTCTCGCTGACGGTCGCGACCAGGGTGCGGTCGGGATCCGTCGCGATGGCGAAGGGCCGCTGGACGTCACCGTCGGGGATCTCGGTGGGCGGGGCGGTCCTGGCCTCTTCGACGATCTCGGGGACCACCTGGGTGAGGGCTGCCAGGGCGGGGTCCTCCGCCGCGAAGGCCGGGGTGCCGGCCGAGTACACGCCACTGAATGCCACGGCCGTCGCCAGGGTGACGACAAACGCCCGAGCGGAGATGCGCATGGATGTCCTTCCACGTGCTGTGGGGGGCATGGCACAAACTCCGTAAACGTAAAGATCACCCGCAGCCATCTGGATGATCTTGAATGGCCGGGCGGTAAACGTTCACCGTCATCCAGGATTTCGTACGTGCCACCGACGGGCGTTTCCAGCTCCCGGCCTGCGCTCCGGACCTCGACCCGGCCGCGGGGCGGAGGGGGATCCCGGACCGGAGGCGCTCGCGGTCCCGGGCGACCCGCGCCGGTGACCGTGACCGTCCGGCCGTCCCGGCGGTCACATCCCGCCAGGACCGCCGGACGGTCACGGGCCGCCCGGCGCGCCGTTAACCGGGCTCTCCGGCGCCCAGGCGTTCGGTGAGCTCGTCCTCGGACATGCCCTCGACCATGAGCCAGATCTCGGCGACCGCCTCCAGCCTGCCGGGGGTCTCCTCCACCTCGGTGAACCGGTGGGCGACGCGCGACACGGTCCGCTCGGTGAACAGCGCCCGCAGCGGGAGCGAGGAGGCGTCGAGCGCCTCGCGCAGCCGCGCGATGACGGTGGTGGCCAGCACCGAGTCGCCGCCGAGCGCGAAGATGTCGTCGTGCGCGCCGACCCTCGGCACGCCGAGCACCTGGCCGATGACCCGGGCGAGCACCCGCTCCAGCGCCGAACCCGGGGCGGTGTAGGGCGTGCCCGTCTCCCCCGCCGCCGCGGCGACAAGCGCGGCGAGCGCCTTGCGGTCCACCTTGTTGTTCGCGGTGAGCGGCAGCTCGGCCAGGGGAACCAGCAGGTCGGGGACCATGTGCGGGGGGAGCAGCTCCCGTACGTGGGCGAGCAGCTCCTCCGTCCCGATCTCCTCGGCATCATCGGCCGGCACGACCGCGGCGGCCAGCCGCGAGTCGGCGAGCAGGCCGACGGCGCGGCGCACCCGGGGGTGGTTCTCCAGCGCGGTCTCGACCTCGCCGAGCTCGATCCGGAATCCGCGCACCTTCACCTGGTGGTCGCGCCGCCCGAGGAACTCCAGCGTGCCGTCGGGCCGGTAGCGGGCCATGTCGCCGGTCCGGTACCAGCGGGTGCCCTCGTGGACGACGAAACGGTCGGCGGTGCGCTCGGCGTCGCCGCTGTAGCCGTCCGCGACACCCGCGCCGCCGATCCACAGCTCGCCCTGCGCCCAGTCGGGGCGGTCGCGCCCGGCCTCGTCCACGACCCGGCAGGCCACCCCGCGCAGCGGCACGCCGTACGGGACCGCCGTCCAGTCGGCGGGCACCTCGCCGCCGACCTCGATCACGGTCGAGTGGATGGCGGTCTCCGTCGTACCGCCGAGCGCGACGAACCTGGCTCCCGGCGAGCGTTCCCGCAGCAGCGCGGGCAGGTGCGTGCCGACCCAGTCGCCGCCGAGCAGGACCAGCCGCAGGCCGGGCGCGGGGCCGGTCTGCAACAACATCTCCAGCACCGACGGCACGCAGTTGAGCACGGTCACCGACCACCGCTCGACCAGCTCGGCCCAGCGGGTGGCGTCGCGGCGATCGTCCTCCAGGGGGATCGCCACGGCGCCCCCGCTGGACCAGAGGGCGAACAGGTCGAAGACCGACAGGTCGAAGTCGAGGGCCGACACGGCGAGCGACACGTCCGTCTCACCGATCGAGAACCGCTCGACCAGGTCGCCGATCGTGTTCATCGCGGCCCGGTGCGAGACCTCGACACCCTTGGGCTCCCCGGTGGAGCCCGAGGTGAACAGCACGTAGCCGACCTGGTCGGGCGGGACGGGCAGCGGCCCGCCCAGCGGCGCGGGATGCGTCACGGCCGAGGTGAGCGAGACCGCGACCCCGGCCGTCTTGAGAATCCTCTCCCGCCGGGCGGCGGGCTGCCCCGCCCCGACGGGCACGTACACGGCCCCGGCCGCCAGCACGCCGAGCACCGCCACGGCCTGGTCGGGCCCCTTGGGCAGCTCGACCGAGACCCGGTCTCCCGGCCGTACCCCCCGCTCCGCGAGATGGGCGGCGACGCGCAGGGCGCGGTCGGCCAGCTCGCCGTACGTGAGCGTGCCGCCAGTGCCGCCACTGCCGTCGGTGTTGTCGGTGCCGCCTGCGCCGCCGGTGCCCCAGTGGAGCGCCGGGAGGCCGGGGGTGCGCCGCGCTCGCGCGAAGAACTCCTCGTGCAGCGTCCGCGCGGGCAGCGGGGGCTGGGCGTTGAGCTCGTGCCGCAGGCGCAGCTGGTGCGGCGAGGCGCCGATCCGCAGCGGCTCGCCCCAGTCGGCGTCCGGCGCGCCCAGGCGGGTGATCGCGCCCGTGTACGCGGCGAACATCGCGTCGGCGACGCCTTCGGGGAAGGCGGGATCGCGTACGTCCCAGTTCAGCAGCAGCCCGCCGGAGACCTCGGTGACCTGGGCGTCGAGCAGCACCTGCGGGCCCTGGGAGATGATCCACTCCGGCTCTCCGAAGCTGCGCCGCGCCCGGTCGCCGAACAGCTCGCCGAGGTTGAGCGCGCTGGTGTAGACGATCGGCGCGAGCACCTGCTCGCCCCGCGACCGCGACAGGTCCCGCAGCACCTCCAGGCCGGAGTAGTCGCTGTGCTCACCGGCCGTGTGCAGCAGTGTCTGCAGCTCGCGGGCGCGCTCGGTGAACGGCAGCTCCCGCGACAGGTCGGCCTCCAGCAGGATGGAGCCGGTGAAGTCGCCGACCAGGGCGTCCACGTCGGGGTGGATCGGCTCGCGGTGGAACAGCGGCAGGTTCAGCAGGAAGCGCGGGGTCGCCGACCAGGCGCCCATCACCTCGGCGAAGACGGCGGCGAGCGCCATCGCGGGAGTGACACCCTCGCGGTGGGCACGGGCGATCAGTCTCTGCCTGTCCTCGGGAGGCAGCCAGTGGTGTTTGCGGACGACCCGGTCGCCCGGCTGCGGCACGACGGGCAGCTCGGGCGGCCCGGAGAGCTCGCCGAGCCGCTCGCCCCACCAGCGCCGGTCACGGGCGCGGGCCTCGGCTCGCGGGTCGGCGGCGAGGTAGCGCGCGTAGCTGTAGCCGATCGGCGGCAGGCTCTCTCCCTCGTACAGCGCCGCAAGGTCGGCCAGCATCGTGCGGTAGCTCATCGCGTCGGCGGCGACCATGTCGACGTCCAGGTGCAGCCGCGCCTCGCCGGACGGCAGCAGGCTCAGCCTCGCGTCGAAGACCCGGCCCGTCTCGATGGGGAGCCGCTGGGTGGACATCTCGGCGCGCAGCCGTTCCAGCTCCTCGTCGGGATCCGGCACCGCACGCAGGTCGTGCACCGTGACGGCGGGTCCGGGCCGCTCCGGCAGGATGCGCTGGGTCCCGTCGTCGGAGATCGCGGCCCGCAGCATAGGATGCCGCTCGACGAGCGCCACGACGGCCGCCTCCAGCCGGACGGGGTCGATCTCGCAGCCGTCGAGTTCCACGTAGAGGTGCGCGGCGACGGAGCCGAGCGACTGACCGGAGTCACGGCCGATCCAGTAGGCGTGCTGCATGAGCGCGAGAGGGAACGGCCCGTCCGGCTCCGCGGATTCCCGCTCCGGGCCGAGGTCGGCGCCGGGGACGGAGTCGACACCGACACCGAGAACGGGGCCGGTGTCGGGGGCGGGAACGGGAGCGGAGTCGGTGTCGGAGGCGAAAGCGGAGCCGGAGGCGGTGCTCGGGCTCTGCTCCGGGTGTGGCGCGATGGCACCGCGCTCGGTGAGCAGATCCCACCACTCGGCCAGCGTGGGCCGCCGCGCGAGTTCGGCGAAGCCGATCTCGACGCCGAGGCGGCGCAGGCGGCCGGTCAGTCCCATCAGCTGGATCGAGTCCATGCCCAGCTCGATGAGGTTGTCGTGCGCCTCTACCTGCTCTCCAAGCAGTTCTGTCAGCGAACGGTGCAGTTCTTCCCTGGTCAGCACAGAGCTCCCCTTAAGTCAGGTAAGGCTAACCTAATTTAGGAGAGTTCACGCGTCAACGCGCGTCTCGTGACACCTCGCGCGATCCCGGATGCGCGATCCCTCACGCCCGCCCTCTCATCCCCTCGGTCGACAGCAGCCAGACCAGGTAGACGCCACCGAGCACCCCGGTGACCACGCCGACCGGCACCGCGACCGGCAGGTGCAGCGTCACCAGGTCACTGAACACGAGCAGCGCCGCGCCCATCAGCGCGGCCGGTACGAGCTGCGTACCGGGCTTGCGGGTGAGCCCGCGCGCCAGCTGCGGCGCGGCCAGCGCGACGAACGGGACCGGTCCCACCGCCGCGGTCGCCACCGCCACCAGCCCCACCCCGACCACCACGAGCGCGGCCCGCGTCCGCTGGACCGGCACGCCGAGCGCCTGGGCCGCGTCGTCCCCGAGCTCCCCCATGCGCAGCCGCCCCCCGAAGGCCAGCGCGACCGGTACGAGCACGGCCATGGCCAGGGCCAGCGGCCACGCGTGCTGCCACCCCCTGCCGTTCAGGCTGCCGGTGAGCCAGAACGCCGCCTCGTACGCCTCGCGCAACTCGGCGCGGGTGACGAGGTAGGCGTTGAACGCCTCGAGCATCGCGGCCGCGGCGACCCCGACCAGGACCAGCCGGTAGCCGTGCACCCCGCCCCGGTAGGCGACCAGATACACCGCGAGCGCGGTCAGCACCGCGCCCAGGACGGAACTGGCCGCGATCGCGGCGGTGCCGCCGCCGATGACCAGGATCTGCAGCAGCGCGCCGGTGGCCGACCCCGTGGTGAACCCGATGATGTCGGGGCTGCCCAGCGGGTTACGCGTGATGCTCTGGAAGATCGCCCCGCTCAGGCCCAGCGCCGCACCGGCGAGCAGGCCGGTGAGCGCCCTGGGCAGGCGCAACGTGAGCACGATGAACTCCGTGGCCCGGTCTCCCTGCCCGGTCAGCGCCCCCACCACCTCGGTGACCGAGATGGGGAAGTCGCCGCTGCCGACCACGGACACGGCCGCCCCCAGGGTGACGGCCACCAGCAGGACGCACACCGCGACGACGCGCGGCTCCCAGCGCAGGGACATCGTCCCGACGCGCAGGACACGACTCATGCTCACAGCTGGGGAACCCTTCCGCGACGGACCATCAGTGCCAGGAGGGGAGCGCCCAGGAACGCGGTGACGATGCCCGTCTCCAGCTCGCCGGGCGCCGCGACCACACGCCCCATCACGTCGGCGGCGAGCATCAGCACCGGCGCCAGCAGCAGCGAGTACGGCAGCACCCAGCGCTGGTCAGGCCCGACCAGCGCTCGGACCACGAAGGGCACCGCCAGCCCGATGAACGCGATCGGCCCCACCGCCGCCGTGGCGGCACCGCACAGCACCACGACCGCCAGCGCCCCCAGCGCGCGGGTCCGGCCTGGCCGGGCACCCAGCGCCCTGCCCGTGTCCTCGCCCAGGGCCAGGGCGTTGAGCGGGCGCGCCAGGCAGAGCGCCAGCACCGTCCCCGCCAGCAGGAACGGTCCGATCTGGACGAAGACGGCGAGGTCGCGCCCGGACAGCGAGCCCACCTGCCAGAAACGGAAGCTGTTGAAACTGCGCGGGCTGAGCAGCATCATCCCCGCCGTCAGAGAGCTGAACACCGCGTTGATCCCAGCGCCCGCCAGGACCAGCCGCGCAGGGGTGGCGCCGGAACGGCCACGCGACCCGATCAGGTAGACCAGCAGCGCGGCCCCGGCGGCCCCGAGGAAGGCCGCCCACACGTAGACGAGGACGTCGTCCACCCGGAACAGGCCGATCACCGTCACGACCGCCACCGCGGCGCCGCCGTTGACGCCGAGCAGGCCGGGTTCGGCCAGGGGGTTGCGGGTCAGCGCCTGCATGAGCGCGCCCGCCAGCCCGAGCGCCGCCCCGACGGCCACCCCCAGCAGCGTGCGCGGCAGCCGCAGCTCCTGGATGATCAGCGCGTTCTCCGAGCCGTCCGGGGAGAACACTCCGGAGAGGGCCTGGTCGAGCGGGATCTGCTTGGCACCGATCACGACGCTCGCCAGCACGGCGAGCAGCAGCAGTCCGCCGAGCAGGCACAGACCGGCCAGCCGTTTGGGGAGATACGCGCTCTTTACGGGAGGTGGCACGCGCTTCAAGTTAGCCTAACCTAACCGAGGTGGCGACGGACGGCCCGGACGACGCGGACGAATCCCCTCCCGCGGCCTCTTCGGCCAGGGCACGCGGTCATGTCCGGCCAGGGCACGCGGTCGCGTCCGGCCCGCGACCCACGATCATCTCCGGCCCGCGACGCGCGGTCATCTCCGGCCCCCGACGGTCCGGGAAAGGGCACCGCGAGACCAGGAAACCATCAGGCGCGCGCGCCGGAATCCGTACGCGGCCCGCCGGTTCCGTACCGTGCACCGAGTCGACCACGCCGGACCGGACGGCGACACCCGCGTCCGGAACGACCCGGCGTGGCGGCCTGCCCCGAGATGGAAGCACGCGTCTCCTCACATGCCTCCATCGCGCGAAGCACGACCACGGAGATGGTGACATGACACGTCCGCCGGTCCCGCCCTTCACTCTGGAAACCGCCGTCCGGAAGGTCCGGCTGGCGGAGGACGGCTGGAACACCCGCGACCCGGAAAAGGTGGCCGGGGCCTACACGGAGGACTCCCACTGGAGGAACCGCGCGGAGTTCCTCGATGGGAGGGACGCGATCATCGCGTTCCTCCGGCGCAAATGGGCCAGGGAGCTGGAGTACCGGCTCATCAAGGAACTGTGGGCGTTCGACGGGAACCGCATCGCCGTGCGCTTCGCCTACGAGTGCCACGACGACTCCGGCAACTGGTTCCGCTCCTACGGCAACGAGAACTGGGAGTTCGACGAGCGGGGGCTGATGCGCGCGAGGCACGCGTCCATCAACGACCTGCCGATCCGGGAGGCGGACCGCAGGTATCACTGGCCCCTGGGACGCCGCCCGGACGACCATCCGGGACTGAGCGACCTGGGCTTGTGAGGGAACGCTTCCGCGCTCCTCATGGCGGACGAAAGACCCGCACTCCAGGGACCTCGGCCCCTGCCCGGGGGCCCGCCGTCGCGATGGAGTGGGAACGTCCTCACCGTCTCGTTGGGAGATGTCATGAACGAACGCATAGCGACCCCCGGTGACCTGGGCAGAAGGGTGGCCCGGCTGCGCGAGTCCCTGGGCCTGAGCCGCGAGCGGCTGGCCGGCAGGGCCGGGATCGACATCGGATACGTGGGCTACCTGGAGGAGAGCGCGGCCTCGCCGTCGGCGGAGACCGTGAGCCGTCTGGCGTCGGCCCTGGGGGTCGGCGTCGAGGAGCTGCTGGGCGCGACGGCGGACCTGCCGCCCGGCCGTGGCCGTCCCGCCGCCGGGGCCGTGCTGGAGAAGCTGACGGAGAAGGAGTGCCTGCGGCTGCTCTCCCCCGGCGGGGTGGGCCGGGTGGCCTTCGACGATCCCGGAGGACCGTTGATCCTGCCGGTCAACTACGTCCTGCGCGAGGGTTCGGTGATCTTCCGCACCGCCTTCGGCGGGCCGCTCGACGCCCCCCTGCGCACGGGCGTCGAGGGCGTCGAGTTCAAGGTCGCCTTCGAGGTGGACCGGATCGACGAGGCCGGTCGCGAGGGCTGGAGCGTGCTCGTCAGGGGCGGCGCGCACCACGTCTCCTCTCCCGAGGAGCAGGCCGCCGCGGAGGCCTCCGGTGTCCAGGCGTGGGCGGGCGGCGATCGCGAGCTGTTCGTCACGATCACCCCCGCCGAGATCACCGGCCGCCGCATCCGGCACGCCCCTTGACCCGGACGGCCCTACAGCCCTACGGCCGTACGGAGGCGACACGAGGGACCTTGGGCCCTACCTGCGAGGCCGTGAGGGGACTAGCGTTCGAGACATGATTCGCGTGTTCCTGGTCGACGATCACGAAGTGGTACGGCGGGGCGTGGCCGCGCTGCTGGAGTCCGAAGGCGACATCGAGGTGGTCGGCGAGGCGGGGACCGCGGAGTCGGCGGTGGCCCGCATCCCGGCGCTGCGGCCGGACGTCGCAGTCCTGGACGTACGCCTGCCGGACGGCAGCGGGGTGGACGTGTGCCGGGAGGTCCGCTCCAGGATGCCGGAGCTGGCCTGCCTGATGCTGACCTCCTTCGCCGACGACGACGCCCTGTTCAACGCGGTGATGGCGGGCGCGTCCGGCTACGTGCTCAAGCAGATCCACGGCTCGGACCTGGTCGGCGCCGTGCGTACGGTGGCGGGCGGCCAGTCGCTGCTGGATCCGCAGACGACCTCGGCCATGCTGGCGCGGCTGCGCGAGCAGGCCACCCGCAAGGATCCCCTGGAGACGCTGACGGACCAGGAGCGGCACATCCTGGAGCTGATCGGAGAGGGCCTGACCAACCGGCAGATCGGCGAGCGGATGCACCTCGCCGAGAAGACCGTCAAGAACTACGTCTCCAACCTGCTGTCCAAGCTCAGCATGGAGCGCCGCACCCAGGCGGCCGCCCTGTCCGCACGGTTGAAGGCCCACCGGAGGGGCTGACGGGACCTCCGTCCCCGGCCGGGGTCACCCCGCGTCCCGCGAACCGTCACCGTCCCGGTCGAGCGGGACGCTCCACACCAGCCGGGTGCCGCCCCGCTCCGGCGACTCGGCGGTGAAGGAACCGCCGAGGTCCTCGGCCCGCTCCTGGAGGTTGCGCAGCCCGCTGCGCCTGCCGTCGGCGGGGAGGCCGACGCCGTCGTCCGTGACGGCGAGGACGAGCCGCTCCTCGCCGAGTTCCACCGACACGTCCGCCCTGGAGGCCCTGGCGTGTCGCACCACGTTGGACAGCGCCTCGCGCAGCACCGCGGGCAGGTGCTCGGCGATCCGCGGCGGTACCCCGGTGTCCAGCCGCCCCTCCATGGTCAGGCCCGGCATGAAGCCGAGGTGACCGCGCGCTCCCTCCACCAGGGCCACGATCTGGGCACGCAGGCCGTCGTCCTCGTCCGGAGTCTGCAGGGCGAAGATGGTCGAGCGGATCTGCCGGATGGTGCCGTCCAGCTCGTCGATCGCGTTGCGCAGCCGGCCCGAGGCCTCGGGCCGCTCGACGAGCCGTACCGTGCTCATCAGCGTCATGGCCACCGCGAACAGCCGCTGGATCACCACGTCGTGCAGGTCCTTGGCGATCCGGTCGCGGTCTTCCAGCAGTCCCAGCCGCTCGGCGTCCATCCGCCTCTCCGCCAGCTCGAGGGCTATCGCGGCCTGCCCGGCGAAGGAGTTCAGGGTGCGCAGCTCCGCCTGGTTGAACGGGACGCGGCCCTGGCGCTTGCCCAGCGACAGCACGCCCCGCACGCCTCCCGCCGCGCCGATCGGCACCGCGGCCACCGGGCCGAGCGGGACGTACTCGGCGATCAGGATCGGGACCTCGCTCTCGGCCGCGTCGGTGACCATGAGCGGCTCACCGCCGGTGAACGCCAGGCCCGCCAGGGACCCGGTGATCGAGGCCTCCTCGTCCACCACTCGCTCGTGGCTCGTCCCGTCGGCGACGACCGCCCGCAGCACCCGCCTGGTCTCGTCCGGCAGCAGGACCGCGGCGATGTCGGCCCCGGCCATCTGCCGTGCCCGCCGCGCGATCAGCCTGAGCACCCGGCCGGATTCGGCGCCCGACAGCAGGCTGGTGGTGACCTCCGCCGAGGCCTGCAGCCACATCTCCCTGTGGCGGGTCTCCTCGTACAGGCGGGCGTTCTCGATGGCGACGCCGGCCGCGGTGGCCAGCGCGGTCACGATCGCCTCG
>NZ_JBPJUQ010000068.1:0-44693 GCF_051192615.1 Streptosporangium sp. G11
TCTGGGGCCGTCCGGCTCCTGAGCCTCGCCGCCGTCGACGTCGGTTTATCTACCTGCTTTGAGGAACGAAGCACTAGTACTTCAGTGACACTTCAGGATCTTCCTGAATGAGATCGCATGGAGACGGCCACCGCGTGATCATTCGGTGTTTGTGAAGACATTCAACGACCCTGCGGTGGCCGTGGGCCATAGCGTGAACCCTGCCGACTGGCAGATCACCTTCGATGAGCTGGTGGCTCGGATCGCGGGCCGGTTCGGCCGCATCGAGCCGCGCCGTACGGCACGGGCCTGCCTTTCGGCTCCGCTGTCGAACATCGAGCGCAAGAACTGCTGGTACCTGGCTGAGCAGGCCGGACACGCCGGGCCGCACGCGATGCAGCGGCTGCTGCGCACCGCCCGGTGGCAGGTCGATGAGGTCCGTGACGACCTGCGCGAGTACGTGATCGAACATCTCGGCCACGACAGTGGCGTGCTGATCGTCGATGAGACCGGCTTCGTGAAGAAGGGAAGTGGCGGTGCCGGGTGTCAGGAGACCCGGACGATGGTCTTGCCATACCGTGGACTGCGCAGGTCGGCGATGACCGCGGGAACATCGTCGAAGTCGCGGACACTGCCGACGGGTGTGGCGATGACCTTCTGCTCGGCCAGTTCGCAGAGACGGCCGTAGGCCTCGGCGTCCTCCTGCGGCGTGAAGCCTCCAGCGAAGACACCGACCGCGGAGTAGTTCCGTCGGACCATGTCCATCGTGTCGATGGTCAGCCAGGAGCCGGCGGCGTATCCCACGATGGCGACCTGCCCGTCTCGCGCGAGCGCGCGGAGCGCCTTGGTACCCGGCTCTCCGCCGACCACGTCGAACAGAACGTCCACGCCGGCCCCGCTGGTCAGTTCTCTGGCTCGGGCGGCCACGTCCTCGGTCTTGTGATCCACCGTGTGATCCGCGCCGATCCGGGCGCAGAAATCACGCTGCTCCTGGCTGCCGGCAACCGCTATGACGGTCGCGCCGAGCGCTTTGCCCAGCTGGATGACCGCGCTGCCGGAGCTTCCGGAGGCGCCAAGGACGAGCAGCGTCTGGCCCTCGGCCAGGGAGATCCGCTGCACGAGGGAGGCATAGGCCGTCCGGAAGGCGATGATGAAGCCTGCGGCCTGCTCGTCGCTGAAGGTGGAGGGGATGCGCCAGGTCTTCTCCTCGCGGACGTAGGTGTATTCGGCGCAGCCGCCGATGCCCTCAAGGAACGGTGTGAGGCCCATCACCCGGTCGCCGACCGCGTAGGCCGAGCCGGACGGAGCGGCGACCACCTCGCCGGCGACCTCCTGGCCCGGTGCCGGCAGCGCCGACATGCCCGGATAGGAGCCTTCCATCATCAGCATGTCAGGCAGGCCGACCCCACTGGCGCGCACCTTGACCAGCAGGCGCCCCGCGGGTGGGGTCTCGAAGGTGTGCCGCCGCAGCTCCAGGACCTTCTCCGGAACACCGAGGGCCACGGCCCGCCATGCCTTACCTGTGAACATTGTCGAACCCCGTACTTCGTTCTTCGGATGTCCGTGTGATCCGCGGCCTGGCAGGCCGGGGCGTGGGTGTCGCCGGTGGTGTGGCGACGGCACCCCGAAGACCATGCGAACGGTGTCCCGATGGTGGCTGGGAACAGGCTGGGTCCCGGCGGTGTTTCGGGACGGTCGAACCTACTGGGCCGGGACCGTAGGGTGTGTCCGGCGCGTTGTCGTTCCCGCGGGTCGCTGTCCGGTAGGACGTCTGAACGTGCCATGCCAGTACGTCAGGGCGAGCTCCCGGGCCTGCTTCGCGTCTTCCTCAGCTCCACCAGTCCCTTGGGCTGATCTGGCCTGACCCAGCGCTTTCGGTTCGCATCGACCTTTCAGGGCCACTGATCGACAGGTGATGTCCGTACTCACACTGACAACCGGTGTCCGTTCCCGCCTGCGATGCCATTCAGGCCGGTCGCGAGATCCCGTCGATGAGGGCGGCCAGCCGGCGTGGCTGGGACAGGAACGGAGAGTGAGAGCTGGTGATCCGGCGAATCTCGGTGGCCTGGGCCGCCATCTGCTCCTGCAGCGCGGGCGGGAGGGACTTGTCCTGCTCGGTGACGATGTAAGTGGACGGGATGTCCCGCCAGGCGGCCGCGTCGACCTTCTCCGCGAACGATCGGACGGTCTGCTGGACCAGCCCGCTCATCGCCTGCTCGGCGTCGGCGTCGGTCAGGTCGCCGTAGAGCGAGGTGCGCGGGTCGTCGCCGAGCGGGAACAGGCCGCCCATGTCTTCGGGGTCGGGTGCACCGTGGAGGGTGTACATCGACTGTCCCTTGTCCGGCATGTACGCGGCAAGATAGATCAGCCGCACGACGTTGCCCGCTCCGGCGGCGGCCTCGGTGACCGGGATGCCCCCGTAGGAGTGACCGAGCAGCACGACCGGCCCCTCGATCGACGCCAGCTCCTCGGCCAGCACGGCGGCGTCCTCATGCATGCCCGCGGTGGGATGCTCGCCGGCGCTGCGTAGCGCCGGCGAGCGCGTGTCATGGCCAAGGGCGTGCAACTCGGGTTCGAGCCTCGCCCAGCATGCCGGCCGGTGCCAGGCGCCGTGGACGAGCATCACAGTGGTCATGAATGGCGCTCCAAGTTTCTCATTCGGTATGTCCGGAGGGTGTCAACCCGCCACCGGGAAAGCCCGATGGCCGTCGGCAAACTCGATGCGGGCGGACCGGCAACGAGTGCCGATGCGTGGCATGACCGCAACGCTAGGCGGTAAGGATTGGACTTGGAATGATCAGAGGTCCAACATAGTTGCGTGAGCGTCCAGCAAACTGATCCCCTCCAAGACGTCCTCACCCTCCTCGGCACGACCAGCCACATGTCCATCGGGCTGGTCGCCGGCGGCGAGTGGGCGCTGTCGTTCGAGCCACCGCCGGCGGTCAAGTTCAACGCGGTGCGCCGCGGCCACTGCCTGCTCACCGTCGACGGCGTGCCGGAGCCGATCGAGCTGACCGAGGGCGACTGCTTCCTGCTCACCCAGCCGCGGGCCTTCACCCTGGCCAGCGGTTCGGGGGTGCGGCCGGTCCCGGCCCGCCCGGTCTTCGCGGCGGCCACCGGCGGCATGGCCCGGGTGGGCACCGGCGAGGACGTGATCTTCATCGGTGGCCGGTTCGACTTCGGCGAGCGGGCCCAGGAGTTGTTGCTCGACGTGCTGCCGCCGGTGATCCACGTACCCGGCCGCACCGCAGAGGCCGCGACCGTGCGCTGGGCGCTCGAGCAGATCGACGCCGAACTGCGCGACCGGCCGCTCGCCTCGACACTGGTCGCCGAGCATCTCGCCCTGGTCATGCTGATCCACCTGCTGCGCCTGCACCTGGCCGTCGCCGGGCCGGGCGCGGCGTCCGGCTGGCTGGCCGGGCTCACCGACCCGATCGTGGCCCCGGCGCTGGGGGCCATGCACGCCCGGCCGGCCCACGCCTGGACGGTGGCCCAGCTGGCCGAGGTCGCGGCGGTGTCCCGGTCGACGCTCGCCTCCCGGTTCAAGCATGCCGTCGGGCAAGGTCCGCTGGACTACCTGACCGGCTGGCGGATCGAACTGGCCGCCGAGCGCCTGCGCCGCGGCGACGAGACGGTGGCGATGATCGCCCGTGAGGTCGGCTACGGCTCGGAGAGCGCACTGAGCAACGCGTTCAAGCGTGTCACCGGCGCGTCCCCGCGAGAGTACCGCCGCCGGATCGGTGCAATCGGCGATTCCGGTGGCGGCACAGTTCGGATGTGACCCCAGGTTGGGGACGTGACTTCCTATCGGCTATGTCGCCCAGCGATCCCGCTACCAGGGCAGATTCCAACCATGATGTCAAAGTGTCACTGGAGAACTAGGCCGGTGGCGCGAGTCGCGTCACCTGGTCGAGGGTGGTCTTGTCGAGCCTCGCCTGGAGCAGCCCGTTGTCGACACCGGGGTCGCAGGCCGGCGAGACCCGGACCTCCGCGGGTGGCCCGTCCGGGTAGCCGAACAGGAGCCGGAGGTCGACGACGCCCTGGACGCCCTCGCTCCCGCGGCACACGTCGCCACTCGGCCGGCTGTCCAGGGCGTTCAGCGTCGCGGCCAGGGCCTCGGCCGTCTGCCCGCCGTGCTCCAGCCGGGGGGACCGCCCGTCGTGGGAGGCCTGCCCGCAGACCAGGACCGAGACGGGCTCGCCGGGCACCATCCGCTCGTTCTGGCCCCGGCGTCCGGTGGACCCGTGACAGGGGTCGTCCGGCCGTACGGGGTTCCACGTTCCGGTCCGGTAGGCGGCGGTGATGTCCCGCCCGACGTACGAGCGGCTGCCGACGGTGCCGTTCGTCGTCGTCACGCAGGCGTTGACCTCCTCGGCGCTGCCCACCCAGAGGGCGTCGCCACGGGGGTAGGCGAACCGGATGAGATAGTTCGTCATCGCCCCGCCCGCCGCCGTGCACGGAGCGTCGAGATCGTCCGTGGTCACCGGGAGATAGCCCAGGTCGTGGGCCATGGCCGTGGCCCCGCCTGTCAGGATCCGGGATCCGGCGAGCCGCTCGCCCCCCGGGTGCGCGTTGTCCCCGGGGTAGGCGCAGATCATCGCCGAGACCGGCTCTCCGGGGACGAGCGACTCCCCGGCCCCGTTGAGGTCGGCGGCGGCGGGCACCCAGCCGCCGGGCCTGTCGCCACCCCATCGCTCCGGGCACGACGCCGGCACGGACGACGGCGCGCGCACCGCCTGCGAGATGAGCATGGTCGCCGCGCATGCCGCCGTCAGGGCCAGGGCGACGCGCACACCGTGGAGAAGCCTCACGATACTGAAACGTCAATCTCCGGTGAAGGGTTCGGGCTGCGGGGAAAAGGAAAACGCGTCCCGCCGGCCCGGGGGATTTTCCGGGAAATCCCGCTGTGCGCGTCATGTTCCGGGCGGAATTTCGTCGTCGTGGGGAAAGCGGATGGTAAAGCCGGGAGATTCCGCACGTCCTGCCTCCGGGTCACTTCTTGGGGGCGAAACCGTGTCTGACCTCGCCCTTGCTGCAGCGCGGGCAGGGGCGGTATTGGCGAGGGAAGAAGGTGGCTTTCAGTGTGCCGGATCCTTGGCATTTGCGGCACTTTGAGAGGTAGTTGCGGATCCAATCGGAGATAACCCATATAGTGAGCACGGCGAGGATGAGCAGCGCAGGTTCCATGGTGAACTCCACCGGGTGAGGGTTCCGTGAGGCCTTCGCCAATAACACCTCGCATTCACGCCGTCGCGTTACGTTTCAACGAACGGTATATCGCCTGCTTATACCGCTTGCGGTAACGCATGGAATTGTGATTACCCCTCTTATGGTGTTTCGGGGTAAAGGTGAAGTGGTGGTCGGGCCGGGGCCGCCGGAGACGCCGGGCGTCACGCGCCCGTCCCGATTCCCGGCCCAGGCTCCCCCCGTTGGGGCCGGGACCGGGACGCTCAGCCGGTCGCGAGGTGCTCGGCTTCGTGGTGCAGTACCTCGACCAGGATCAGCTCCAGATGGAGGTCTGGATCCGCGAGGTCGTCGGACGGTGTCATCGATACCTCCAGCCTCGCTGGTGGGGACGCCCCGCCTGCCCCGTGGGTTATCCGCCATAGCGGGCCGGTATGGAGGTAAGGCCCCCGCCCGCCGTCCTGAGCGGCCTGGCCCCGGCCGGACGCGCTCGACACCGGAAAGTACCGCGCCCTCCGCCCGGCGCCGTGAGGGGCGCCGGGGGAGGGCGGTTCGGTGGATGCGCCTACTCGGTTCCCGGTTCGGCCCAGAAGACCGTTCCGGGACCGTGCAACTCGACGGGTCCGTGGGCGGCGGGGACGAAGGCGGACTCGCCGGGACGCAGGGTGTGCCCGCCGGTCTCGATCTCGCCCTCGGTGCACAGCAGGATGCGCGGCACCCCGCCCTCCAGGGTGAGGCCGGATCCGGGGACGGCCGTGCCGAGGCGGAACTCGGGGGCGGGGGTGCGGTAGAGGTCGCCGACCGGCTCGACCCGCAGGGCCGGGATCGAGGGGTCGGTGACCCGCAGCAGCTCCTCCACGTCCATCGGCTTGCCGGTCAGCCCGGCGCGCAGCACGTTGTCGGAGCCTCCCATGATCTCCACGCCGAACCCGCTCAGGTAGCAGTGCAGGACCCCGGCGCCCAGGAAGAGCGCCTCGCCGGGCCGCAGCTCGTGGCGCCGCAGGAACAGCGGGGCCAGGCAGGCGGGGTCCTGCGGGTGGATTCCCGCCAGGCGTACGACCAGTTCGTTGTCGGGACCTCCCGCCACCGAGGCGGCCCGCGCGATGGCGGCCACGAGATCCGCCCTGCCGTCCTTGGGCCACTCCACCATCACGCGGAGCGCGGCGGAGGCGTCTCCGGCGGCCAGCGGCGCGACGACGGACTCCAGCTCCGTGACGCCCAGGCCGCCGATGAGGGCGGCCGCCTCCCGGGGAGGACGGAACCCGGCCAGCGCGGTGAACGGGGTCAGCGCGCAGATCAACTCGGGCTTGGGGAACGGGTCGACGTAGGTGCCCCGGGCGAAACCCTCCCGCGCCTGCTCCTGCGAGGGGTGAACCTGGAGCGAGAGCGGCAGGTCCACGGCGATCAGCTTCAGCAGGTACGGCAGCCGCGAGCCGAACCGCTCGACGGTCTCCTTCCCCAGCTCGGCCTCAGGGTCGGCGGCCACCGTCTCGGCGAGGGAGAGCCATGTCCCCCGGCGCAGCACCGACGAGGAGCCGGACGGGTGGGTGCCGAACCACATCTCCGCCTCGGGCAGCTCCGCGGGGGAGGGGCGCCCGGTCAGCGTGGCGATGGCCGTGTGCGAACCCCAGTCGTAGTTCTTCACGGGGTTTCGCAGGAGGTCCGTCATGACGCCTCCACCGGCGCGGGCGCGGTGGCGCCGGGCCGCCCGCCGTTCTCCGGCCGAGAAGACCGCCGCGTGGGCGTGCCGCCAGGCCCGGCCTTGCCTGCCGCCGCGCGGGCGGCGGGGATGAAGGAGTCGTTCATGATCCTCTGTGTCCGTGTGAGTCCGTGAGCAGGAATCGAATGAATGTCGCAGAACGCCGATGTTACGCGTCCTCGGTACCGCACGGCTGTCAGGGCGCCGCCAAGACCCGGTGCCGGGTCCGTGGACGGGGAGGTGGAGGGCGCCGGCCGGCCCCGTGGCCGTCGAATCGCGGGCCGGCACCGTAGCAGCCCGCCCCGGCGGGCCCGCCAGGACGAAAGTCCCGGTTCACGGGCTGGACGGGTCCCGGTTTCCGGGCCGGGGACACCGGTGTGGGTCCGGGCGGCGAAGCTCCCGCGGACGGAGAGTGGGGCGCGGCGAAAATGGTGTTTACTCGGGTCTGCGCAGCGCGGATGGGACCGTCGCTCGCGGCGTATCAGGGGACAGGAGGTTCACCGTGGGCGCAGACCGCCGCGCGAATCGTGAACGCGGGTTCCCGGAGCGGCACCCCTGGGGCCGGCAGACGAAGTACGTGGTCCTCGCCGTCGCCGTGGGGGCCGTCGCGGTCGGGGTCCCGCCGCTGCTGACACCGGGGCAGGACGGCCTGTTCACCGCGAGGCCCCAGAACGTCCCGCCCGCCGCGCGCTCCGGAGCGGCCACGCCGTCCCCCGCCCCGTCCGAGGGGCTCACCGAGGCCCTCCCCACCGGCCGCCGCACCCCCGAGGGGACCGCGGACCGGCCCACCGCCACGCCCGTTACCACGCCCGCCGTCTCCCCGAGCGCGTCGCGGAGACCCCGCCTGGCCGTCCGGCCGAAGGTCTCGCCCACCGCGCGGTCCGTGCCCCGTTCCTCCGGCTCCCCGGGGCTCTCCTGTGTCGCCCCCGCCGGGTCCGGCGCGGGCGGTACCGTCGAGATCACCTCCACCCGCCCCTCCTGCGCCGTCTACACCACCGCCCTGAGCACCGGCTGGCAGGCCCTCGGCACCGGGACGAACGTCACGCCCGGCCAGAAGCTGCCCGACGGGCAGCAGACCGCGATGAGGGTGCAGAAAAGGGTCAAGAAGCGGGAGGACCCGGCGACGGTGACGCTGCTCGCCGCCTCGCCGTTCACGGTCGGCGGGAACACCACGCTGCGCCTGCGGATCTTCGGAGGCAGGGAGTTCGGCACGATCCTGCGCGTCTCCGCCTCGCCGTCCGCCGATCGCGCGGGCACCCGGACCATGGTGCTCGAGGCACCCCCGCTCCGCTGGTCCACCTTCACGCTGCGCGTCGGGGCGCTGTCCCCCGAGCGGCTGCGCCGGGTCGACCTGGCCATCGCCACCGACCAGATGCCTCAGGCGTACGAGTTCTTCGTCGACGACATCGTGTTCAGGGGCTGAGGGGGGCAGGACGGTGACACGCTTGCACGCCTACGCGGTGGACCCCGTGGTGGCGGCGGCGGCACTGTGCCGCGCGGTGATGCTGGGCCGGGCCGCGGTCGTGCTGACCGCGGCCGGGGCCGGGCTGCTGCTGGTGACCGACAGGTGGCGGGTGCTGGCGGTGCTGGCCTTGACCGTCTTCGCCACGGTCGCGGAGGTGACGGTACTGACCCGGTGGCCGGCCGTCGTACGCAGGGCACTGCCCGTGATCGCGGTCGACTGGCTCGTCGCCCTCGCGATCCTCGCGCTCAGCAAGGGCGGCATGGCCTACTTCTGCTACGCCGCGGGCTCGGCCGCCCTGGGCGGCGCGTTGCTGGGGATGCGGGCCCTGGCCATCTGGGCGGCCCAGGCCGCGTGCGGCTTCGCGGCCGCGGCCTGGACCCTGCGGGAGAGCAGGCCCCCGCCGGACGTCGCCGCCTTCGTGATGGCCTTCCCCATGACCAGCGTCCTCGCCGGTGTGGGCGGCGCGGTGGCCACCGCCGCCCTGGTCCGCTACATGAACCTGGCCGTGGACGTGGTGGCCTCCGCCCAGCGCTCGGCGGCGGCCGACGAGCGCGCCCGGCTGGCCAGGGAGCTGCACGACTCCGTCAGCAAGACGCTGCGAGGGGTGTCCTTCGCGGCCCTGGCCCTGCCCTCCTCGCTGCGCCGCCAGCCCGCTCTCGCCGAGCAGCTGGCCGACACCGTCTCCCGGGGCGCGGAGGTCGCGGCGCGGGAGGCGCGGCAGCTGCTGGAGGGGCTGCGGAGCGACGTGCCCGACCAGGCGTTCGAGGAGACGATCCACGGGCTGTGCCGCTCCTGGTCGCGCGGCTCCGGCATCGGCGCCCGGATCACCGCCGCCCGCTGCGATCCCGGCGTCGCGGTGCGCTACGAGGTCACCCGCATCCTGCAGGAGGCCCTGGCGAACGTGCAACGGCACGCCCGTGCCCGGGAGGTCGTCGTACGGCTGGCACAGTTCGACGGTTTCCTGGAGCTCGTCGTCGCCGACGACGGCGTCGGCTTCCACGTCCCGCGCGAGCTGGGCGGGCTGCAGTCACGCGGGCACTTCGGGATCGTCGGGATGTCGGAGCGGGCGCGGGCCCTGGGAGGCTCGCTGCGCGTCGTGTCCGGCCCGCGCGGCGGTACGGTGGTGACGCTGCGGGTGCCGATCTCCGGGGGCGGGCCGGACGCCGGCGAGCTCCTGCACCGCGCGGGTTCTCCCGTGCCCTTCACACTGCGCAACCCCGTGGAGCCCTCCCTGTGATTGACGTGCTGGTCGTCGACGACAACCCGATCGTCCGGGCCGCGATGTGCGCCTTCCTGGACGCCAGTGACGGGGTGCGGGTCGTGGGCGAGGCGTGCAACGGCCGCGAGGCGCTCGCCGCCGCCCGGCGGCTGAACCCGGCGGTGACCCTGCTGGACCACCGCATGCCGATCGCGGACGGGCTCTCCGTCCTGGGTGAGCTCGCCCTTCATACGACCGTCCTCGTGCTCACCAGCGACTCGGGGGAGGACCTCATCACCGCGATGCTGCGCGGCGGGGCGCGCGGTTACCTGGTGCACGGCCAGTTCGACCCGCCGGACCTGCTCCGCGCAGTCCAGGCCGTCGCCGCGGGGCGGGGCTGGCTCTCGCCCGCCGCCGCCTCCGTGGCCACGTCCCTCTTCCGCAGCCAGGCGGAGCAGGAGCGCGAGCAGCGCGAGCGCGCCGAGCGCCGCCACGCCGCGCAGACCCGCTACGGGATCACCCGGCGGGAGCGCGACGTGCTGATCCTGCTCTCCCAGGGCCTGTCCAACGCCTCCATCGCGGTGCGGCTGGGACTGACGGAGAAGACCGTCAAGAACCACCTCAGCCAGATCTTCGCCAAGCTCCGGGTGAGCAGCAGGACCGAGGCCGTCGTCGTCTGGACGGGGGACCGTCCCGCCTGACGCCCCGCCGGACCTGACGCTCGGCCGGTTCTGACGCCCGCCGGGCGCGTACCCGGGAAGTAGGCCGTGGTCATCGGCCGAACCGGGACCTTTGGCCCAGTCCGCGACCTTCCGCTCGCCGTTAGCGTACGACCCGCCGTCGCACGGGGCGCTCGCCGGACGTGGCAGGGTGCTCTCCGGCGATCAGCCGGCCACGGGACCGTGGCCGCGCGACGGCCCCACGTTTCGCCGGCGGGCCCGCGAGCCCGCCGGCATGCCTCGCAACAGCCATCCGAAAGGACCTTCATGGTCGACCAGAAGCGACGACGGGTTCGGGCCGCCGCCGATTCGCCGGGCGTCTCCGAGTTACGGGCCGTCGCACGGCAGGGGCGCCGCCTGGGCAGGATCGCCGCGACCGCCCTCCTCGCCGCCGGTCTCGTCGTGGCGATGAGTCCGCCGGCCCCGCCGTCGGACGAGATCCTGGCCGCGGGAACCACGGAGCTGGCCGCCGCCGCGTCGCCCGCGCACCTCACGGGGGAGCGAGGGCGGGCGAACCGCGACGCGGCACTGCCGACGGCGTCTCCGAGTTCGACGTTTTCCGGGCCGCCGCCGCGGGCGCAGTATCGGGAGTTCGCGGCGAATTGCACGGTGACGCGTTATCTGTCGGACGACCCGATTGTTTATCCGGGTCTGGCGGGTGCGGCTCATAATCATACGTTCTTCGGGAACAGGGGGACGGACGCGGATTCGACGAACGCGTCGTTGGTTTCTGGGTCGACGAGTTGTCAGGATCCGAAGGACGGTTCGGCGTACTGGTCGCCGACGTTGTTGCAGGATGGTAAGCCGGTGAAGCCGGAGATGGCGACGATTTATTACAAGTCGGGTGTCTCGGATTATCGGACGGTGAAGCCGTTCCCGGTGGGGTTCCGGTTGGTCGTCGGTGACGCGAAGATGACGTCGGCGGCGGATTTCAAGGGTTACTGGAGTTGTGGTAACGCGAGGTCGAAGGATTTCCCGGCGTCGTGTCCTTCGGGGTCGTCGTTGATCATGCGGCATCAGGCTCCGAGTTGCTGGAACGGCAGTGATCTCGACAGTGCGAACCATCGGAGTCATGTGGCGTATCCGGTGGGCGGGGTGTGTCCGGCCGCCTATCCGGTGGCGGTGCCGATGCTGGAGATGAAGGTCCCCTACAAGCTTCCCGGCGGTAGGACCGAGGGGTTGTCGTTCTCCTCGGGAGTGAGTTACTCCTTCCACTACGACTTCATGAACGGCTGGGACCAGCAGCGTCAGGTGGCGCTGGTCAAGCACTGCGTCAACGGCGGACGCCAGTGCAACGGCGTCGGCTACGACCAGCACAAGCCCGGTACGCCGGACGAGGACGGCGGGACGTCCTCGCCGACCCCCACCGCTTCTCCCACCACGAGGCCGACGGCCTCCCCGACTCCCACGACGAAGCCGACTCCGACCACGAAGCCGACCGTGTCCCCGACTCCCACCTCGACCCCCAAGCCCACCGCGTCTCCGAGTTCGACGTTTTCCGGGCCGCCGCCGCAGGCGCAGTATCGGGAGTTCGCGGCGAATTGCACGGTGACGCGTTATCTGTCGGACGACCCGATTGTTTATCCGGGTCTGGCGGGTGCGGCTCATAATCATACGTTCTTCGGGAACAGGGGGACGGACGCGGATTCGACGAACGCGTCGTTGGTTTCTGGGTCGACGAGTTGTCAGGATCCGAAGGACGGTTCGGCGTACTGGTCGCCGACGTTGTTGCAGGATGGTAAGCCGGTGAAGCCGGAGATGGCGACGATTTATTACAAGTCGGGTGTCTCGGATTATCGGACGGTGAAGCCGTTCCCGGTGGGGTTCCGGTTGGTCGTCGGTGACGCGAAGATGACGTCGGCGGCGGATTTCAAGGGTTACTGGAGTTGTGGTAACGCGAGGTCGAAGGATTTCCCGGCGTCGTGTCCTTCGGGGTCGTCGTTGATCATGCGGCATCAGGCTCCGAGTTGCTGGAACGGCAGTGATCTCGACAGTGCGAACCATCGGAGTCATGTGGCGTATCCGGTGGGCGGGGTGTGTCCGGCCGCCTATCCGGTGGCGGTGCCGATGCTGGAGATGAAGGTCCCCTACAAGCTTCCCGGCGGTAGGACCGAGGGGTTGTCGTTCTCCTCGGGAGTGAGTTACTCCTTCCACTACGACTTCATGAACGGCTGGGACCAGCAGCGTCAGGTGGCGCTGGTCAAGCACTGCGTCAACGGCGGACGCCAGTGCAACGGCGTCGGCTACGACCAGCACAAGCCGTGACCGGGATCCGGTAACGCCGCCCTGGCCGGTGTGGGGTGTCACGCGATCGCGTGGCACCCCTGCTCGCGTCCGCAGATGAGGGGTTCCCAAGGCGCGCGCGGAACTGAAGACTCCGCTGGGAGGAGGCCACGGCGCCCACGGCCTCGCCGTTCCACGCCCCCGCCCACCGGCGGGACGGGGCGTGACCCCGGAAGGAGACAGCGATGAGCATGCGCCCGCTCGGCATCGACGGTGCGTGGGTGTTCGAGCCGAAGGTGTTCCCCGACAGCCGCGGCAGCTTCCACGAGTGGTTCCACGGAGACGACTTCCGCGAGACGATCGGCCAGGGCCTGACCCTGTCGCAGGCGAACTGCTCCGTCTCCCGCAGGGGGACGCTGCGGGGCGTGCACTTCGCCGACGTCCCGCCGGGCCAGGCGAAGTATCTCAAGTGCGTCAGGGGAGCGGTCTTCGACGTGATCGTCGACATCCGCGTCGGATCGCCCACCTTCGGGCACTGGGAGTCGGTGCTCCTGGACGACGAGCGGCACCGCGCCGTCTACGTCGCCGAGGGGCTCGGCCACGCCTTCATGGCCCTGACCGACGACGCGACCGTGGTCTACCTCTGCTCCGAGGGGTACGCGCCCGGCCGCGAGCACGGGATCAACCCGCTCGACGCCGAGCTGGGGATCGGGTGGCCCGCGGGGGTGGAACCCCTGCTGTCGGAGAAGGACGCGGCGGCGCCGACCCTGGCGCGGGCGCGGCGCGAGGGCCTGCTTCCCACGTACGAGGAGTGCCTGGGTTTCTACGCCAAGCTCCGTGCTTGAGCGTCGGCACGCTCCGTGCGTACGAGGAGTGCCTGGGTTTCTACGCCGAGCTCCGCGCTTGAGCGTCGGCGCACTCGTGCGTACGAGGAGCGCCTCCGTTTCCACGCCGGGCTCCGGTCCCGTTCCGCGTGGCCCCGCCCCGGGCCGCCGGTCCGGGGCGGGGCCACGCGCGGCGCGACCGCCGTGCGGAAACGGGTTCAGCTGACGCGCACCCCCGCCTTGAGGGGCTCCCACCAGGCGCGGTTGTCGCGGTACCAGGCCACGGTCTCGGCCAGGCCCGTCGCGAAGTCCGTGCGCGGCTGGTATCCCAGCTCTTTCTGGATCTTGGTCCAGTCGACCGAGTAGCGGTGGTCGTGGCCCTTGCGGTCCTCCACGTAGGCGATGCTGCTCTCGTCGGCGCCGAGGGCGTCCAGGAGTAGGCCGGTGAGCTCCCGGTTGCTCAGCTCGGTGCCGCCGCCGATGTTGTAGACCTCGCCGGGGCGGCCCCCCGCGCGGACCAGCTCGATGCCCCTGACGTGGTCGTCGACGTGCAGCCAGTCGCGGATGTTGAGGCCGTCGCCGTACAGGGGGACCTTCAGCCCGTCGAGCAGGTTGGTGATGAAGAGCGGGATGACCTTCTCGGGGAAGTGGCGGGGCCCGTAGTTGTTGGAGCAGCGGGTCACCCGCACGTCCAGGCCGTGGGTGCGGTGGTAGGAGAGTGCCAGCAGGTCGCCGGCGGCCTTGGAGGCGGCGTAGGGGGAGTTGGGGCTCAGCGGGTCGGTCTCCGGCCAGGAGCCCTCGGCGATCGAGCCGTAGACCTCGTCGGTGGAGACGTACACGAAGGTCGTCAACCCGCTGTGGAGCGCCGCGTCCAGAAGCGTCTGGGTGCCCACCACGTTGGTCCACACGAACTCGGCGGCGCCGAGGATCGACCTGTCGACGTGGGACTCCGCGGCGAAGTGCACCACCTGGTCGTGCTGGGCCACGAGCTTGCCGGTGAGCTCCGCGTCGCAGATGTCGCCGTGCACGAACTCGAAGCGGTCGTCGCCGCGGACCCGGTCGAGGTTGGCCGGGTTGCCCGCGTAGGTGAGCTTGTCCAGGACGGTGACCGCGTCGGGGCCGTCGGGGCCGTCCGTGCTGAGAAGGGTGCGTACGTAGTGGGAGCCGATGAAACCGGCGCCTCCCGTGACGAGAATCCTCATCTGAGATCCACCTCGCTGTGGTCGCTGGGCGGGGCAGATCCGGCCCCGCGGCCGTGGGCGTCGCAGGGGCGGTGCCCTTCCGTGAATGCGCGCGGGCTCTGGAATTCCGGCACGCGCACCGCGACCCGGTTTTTAGCCGTGATTCGCCATCGCGGAATTCCGGTCCGCGGCTCCGACTGTAGGGGCGAGATCCGATGGGAGAAACCCTGATTGTGCCGGTGAAATCATCCGGCGATAAATAGGGGGAGAAGAGTGGCGATAGGGGGTTGATGGCTTTTATGCCCCATGTGAGTCTTTCCGTTAACCGGCCGGCTCACCGCCTGATTGATCCGCACACGCCGGCTTCGTCATGAAGGGCTTTTCCGTGAAAGGTATCATTCTCGCAGGTGGTCACGGCACGCGGCTATATCCGCTGACGCTCGCGGTATCCAAACAACTCCTGCCCGTGAACGACAAGCCGATGATCTACTATCCGCTGTCGGCGCTCATGCTCGCGGGCATCAGGGAGATTCTGATCATCTCCACGCCGACCGACCTGCCACAGATAGCCCGCCTGCTGCGGGACGGGTCGCACCTGGGCCTCGACATCACCTACGCCCAGCAGGACGAGCCGAGGGGACTGGCCGACGCCTTCATCGTCGGCGCCGACCACATCGGCGCGGACCCGGTGGCCCTGGTGCTCGGCGACAACATCTTCCACGGCCACTCCTTCTACGACATCCTCCAGGAGAGCGTCGCCGACGTGGACGGCTGCGTGCTGTTCGGCTACCCGGTCAGCGACCCCGAGCGTTACGGCGTCGGGGAGACCGACGAGGGCGGCAGGCTCGTCTCGATCGAGGAGAAGCCGGTCAACCCCCGGTCCAACCGGGCCATCGTCGGCCTGTACCTCTACGACAACAACGTGATCGACATCGCCAAGAACCTGCGGCCCTCCGCCCGCGGCGAGCTGGAGATCACCGACGTCAACCTCACCTACCTCGAACAGGGCAAGGCGCGCCTGTACGACCTGGGCAGGGGCTTCGCGTGGATGGACGCCGGCACGCCCGAGTCGATCCTCCAGGCCAGCCAGTACGTGCAGGTGCTGGAGAACCGGCAGGGGGTGCGGATCGCCTGTGTCGAGGAGGTCGCGCTGCGCATGGGCTTCATCGACGCCGAGGCCTGTGACCGGCTGGGGGCGAAGCTCTCCGCCTCCAGCTACGGCCGCTACGTGCGCGCCGTCGCCGCGGAGTTCCGCTGAGCGCCTCCCCGTCGCGGGCGGCGCGGAAGCGGTCCACGGCCGCGGCGGGCCACATCGGCCGAACACACCGACCGGAGGTATTCCAGGTGAGCGTTTCCATCGGTTCCATCGACCAGGGCGGGCAGGAGGGCGCGGCGAAAGAGCGCGCCCTTTCCGGAGCCGTTCCGCCGCGGCTCGGCCCGGCATATGTGGAGGTCGTCCTCGAAGGCGGTCCCACGGACATCCCGCGGACCCTCCGGGTCGACGAGGCGGTGTTCGCGTACGGGAAGATAAAGATTCCCAGAAAGAATGGCTACGAGCACTTCGAGCGGCCCCTCACGCCGCCGGTTCCCGGTGACGTGATTTCCGAAGACGACGCGATGGTTTTCCGATGGACGACCCGGACGAAAATCGCCGAATAGCCGGGACGCGGATACCGCCCGGCATTACTTTCCGGCATGGACCGCTTCGCGGTGAAGGCGCCCCGAACGGCCCGGAGCGGCTCGCGCCCCGGGACCCCGCCGGTGGGCGGCCCCTATTTCGCCAGGCCGCGCATCGGCCCCGGCTTCACGCCGTACGCCGCCCCCTTGTCGCGGTCCTCGATCAGGACGGCGAGACCGTCGAGAAGCCGTCGCAGGCTGAACTCGAACCACTTGTCGATGTCGATCGCGTCGCCCTGCTCCGCGTAGAGCCTGGACAGCATCGGGAACTGCCCGGACTCCAGGATCTCCAGCAGCATCGGTGTCTTGGAGGCGCGCCACTGCCTCGTCGTGACGCCAGTGCGGCGTTCGGCCTCCACCTCGTTCACCAGCAGCAGGGCCGCGCCCTGCACCTGGGCGCTCACCATGATGGCCACCCAGTGCATGGTCGTCGGGTCGAGGCCGAGGCCGTCCATCGCGCGCATCGCCCACTCGACGTCGGCCAGCACGTTGGGCCCGATCGGCGGCTGGGGCGTGGCGATGACCCGCAGCGCCCAGGGGTGCCTGGAGTACATGCCCCACTCCCGCCTGGCGGCCACCTCCAGCCTCGTACGCCAACCTCCGGGCATGGGGGAGGGGTACGAGCTCTCGCCGAAGACGGACTCGACCATCAGCTCGACGAGCGCGTCCTTGCCCGACACGTAGCGGTACAGCGACATTGTGCCCGCGCCCAGCTCGGCCGCGACGCGGCGCATCGACAGCGCGTCGAGCCCCTCGGTGTCGGCGATCTGGACGGCGGTGCGCACGATGCGTTCCGTGCTCAGGCCGCTCGGAGGCTCGTGGTGCTCGGCAGGCCCCCCGGCCTGCCTGGACACGGTGTGGCCTGCGCCGGAGCCGTTGCCGGACAGGGCGGTGGCGGATGGAGGGGGCGGGGTGGCTCGCTCGGCTGCGCGAACCCGGTAGGCCCGTGCCTGACAGGCACGGGAGCAGTATCGCGGGCGCCGCCCCCGGGGCGCGGCGTTCAAAGGCTTGCCGCACTGTGCGCACGTCAACATATGGTCCTCGTCCGATTCCGGCCTAACCAGTTGTGTGACGAAATCCTAACACATGTTTTTTTGTGACGTAATAAGTGTTTCCCCCGTGATGATATGCAGAGTCAGGGCGCGTTCCCGCAGCGCTGATCTGCTGTGCTATCCCCGTACCCATCTGCGATTTAATGTGTGTGATCACACTTCTCGGTAAATCATTGCATAGGTCCGAGAATTGTGCGTACGATGTATGCACCTGACCACGTACGATGTACCCGAGGAGTTGTGCTCATGACACAGGGCGTAGCCACGGCCGGGCGGAGGGAGTGGCTCGGGCTGGCGGTGCTGGTCCTGCCCGTCTTGCTCATCTCCATCACTGTCACGGTGCTGTACTTCGCGCTGCCCTTCCTGAGCGCCGACCTCGCGCCGACCGGTTCCCAGCTGCTGTGGATCGTCGACATCTACGCCTTCCTGCTGGCGGGCCTGCTGATCCCGATGGGCACCCTGGGCGACAGGATCGGCCGCCGCAAACTCCTGCTGGTCGGCGCCACCGCGTTCGGCATCACGTCGGTCGTCGCGACGTACGCCCCCAACGCCGAGCTGCTCATCGCGGCCCGTGCCCTGCAGGGCGCGGCGGCGGCGAGCCTGATGCCGCCCACCCTCGCGCTGATCCGCAACATGTTCCACGACGCGCAGCAGCGCCGGATGGCCGTCGCCATATGGGCCGCCAGCTTCGCCGGGGGCAGCGTGCTGGGGCCGATCGTGGGCGGCTGGCTGCTGGAGCGCTTCTGGTGGGGATCGGTGTTCATGATCAACGTGCCGGTCATGGTCCTGCTGCTGGTCCTGGGGCCGCTCCTGCTGCCCGAGTACCGCGACCCGAACCCCGGGCGGTTCGACCTGTCCAGCGCGGTGCTGTCGCTCGCGGCCGTGCTGCCGACGGTCTACGGGATCAAACAGTTCGCCGCCGACGACTTCAGCCCCCAGGCGCTGCTCAGCGTCGTCGTCGGGCTGGCGTTCGGCGTCGTGTTCCTGCGCAGGCAGCGGGCGTTGCCCGACCCCATGCTCGACCTGAGGCTCTTCTCCAGCCGGGGCTTCAGCATGTCCCTGATCACGAGCACGCTCGCGATCTTCGCCCTCGTGGGGCTGTTCTACTTCATCGCGCAGTATCTGCAGATGGTGCTCGGGCTGCGGCCGTTCGTCGCGGGGCTGCTGACCCTGCCCGCCGCGGGCACAGCCCTCGTCGGCTCGATGCTGGCCGCCGTGGTCGCGCGGTGGGTGCGTCCCGGATACATCATCGGCGCCGGCATGATGCTCGCCGCCGGCGGCTTCCTGGTGATGAGCTGGATCGAGGTCGACTCCGAGCGATGGCTCCTCATCGCGGGCCTGCTCCTGCTGGGGTCCGGGATCGGAGCGGTGCAGGCGGTGGCCTCCGACATGATCGTCGCGGTGGCCCCGCCGGAACGCGCGGGCTCGGCGTCAGCGGTCATGGAGGCCTCCACCGAGCTGGGCGGCGCGCTCGGTGTCGCGATCCTGGGCAGCATCGGCCTGGCCGTCTACAGCGAGGAGTTCGCCGAGGCGAGTCCCGCGGGACTGACCGGGAACGACGCCCTGGCGGCGCACGAGACCCTCGGCGGCGCGATCGGGGTGGCCGAGCGATTGTCCGAGCAGGCCGGAGGGGCTCTGCTCGACGTCGCCCGCGCGGCCTTCACCAGCGGCATGCAGGTGGCCGCCATCCTGGGCGCCGTCATCATGGCACTGACGGCGGTCCTCGCCACGATCCTTCTCCGCTCGGTACGGGTGGACACCTCCACGGTGGACAGCCACACCGAGTGAACCGCTCGCCGCCCGCGCCCCCGGTCCGCCCCCACCGGCTGCGCGCGGGCGGCGGGCAGGTTCGATCCGAGGAGAGGGAGGCACCGAATCGGAAAGGCGCGGTTCTCCGGGAGAACCGCGCCCATGGCGTGAACGGGATAGGCGTGAGCGGGGGCGGGTGTGGACAGGTGTGGACGTGTGGACAGGGTGAGTGCGAGCGGGATGGGTGTGAGTGGGGTCAGGCGTGAGTGCGAGGGGGTGGCGGGGTCAGGAGAACTGCGCCGGCAGGTCCCTGCGTCCCTTCACGTTGAGCTTGCGGTAGATGCGGGTCAGGTGCTGCTCGACCGTGCTGACGGTGATGTAGATCTTCCTGGAGATCTCGCGGTTGGTGTAGCCCAGCGCGGCGAGCGAGGCGACGCGTTGCTCGGCGTCACTGAGCACGTTCATCCCCTCCAGTCCGCCACCGTTGTCGTAGCCGTCGGTGTTGTGCCGTACGGCCTGCCGCAGCGGCTCGGCCTGGCACTCGCCGGCCACGCTGACGGCCCGGTGGCCGACCATCCGCGCCTTGTTGGGTTCGCCGAGCTCGTTGAGGGTGTGGGTGAGGTCGACCAGCGCGTAGGCCATCTCCAGGCGGTCGCCCGCGGCCTGGAGCATGTCGATCGCCTCCCGGAGCAGGGACGGACGCTGCCTGAGGTCACTGGCCGCGGCGAGGAGGCGCTGCGAGATGCCTCTCGCCCGGAGCGAGTCACCGCCGGGCAGGTCGTAGGGCTCCTCCAGGAGGGCACGGGCCTGTTCCCGCTGGTCCGTCTGGAGCAGGGCCGCCGCGGCGCCGTGGCGCCACGGCACCAGGGTGGGCGTGTCCAGCCCCCATGCGCGCATCAGCCGCCCGCACGTGGAGAAGTCGTCGAGCGCGGCGTGGGAGTGGTTGGTCGCCAGATAGTAGTGGGCGCGGGCCTGCAGGTAGTAGAGCCCGAACCGGGTCTGGAAGATCGTGTCGGGCACGGGCCGCCTGAGGTGGTGCGCGGCCACGTCGTACTTGCCCATCTCGGTGGTGGCGCGGATCAGCACCGCCAGCGGCAGCCCGACGAGGACGCCCAGGCTCCGAGGCGGCACGATGTCCAGGGCCAGGCGCGCGTACTCCTCGGCGAGGACCAGGTCCCCCTGGCGGATGGCGATGATCGCCCGCAGGGAGGCGAGCATCGCGCGCCAGGTGGGCGCGCGGCGCATCACGGCCTCCGAGTACATGACGTCGCACCAGGGCGCCGCCGTGTCCGGGCGGTCGGAGTAGATCAGGGCGAAGAGCGCGGACTCGACGGTCTCCAGGTTCGCGTCGTCCAGTGAGGTGGAGTGCAGGACGCGTTCGGCGATCCCGAGCGTCCTGTCGTCGGGGCCGTCGCGCAGGACGGTCGCCAGCAGCGCCGCGGCCTGCGCGTGCGGACCGCTCCCGGTGGCCGTCCACACCGTTCTCGCCGTTCTCGCCGGAGGGACGGCGCCCGTGAAGGCGCCCGTGACGGCGCGGGTGCGGGAGAGGACCAGCGGGTGGGAGCAGGACAGCCGGTAGTGGAGGACGTCGAGCCACGCCGACTCCTCGTCGGCGCCCGGCTCGGCGGCCAGCATGTCCATCTGTTCGAGCACCTCCACCGCCTCGTCGTGCTGCCCGTTCCAGAGCAGGTATCTCAGCAGCGCGTCCAGCTCCTGGAAGCCCAGCCCCTTCTGACGGGCGGTCGCCATGAGCCGGCCGACGTGCCGGTTGGCGGCGGCGGGGTTGAGGCGCCACTCGGCCCGCGCGAGCATCGCCGTCGTCAGCGTGCGCTGCCGGTCGTCGTCGCACAGTTCGAGGGCGAGTTTCAGGCACCGCACCGCGAACTCGTGCCGGTCGTTCGTGAGCGCCTGCTCGGCGGCCTCGCGGAGCTCGGCCAGCGCCCAGGGCTCCTGGAAGAAGTGGGACGCGCCGATCAGGTGCTCGGCGACCACCGTGGCGGCGGCCCCCTCGGCGTGCAGGAGTTGCGCGGCGCGCCGGTGCATTTCCTCACGCCTGCGCGGATCCAGGTCCTCGAGTACGGCCTCGCGGGCCATGGTGTGTCGAAAACGCAGGGAATCGAGGATGCCGACGACGCCGAGGCAGTTCAGCGCCTGGTTCACTATCGTCGTCGGGAGGTCGAGCAGTTCGGCCAGAAGAATCGGCAGGGAGTATCCCCCGAGGAGCGCGAGGCCGCGGGCGACCATCAGCATCGCGGGGTCGCTGCGATGCAGAAGAGCGCGGACGGACCGTGAGAAAGCGTCGGAGACGACCAGCTCACCCGTGTTGTCGTTCCCCTTCCCGGCGTCCTCCACCAATGCCTTGACCAGCAGGGGGTTACCTCCGCTGACCTTGTGGCACGCCGGCCCGAGTTTGACCGCCGCGGCGTCCCCCATGGACTCGGAGATCACCTTCACGACACTCTCGAAAGAGAAGGGCGCCAGCCTGATTCGCTCGTAGTGGGGGTGGCGCATGAGGTCTATCTCAATATGCGGATTCATTCCCTGAAGGCCCTCTGTGGCCGTCAGGACAATGAAAACGTTGGCGCTCTTCAATCGGTGTACGAAATTCAGCAGCAGCTGCCACGACATGGAGTCGGCATATTCGACGTCATCCACGGTGATAAGAACGGTATTCGACTTGGAAAGTTCGAGAATAATGGCCCACAAACCCTGGGTGATGCGGAGCCAGTCGGATTCGTCGGGACGCTCGCCCGGTGATTTCGCCCCCGGTGCCGCGTCCTCTATCAGCTGCGCCGCCCGCGAGGCGTGGGCGATCGGCAGCGCCGCGTTGTGGAAGATCTGGCTCACCACGCCGAGCGGCACGTTCTGATCGTTCTGCGAGCAGGTGGCGCTCAGCCAGACGACCCCCGAATCGACGGCGCGCCGGCTGAAGGCGTACACCAGTTCGGTTTTGCCCGTCGCGGTGGGCCCGGTGATCGTTGCGACGCGGCCACGGCTGTGCGCACAGTCCGTTAATAGATCGGTGAGAAACGTGATTTCACTGTCGCGCTCGATTAATATCATCGGGCTCCCCGTTCGCCCCGGTGTCCCTAGATGAAAGCAGATGATAGAACGACAACATCTGATGCATAAAGGCAGGACTCCGGCGGAAACCTACCTTTGACCGTGGGTGCTGTCAAGTTTTTTCCCTCTCCGAAGAGCCCCGCAACGGGGAGGGAAGGTGGTGCTGCGGATTTCATCACATGGCTAAGTGCGATTTCATCATTCTCCTGCGGCTAGTTTCATCACGACATCGTGTATATGATGTCGGGGTGGCCCCATATGCACCCAGCGAGATCATGTACTTCTCCTGTGAAAAATGCAAACCCCCTATCAACCCTTATGTGGGAAGCTGATTTAGGGGGGCGCTCGGGCCCGTTCCACTGGATCTGTGCAGGTCGCTTTGGATACTGTGTCGCACGTCGGCGGCCATGTGTTGCCGATTTGTGATTGGCGGATCACGTTCGGTGGTGAATGAATCCGTGCGGATGACGGTGAGTTAGGTCACTCCCCTTCATGCGTAATTGCGAAACGGATTGATAATCTCCAGGATTCGTGACGGCCGAAATTGGTTGTTCGGTGATCGGCGCAGGGCCGGCGGGCCGGCCGCGTGCCGGACGGCGGGACTCGGAGTGGGACGGTGTCATGGAAGACGTCAAGGGCGGCGACGACGCGTGGATCCGGCGTCTCCTGTTCGGGCCCGCCGGGGCCGAGGCGGCCGGTGCGCCGGTCGCGCTGGTGTGCTTTCCGCATGCCGGGGGCTCGGCCAGCTTCTATCTCCCGGTGGCCCGCCTGGCGCCGCCCGGCGTCGAGGTGCTCGCGGTGCAGTACCCGGGCAGGCAGGACCGGCGGGCCGAGAGGTGCCTGGACGACATCGGCGAGCTGGCCGACCGGATCGCCGACGCGCTCCAGGCGTGGACCACCCGCCCCCTGGCCCTTTTCGGTCACAGCATGGGAGCCCTCGTCGCCTTCGAGGTGGCCCGCAGACTGCAGGAGCGCGGCACCGTGCCGCTGGCGCTGTTCGCCTCGGGGCGGCGCGCCCCGTCGGTCCACCGTGACGAGCGGGCGCACCTGCGGCCGGACGACGGGTTCCTGGCCGAGCTGCGGGGACTGGGCGGGACCGCCGCGAAGGTGCTCGGTGACGACGACTTCATGCGGGCGGTGCTTCCCATGGTGAGAAGCGACTACCGGGCCGTCGAGACCTACCGCTACCGGCCGGGGCCGGGACTGTCGTGCCCGGTCGTCGCCCTGTCGGGCACCGACGACCCGAAGGCCCGGCCCAACGACGTGAGAGCGTGGCGCGACCACACGGAGGCGGGGTTCGAGATGCGGCTCTTCCCGGGTGGTCACTTCTACCTCAACGACCACGCCGAGGAGATCGTCGGCCTCGTTGCCTCCCGCGTCTCGTCCGCCCTGGCGGCGGGGGACCCGGGCCGCTGAGACCGCCGTGGGACGCTCGGAAACGCCTCGGGGCACTCGGACCCACGGAATGCCGTAAAAAGCCCCTGGAAAGCCTTGGAACATCCCGGCCCCCGTGAGGGCCGGGCCTCTCGCGCCCAGGGTGTCGCGGCGCTCCCGCGCTCACCGGGCCGCGTGCCGTCACCGGTCTCGTGTGCGCGGTGGCCCGCCGTCATCGGTCTCGTGTCCGCCGGGCCGCGCCGTCATCGGTCCCGTGTCCACCGGGTGGCGCCATCGCGGGTTTCGTGTCCGCCGGGCCGCTCCATCGCCGGTCCCGTGTCCACCGGGCCGCGTACGATCTCCGCGACTTCCGCGATCCTCGTGTGGAAAAGGCTCTTTCCTCATTCCGTACACTGTCTGCCCTGTGTCGAAATGATTCTCGCCGCGTCGAAACGCTTCCGCCGGGCGCCGTGGTTCCCGGACGCCCTTTCCCCCGGACTCTCGGGCCCGCGCCGTGTCCCGTGCCCCGCTCCGGCTACCGCCCCTGTCCGGACGCCGGTCCCGGTCCCGCTCACGGCCCCGTCCTCGGCTCTGTCCTCGGCTCTGTCTTCGGCTCCGTCCCAGGCTTCGTTCCCGGGCGGTCCCCGGGCCGCGCGTTCACCCGGGCACGCGAGAACGGCGCCTGGACCGTGTCCGGGCGCCGTTCTCGGAGGGACTCTCGGAGGGGAGACCTACGGGTAGGTGTGGAACCCGCGGCCGGTCTTCTTGCCGAGGAGGCCGCCCTCGACCATGCGCAGCAGCATCGGCGGGGGCGAGTACTGCTGGTCCTTGAACTCCTCGTACAGCGCGCCGGCGATCGAGGCCACGGTGTCCAGCCCGATCAGGTCGGCGAGTTTCAGCGGTCCCATCGGGTGCGAGCAGCCCAGCACCATCCCCTTGTCGATCACGTCGGCGGTGGCGAAGCCCGTCTCCACCATCCGGATGGCCGACAGCAGGTACGGGATGAGCAGGGCGTTGATCACGAAGCCCGCCCGGTCGGGGGAGCGGATCACCTGCTTGCCGAGCGTCCCGACCACGAACGCCTCGGCGCGGGCACGGGTCTCGTCCTCGGTGAGCAGCGACTCGATCAGCTCCACCAGCTGCAGGGCGGGAACCGGGTTGAAGAAGTGCACGCCGATCACCTGGCCGGGGCGTTCGGTGGCCTTGGCCATCCTGATGATCGGGATGGACGACGTGTTCGACGCCAGGATCGCGTCCGGGTCCTCCACGATCTTGTCCAGCGCGCCGAACAGGTCGAGCTTGGTCAGCTCGTTCTCCGGCGCCGTCTCGAAGACGATCTGCCGGTCGCCGAGGTCGCCGAGGTCGGTGGTGAAGGTGACGCGTTCCAGCGCGTCGCTCCGCTCCACCTCGGTGATCATCGCCTTGCGCAGGCCGTGGTCGAGGGACGCCAGCAGCCGCTGCCTCCCGCGGGCCAGCGAGGCCCCGCCGGAGACCGCGACCCGCACGTCGAGTCCCGCGCGGGCGCACACGTCGGCGATGCCGGAGCCCATGACCCCGCATCCGACGATGCCGACCCTGTGGATGTCGTTCATCCCGCCTCCAGGGGGGTGGTGGCCGACCAGCGGAGCAGGCTCGCGCCCGTTGACATGCCGCCGCCGAAACCGGCGAGCAGCACGAGGTCGCCGTCGCCGAGCATGCCCGACCGGTTGGCCTCGTCGAGCGCCACGGGCACCGAGGCGCTTCCCACGTTTCCGTATCGTTCCAGCGTGCGCGGGGTGCGCGCGCCGGTGAGCCCCGACCGCTCGATCAGCTCGTCCAGCAGGACCCCGTTGGCCTGGTGCGGGATGAAGGCGTCGACCTGGTCAAGCCGGTGGCCGGTGCCGTTCACCAGACTCTCCAGCAGGGGCGGGACGTTCTCCATCACGAAGTCCCGCACCCCGCGGCCGTTCATCCTGAAGTAGTGGTCGCCGGCCGCGACGGTCTCGTGCGAGGCCGGGAGCCTGCTGCCACCGGCCTTGACGTGGATGAGCCCGTGCGCCTCACCGCGGCTCGACAGGTCGCAGGCGAGGATCCCGTACGGCTCGGGCACCGTGCCGACGAGGGCGGCGCCGGCGCCGTCCCCGAACAGCACCGCGGTGCGGCGGTCGGTGAAGTCGAGGATGCGCGAGTAGATGTCGGCGCCCACCACCAGCGCGTACGTGTCGGGCTGGATCGCCAGCAGGGCCCGCGCGAGGGCGAGCCCGTACACGAACCCGCTGCACACGACGTTGATGTCGAAGCAGGCGGCGTTGTAGGCGCCGAGCGCGTTCTGCACCAGGTGGGAGGTGGGCGGCTGCGGGGAGTCGCCCGTCGAGGTGGCGACGATGATGTAGCCGACCCGTTCGGCGTCGAGGCCGGCCTGTTCGAGCGCGGCGGCCGCGGCCCGCGTCGCGAGGTCCGAGGTCGCCTCGTCCCGCGCGGCGTACCGGCGGAAGGAGATCCGGGTCTTGCGCTGGATCCACTCCGCGGTGGTGCCCGCGCGTTCCGTCAGCTGCTCGTTGTCGATCTCTTCCTTCGGCAGGTACGAGCCGGTCGCCAGAATCCCGGCGGTTCGCCTGGCCGCGGCCACCTACACCCTCCCCGCGGCGAGGGGCGCGTCGAACAGGGGCCCGGACGCGGTGCCGGCCGGCTTCCGCAGCGGGTTCAGCCTGGCCTCGCCGACCTTGGCGCGCATCACGGGGTCGGTGACGCCGAGACCCGGTTCCGGGGCCATGCACAGCACGCCCACCTTGCCGAGGTGCCCGTTGGTCTGCACCAGCCGCGCGGCCTCGGCGACCTCCTCGAGCGGGTACACCGACGACAGCGTCGGCACCAGCTTGCCGAGGTCGAACAATCGCAGGCACTCCCACAGCTCCTGAAGGTTCGCCGCGTGGCTGCCGACGATGCGCTTGAGGTTCATCCAGAGGTAGCGGTTGTCGAAGTGGTGGTCGTAGCCCGTGCTCGATCCGCACGTGACGACCACACCCCCGCGCCGGGCCACGAACACCGAGATCCCGAACGTCGCGCGGCCGATGTAGTCGAAGACGATGTGCGGGTCCCCGCCCGCCCTCTCACGGATGATCTTTCCGAGGCGTTTGCCCAGCTCGATCGTCCGCTCGGGGGTGTTGGGAACGTCGTCGCCCATCCCGATCTCGTTGCGGTTGATGACGATGTCGCAGCCCAGCCGCTCCAGGGCCTCGGCCTTCGCCGCGGAGCCGACCACCCCCACCGGGATGCCGCCGCCGTTCTTCACCATCTGTACGGCGTACGCGCCGAGGCCGCCGGTGGCGCCCCAGATGAGGACGATGTCGCCCTGCTTCATGCCCGCGCCCTGGCGGCTGACCAGCATGCGGTAGGCCGTCCCCGCGCACAGCGTGATGGAGGCGGCCTCCTCCCAGGTCAGGTGGGCGGGCTTGGGGACGAGCTGGCTGGCGCGCGCCACCGTGTAGTGGGCCAGCCCGCCGAAGTTCGTCTCGAAGCCCCAGACGCGCTGTTCGGCGCCGAGCATGCCGTCGGCGTGGGTGCCCGGCTCCTGGTCGTCGACCTGGACCGGGCTCATCACGACGTGGTCGCCCACCCGCCAGCGGCGCACGCCGCTGCCGACCCGGACGATCACCCCGGCGCCGTCGGACCCCAGGACGTGGTACGGCAGGTCGTGCCGGGTGGCGAACCCGCCCGTGGCGCCGAACCGCTTCAGGAAGGCGAACGTCGGCACCGGCTCGAAGATCGCCGACCAGACGGTGTTGTAGTTGATCGAGCTGGCCATCACCGCGACCAGGACCTCGTCGGGCGCCAGCTCGGGCATCGCCACCCGCCCGACGCGCAGCGACTTGCGCACGTCCTTGTCGTCGATGTCGGTGAACATGTCGACGTCCTCGACCCGCAGGTGGGCGGCGAGATACTCCTCCGGCAGCGCGGTCCGCGCCAGCTGGTCGGGGGAGGCCCCGCCCAGCAGGGCCTCGGCCATCGGGTCCGCGGAGGGGGCCGCCGGGTTCACCAGGCGGGGGAAGGGCGTGTCGGGGGAAACGGCGTTCATCGGAATCCACCGGCTCCTTTCGGTGTGGTGGGCTTGCCTGCGGTGACAGCCGTCGGAGGACGGGCCCGTCCATGGTCGTGAAGCGGTCTCCGGAGGTGACCGGAGAAGTCGTGGTGCGAGAAGGCGGGGAAAGCAGGGAAGGCGGGGAAGGCGGCGGGGCGGGTCAGAGGGGGATGTTCCCGTGGTCGCCGCGCGCCGCCGGGGCGGCGGCGAGGGCCTCGGCGATCCTGCGCCGGGTGCGCGCCGGGTCGACCACCTCGTCGACGACGCCCAGTGAGAGGGCGCGGCCGACCCCTCCCGCGGTGCGGACGTGCTCGTCGACGAGCCGGAGCCGCAGCGCCTCGCGCTCGTCGTCGCCGGCGGCGGCCAGCCGCTTGCGGTGCAGCACGCCGACGGCGGCCTCGGCGCTCATCACCGCGACCTTCGCCTCCGGCCAGGCGAACACCGCGGTGGCGCCGAGGGAGCGGGAGTTCATCGCGATGTACGCCCCGCCGTAGGACTGCCGGGTGACGAGGGTGACCCGGGGGACGACGGCCTCGGCGAAGGCGTGCAGCAGCTTCGCTCCGCGCCGGATCACCCCGCCCCACTCCTGGCCGACGCCCGGCAGGTAGCCCGGCACGTCGACGATCACCACCAGCGGCACTCCGAACGCATCGCACATCCGGACGAACCTGGACGCCTTCTCCGCGCTGAGCGAGTCGAGGCAGCCCCCCTTGCGCAGCGGGTTGTTGGCGACCACGCCGACGGAGGCCCCGGCCAGCCGGCCCAGGCCGACGACGACGTTGGCCGCCCATCGGGGCTGCATCTCCACGAAGGGCGCGTCGGCGTCGAGGAGCTCGCGCACCAGGGGGTGCACGTCGTAGGCCCGCCGGGGGTTGTCGGGCAGCAGCGCCCGCAGGTCCGTGCCGTCGCGTACCGCCTCCACGTCGAAGGTGGAGCGGCGGGCGAGCAGCTCGGTCGTCCAGCGCGCCTGCTCGTAGGCCTCGGCCTCGGTCTCGACCACCACGTGCGCCACGCCCGACTTGCGGCCGTGGGCGACGGTCCCGCCGAGGGACTCCATGTCGATCTGCTCACCGGTGACGGCGCGCACCACGTCGGGGCCGGTCACGAACATCCGGCCGGCCGTCGCCATGATCACCACATCGGTCAGCGCGGGCCCGTACGCGGCGGCGCCGGCCGCCGGCCCCAGCACGACCGACACCTGCGGCACCCGGCCCGAGGCCCTGGTCATCGCGGCGAACACCCGCCCGACGCCGTCCATCGACTCGACGCCGTCGGCCAGCCTGGCTCCGCCGGAGTGCCACAGGCCGATGACCGGCCTTCCCTCCAGCAGGGCCGTGTCGACGGCGTCCACGATCTTGAGGCTGCCCGCGGCGCCCATCGCGCCGCCCATGTTGGTGGCGTCCGTGCAGTACGCGATCACGTCGATATCCGCGACGCGGCCCCGCACGGTGGAGACGCCGCTTCCGTCCTCGTCGTGCAGCGGAGACAGGGAGCCCGGGTCGAGCAGCCGTGCCAGGCGGACGGCCGGCGCACGCTGGTCGAGTTCGCGCTCCTGCTGAGTGCTCGGATAGCCGACGGTCAGCGCCATCATCTATTCCCAGGTGAAGTCGGTACGGTGAAGGGTGTGTTTCCTTGCACGCGGAGAACCCCCATCGAGAACGGGTACGGGCACGATCGGCCGTTGACGGCCAGTGAATGTCAGCGGTAATCAGGAATGGAAATCCGCCGTTCTCTACCCGGCCCGTAGATGAAACGCTATATGTCCGCCGCGGGCGCACCAACCCTTATCTCACCCCTAACGGATTTGTCCATTCCGGCGGCCGTGTTCCGCCCGCCGGACGCTCAGGGGCCGCCGCGTCCGGCACGGGACGCGTCGGTTCGCGCGCGAGGGAGAGCGGGGGAGAGCGGGGGAGAGCGGGGGAGAACCGAGGGCGGAGCCGGTCCGCCCGCCGGTGCCCGGCACGGGACCGGACGGGGCGAGGGGTGACCGGTGCCCGCCCCCGCCCAGCTCAACGGCGTCTCCGAGCCGGCGGGGGGCGGGCGCCGGCGCCCGGGAGCGAGCGGCTCTCCCCCCTCGTTAAGGGGGGCTAGGGGGTTGTTCGCCGCCGCGCCGCTGACGACCATGAACGGTGTCGGCGAGAAACGGCACCGGACGCGGAACCCGGCCCGCCGAACCTCGGTGAAACACGTCCTCCCTCACCCGCGGGCAGGTTCGGAAAAGGCGGGAAACGGGGCGTGATCACCGGTGGTCGCGTTTTCTGAGTTTTCTGAACGCCCGTCGATCACGGCTCCGGATTGTGCGGGTCGTGATTTTCGCGTGCGTTCCCGACGTGCGGAAAAACGCGGCGCGCGGTTTTTCGCGTGCGGTGAGGGCGGCGTGTCGTGCGGCGGCGCGACGCCCGGTGGCGCGTCCGGTGACATGCCGGTGACGCGCCGGGCGGTGCGTGCGGCGTGCGCGGCGCGTGCGGTTCTCCGGCTCGCGGCCGGCGGGCCCGCGTGCCCACCGGCGGCGCGGGCCCCGCGTGCTCACGGCACCGGCCACCGGTACCCGGCAGCTCCCAGAAAGGTTTCGGACATGCAGATCCACCAGCTCGAAGTGGACGGCTCGTTCCTGATCACCCCCCAGATCTTCTCGGACGACCGGGGGCTGTTCCTGGAGGTCTTCAACCAGCCCGCCTTCCACAAGACGATCGGCCATCCCCTCTCGGTCGCCCAGGTCAACTGCTCGGTGTCGCGCCGCGGGACGATCCGCGGCCTGCACGCCGCCTCCCTTCCCGGCCAGGCCCGCTACGTGACCTGCGCGCAGGGGGCCATCGTCGACATCGTCGTCGACATCCGGGTCGGCTCGCCCACGTACGGCAAGCACGTCGCGGTCCAGCTGACCGCGGAGAACCGGCACGCCCTCTACCTGGCCGAGGGCCTGGCGCACGGCTTCGCCCCGCTGACCGCGCACGCCACGGTCGTCTACCTGTGTTCCAGCACCTGGTCGCCCCACGGGGAGATCCAGATCGACCCGCTGGACCCGGAGCTGGCACTGCCCTGGCCGCGGCAGCACGAGCTCCTGCTGTCGGACAAGGACCGCGCCGCCCTGTCGCTGCGGGAGAGCGCCGAGCGGGGGCTGCTGCCCTCGTACGCCGACTGCAAGGCCAGATACGCCGAACTCGACGACTACGCCTTCACCGGATGACGACCCTGCGGAACCCCTGGAGCCAGTGATGATCCCATTGTTCAGCGTGGCGATGTCCCCCGAGGCCCCCGCCGCGGCCGCCCAGGTCCTGAGTAGCGGCAGGATCGGCCAGGGCGCCAAGGTCGACGAGTTCGAGAGGGCCCTGGCCGACAGGATCGGCAACCCCAGGGTGAGCACGCTCAACAGCGCCACCGCCGGCCTGCAGCTGGCCCTGCACCTGGTCGCCGGCGACCGCGGCGAGGAGGGCGACCCCGAGGGCGAGGTGCTGACCACGCCGCTGACCATGGAGGCCACCAACTGGGCCATCCTGGCCAACCGGCTGCGCATCCGCTGGGTCGACGTCGACCCGGCCACCCTCAACGTCGACCTGGACGACCTGGCCCGCAAGATCTCGCCGCGGACGCGCGCCATCATGGTCGTGCACTTCGCCGGCTACCCGGTCGACCTCGACCGGCTCGCCGGGATCCTCGACGAGGCCGAGGCCAGGTTCGGCTTCCGCCCGGCGGTGATCGAGGACTCGGCGCACGCCTGGGGGGCCACCTACCACGGCCGCCCGATCGGCACCCACGGCAACATCTCCGTCTTCAGCTTCCAGGCCATCAAGCACCTGACCTCCGGCGACGGCGGCGCGATCGTGCTGCCCGACGACGAGCTGCACCGGCGGGCCCGGCTGCTGCGCTGGTTCGGCATCGACCGCACGGCCGACCGGCTGCGCAACCCGCCCGACGTCACCGAGTGGGGCTTCAAGATCCACATGAACGACATCAACGCCTCGATCGGGCTGGCCAACCTGGCGGCCGTCGACGGGGTCCTGGCCAGGCACCGCGACAACGCCGCCTTCTACGACCGCGAGCTCGCCGGGACTCCCGGGCTGGAGCTGACCGAGCGCTCCGGTGACCGGGAGTCGTCCTTCTGGATCTACCCCATGAAGGTGGAGGACCGGGAGTCGTTCATGAAGCGCATGGACGACGCGGGCATCATGGTCAGCAACGTGCACGAGCGCAACGACCTGCACACCTGCGTCCGCGACTACTCCGCGCTGCTGCCCAACCTCGAACGCGTCGCCCCGCGCGTCGTCTGCGTGCCCGTCGGCTCGTGGGTCACCGACGAGCAGCGCGAGCACGTCGTCACCACGATCAGGAAGGGCTGGTGACGGCCCTTCCGCCCGCGGGGCCGGGTGCGCGAGGGCACCCGGCCCCCCGCGACCGCCGGGAGCCGGCGACCGGGAACGGTGGCCCCGACCCCGGCGGGGTCGCCGTTCGCGGTGGGTCCCGTGCCGGCCGGGTGCCCGTTCCCGGCGAGTCCCCTGTCGGCCCGCCGGCCGTTTCCGACGACCCCGGCACCGGCACGCCGGCCCGGTGAGGGAGGTTCACATGTCCATCGCCCCCAGCGTCAAGGGAACCCTGGCGTTCGGCGAGCACAAGACCTGGTACCGGGTGACCGGCACCCCCGGGTCCGGGCGGCCCGCGCTGGTCGCCCTGCACGGAGGACCGGGCAGCACGCACGACTACCTGGTGGGCCTGGCCGTGCTCGCCGAGGCGGGCTGGCCCGTCGTCCACTACGACCAGCTGGGCAACGGCGGCTCGACCCACCTGCCCGGCGCGGACGCGAGCTTCTGGACACCGCGGCTGTTCCTCGACGAGCTGGACAACCTGCTGCGCGGCCTGGGCGTGGACGACGACTACGTGCTGTTCGGCCAGTCGTGGGGCGGCCTGCTGGCGGCGGCGCACGCCTCCGCCAGGCCAAGGGGCCTGCGCGGCCTGGTGGTCGCCAACGCCCCCGCCTCGTACCCGCTGTGGCTGAGCGAGATGCGGGTCCTGCGCGACCGGCTGCCGCCCGGCGTCGACGACACGCTGCGCCGGCACGAGGCCGCCGGCACGACGGACTCCAAGGAGTACTTCGACGCCATGATGGTCTTCTACAACCGCCACGTCTGCACGCTCCAGCCGTGGCCGCGCGAGTTCCTCGCGACGTTCATGGAGATCTACAACAACCCCGCCGTCTACTACGCGATGAACGGGCCGAGCGAGTTCCACGTGATCGGCTCGCTGCGCGACTGGGGGGTGGTCGACCTCCTGCCCGGCATCGAGGCGCCCACCCTGGTGATCTCCGGACGGCACGACGAGGCCACCCCCGCCACGGTGCGGCCGTACGCCGACCTCATCCCCGGTGCGCGCTGGGAGATCTTCGAGAACTCCAGCCACACGCCGCACCTGGAGGAGCCGGAGCGCTTCACCGCGGTCATGACCGAGTTCCTCAAGAGTTTGGAATAGCCATATGGAGACCGGCGCCAAGGCCGCCACCGCGATCGTCTTTCCCGGCATGGGCCCCACCAAGTTCACCGACGTCGCCGCGTTCATGCTCGACAACCCCTCGGCGCGGCGGCTGGTCGCGCTCGCCGACGACGCGCTCGGCTACTCGCTGACCGGCCGCTTCCGCGACTCGGGCGACGACTACACCGAGGCGGCGCAGGTCGCGTTCATGGTCAACTGCCTGGCCCTGGCCGACTGGGCAGGTCAGGAGCTGGGCATCGAGCCCGAGGTGTGCGCGGGCCCCAGCTTCGGCGGCAAGGCCGCCGCCGCATACTCGGGGGCGCTGTCCTTCGAGGACGCCGTGCGGATGACCGCCGGGCTGGCCCGCTGCACCGAGGAGTACTTCGCCCGGGAGCACACCGACATCATCACCCACTCCTTCGTGCGCGTCCCCGAACCCAGGTTGCGGGAGCTGCTGGCGGAGCTGGACGGGCACGGCGAGTGGCACGACCTGTCCTGCCACATCGACCACGACTTCCACATGCTGTCGCTGCGCGAGCGGCGGGTCGAGTGGCTGCAGGAGCGGGTCCGTTCGGTCGGCGGCCTCTCGCTCTACACGATGCGGCCCCCGATGCACTCGGCCGCGTTCGAGCCGCTGCGGCGCAGGGCGGCGGCGGAGGTCCTCGACGACCTGAGCTTCGCCGACCCCCGCCTGCCGGTCGTCGACGACCACGACGGGACGGTGCTGACGACGGGGGAGCAGGTGCGGACGATGCTGCTCGACGGCTTCGTGCGGGCGCTGCGCTGGCCGGACGTGGTGGCCGCCCTGCGAGGGCTCGGCGTGGCCAGGGTCTGCGTCGCCGGCCAGGACAGCCTGTTCGGCCGGGTGCCGGTCACGACGAGGAACTTCACCGTCGTCCCGGTGAACCCGCGGGTGGCGATGGCGCCGCAGCTGGCGCGGCCCTCCAGTGTGTGAGGGGGCCCGCGGGTCCGGGGGGACGTGCCCGCGAGCCCCGGCGACGGGTCAGGCGACGGGCCTGAGCATCCCGGACAGGGCCTTCCAGAGCGTCCCGGGGGTCTCGAAGGTCTCCATGGTCAGCGCCTCGTCCTGGAACCGCACGCCGTACTCCTCCTCCAGCGTGGCCAGCAGCTCGACGATGGCGAGCGAGTCGAGCCCGAAGCCCGACAGGTTGCTGTCCTCGCCGAGCCTCTCCTCGGGGGGCAGAAAGGGGAGCTGCCGGCGCAGGATCTCCTCGAAACGATCGTCCCACATGGCAATCGATTTCCCTTCTCAATTGTGGTCGCGATGAGGGGCCGCACGAAAAAGGGCGGCAATGGGGGCCGCGATTCTCGGAATTCGCCCCTGGGGCGGCGCCCGTGTCGGGCACTACTGTGGATTCAGCCCCTCTGACGCTGAATCTAGCGCGCGTTCGCGCCGGTGTCCACCATTCCCGCCGGAATTCACTGAATTAGTCCAGTGCTTTCCGCAAGGTGTATCCGAATATTTATGGGCGCCCATCGAGATCCGAGGACGGAAATGAACAGAGAAACCTCCCACGCTCTCTACTCGCGTTTTCTGCGTGGCCTGGAGGCGTCCCCAGAAGGGGTGGCCTTCCGCGTCGGCGCCACCGCCGTCACCTACGCCGAGGCCCACCGCTCCGCGCTGCTGTGGGCGGGGGCGCTGTCGCGCTCCACCCCCGCCCCTCCCGGGGCCGTAGGGGTGCTCGCCGCCAAGGGCACCACCTCCTACGTCGGCGTCCTCGCCGGTCTGTACGCCGGGGCGACCGTCGTGCCGCTGCAGCCGGACTTCCCCGCCGCCCGCACCCGGCAGATGATCGAGGCCGCCGGGGTCACCACGCTGGTCGTCGACGACCGGGGCGCGGCGCGGGCCGCCGAGCTGCGCGCCGGGGGGCTGGACGTGGCGGTCCTGGACCCGGAGGCCGCCGACCCCGCGCACGCGCTCGCGCGCCCCCGTCCCGTCGACCCCTCCGACGTGGCGTACGTGCTGTTCACCTCGGGGTCCACCGGCCGTCCCAAGGGGGTGCCGATCACCCACGCCAACACCGCCCACTACTTCGCCTTCCTCGACCGGCGCTACGACTTCACCCCCGGGGACGTCTTCTCGCAGACCTTCGACCTGACCTTCGACTGCGCGATGTTCGACCTGTTCTGCGCCTGGGGGGCGGGGGCGAGCGTGGTCGTCGTGCCGCCGCACGCCTACCGGGACCTGCCGGGGTTCCTCGCCGAGCAGGGGGTCACGGTGTGGTTCTCCACGCCGAGCGCCATCTCGATGGTCCGCAGGACGAGCGGCCTCCTGCCGGACGCGCTGGCCGGCCTGCGCTGGAGCCTCTTCGCCGGAGAGGCCCTGAAGTGCGCCGACGCCGCCGACTGGCAGCGGGCCGCCTCCTCCTCCACGCTGGAGAACCTCTACGGGCCGACCGAGCTGACCATCACCATCACCGGCCACCGCTGGGACCCGGAGACCTCGCCCGAGCTGGGCGTCAACGGCATGTCGCCGATCGGCATCCTCAACGACGGGCACGACCACCTGCTCCTGGACGCCGAGGGCCGGCCCGACCCCGTCGAGGGCGAGCTGTGGATCACCGGGCCGCAGACCACCCGCGGCTACCTCGACCCCGCCGACGACAGGGACCGGTTCGTCGAGCGCGACGGGCGCACCTGGTACAACACCGGCGACCGGATCCGCCGCGCGGCCAACGGCGAGCTGGTCTACCTGGGGCGGGCCGACGCCCAGGTGCAGGTCCAGGGCTGGCGGGTGGAGCTCGCCGAGATCGACCACGCCCTCTGCCTCTGCGAGGGGGTCGAGGACGCGGTGACGGTGAGCAGCACCATCAACGGCGTCACCGAGCTGGTCGTGTTCTACACCGGGACGCCCTCGCGCCCGGCGGACCTCGCCGCCCGGCTTCGCGACATCCTGCCGCCGGGCATCATCCCCCGCCACTACCGGCACATGGACGAGCTGCCGCTGAACCCCAACCGCAAGGTCGACCGCGTCGGCCTGCGCGGCCAGGCCGACGGCCTGCTCGTCGGCGCGGGAAGGTCGCGGCCCGCGTGACGCTCCCGGGGCCGGTCCCGGTCCCTGTCCAGGGGCCGACCCCGGTCCCGGTCCCTGTCCCAACTCCGGCGCGGGCTCCGGTCCCGTTCGGGAACCGGCTCCGGTGCCGGTTGCGGCCTCGGATCCGGCACGCGGCCCGCGACGGCGCCGCGATTTCGGCAATGGCCCCGAGGCGGCAAAGGCGCCGCCGTGAAAGCGGCCCCGGAAAGGCACCCCAGTGCCGGAACACACCCCCCGGATTCTTAGGGGGGCGTAGGGGGTGGGGGGCGCCGAGAGGCGCGAGGTACCGTTTCCATGGATTTGTCTGGTCCAATCGTGAAGTTAAGTGAATGGGCCGCCGGAAATAATTCCCTTTTTCTTTTCAGGGACGGGAGAGTCACGTTGGACGGCTTGATTCCCGGGGCGCCGCCCCTGCGGTCGGATCTCATACACAATGTGCTGGACGACGCCGCGGCCGCGAGGCCCGCCGACGCCGCGGTCCGCGACTCGCGGGGCGGCTGGGACTACCGGCGGGTCGAGGAGCTCAGCCACGCCTTCGACGGCTGGCTGGCGGCCCGGGGGGTCGGCCACGGCGACCGGGTCATCGTCCAGCTTCCCAACCGGCGGGAGATGGTCCCCATCGTCTACGGCGTCTCCAGGCGCGGCGCCGTCCTCGTACCGCTGAACCCCGGCATGAAGCCCTTCCACCTGCGGTCGGTCCTGGAGGACTCCGGGCCCGCCCTGGTCATCGGCTCCGGGGAGTCCGGCGAGGTCGTACGGGACCTCGCCGCCGTGCCCGTGCACGACATCGACGAGATCTGGGCCGAGGTCGAGGAGCGCGCCGGCCTGCCCGCCGCGCACGAGCCGGTCAAGGTCCTGCCGGAGGACGTCGCGATCCTCATCTACACCTCGGGCAGCACGGCCGCGCCCAAGGCGGTCGTGTGCCCGCACGCGCGGGTCACCTACGCCGCCTCCGCCATCAACGCGGTGCTCGGCTACCGGCCGGACGACGTCGTCTTCTGCCGGCCGCCGATGTCCTTCGACTACGGCCTGTACCAGATCTTCCTGTCGGCCCTCGGCCACGCGGAGCTGGTGCTGGCCGGCGACGGGCCGGACCTGGTGCTGCTCGGGCAGATCCGCGAGTGCGGCGCGACCGTCGTCCCGGTCGTGCCCTCCCTGGGCTCGATGATCGCGACGCTCGCCAGGCGCGCCCCCGGCTCCGCGCCCGCCGTGCGGATGTTCACCAACACCGGGGCGGCGCTGCCCGCCGCGACCATCGACAGCCTGCACGAGTCGTTCCCCGGGGCGCGGGTGGTCCGGATGTACGGCATCACCGAGTGCAAGCGCGTCACGATCATGGAACCGGAGCTGGACCGGGAGCGCCCCGGCGCGTCCGGCAGGCCGCTGCCGGGCACCAGGGTGCTGATCCTGGACGGCGAGGGCCGCCCGCTGCCCGCCGGTGAGATCGGGGAGATCGTCGTGGCCGGGCCGAACGTGATGGCCGGCTACTGGCGCGACCCGGTGCTGACCGCGCGCGCCTACCGCCCCGACCCGGAGACCGGCGAGGCGCGCCTGCACACCGGCGACTACGGCCGGCTCGACCAGGACGGCTACCTCTACTTCCAGGGACGCCGCGACGACATGTTCAAGCGCAAGGGCACCCGGATGAGCACCGTGGAGATCGAGGCCGCCGCGATGGACGTCCCCGGCGTGCGGGCGGCGGTGGTCCTGCCCCCCGACGAGCACCGCGACCTCGTGGTGTTCGTCGAGAGCGACCTGCCCCCCCACGCGGTGCTGCGAGAGCTGGCCCTGCGGCTGGAACCTCCCAAGGTGCCCGCCGCCTGCCACGTGCTCGACAAGTTCCCCCTGACCCTCAACGGCAAGAACGAGCGCAAGCAGCTGGCGCTGCTCCTGGAGGACGCGCGATGAGCAGGAACGCAGACCTCGTCGCCCAGTACGGCTCCCCGCTGTACGTCTACGACCTCGACCGCGTCACGGCCGCCCGTGACGCCCTGCTGTCCTCGCTGCCGGAGGACTTCAAACTGTTCTTCTCCTTCAAGGCCAACCCCCACCCGGAGATCGCCCGCGCGCTGCGCGGCGACGGCGAGCGCGGCTGCCTGGCCGAGATCAGCTCGACCGGGGAGCTGGCCGCCGCGCTGGAGGCCGGTTTCCACGGCTCCCAGATCCTCTACACCGGCCCCGGCAAGACCTACGAGGAGCTGAGGATCGCGATCGGCGCCGGAGTGGCCTCGTTCTCCGTGGAGTCGCCGACCGACCTGCAGCACGTGGGCGAGGTGGCGACCGAGCACGGAGTGGAGGTCGACTGCCTGCTGCGCGTCAACAGCGCCACGTCGAGCGCGGCCACCAGCATCAGGATGACCGGCACGCCGTCCCAGTTCGGCATCGACAGCGAGACGCTGCCGGAGCTGATGCCCGAGATGAGCGCGGTGCCCGGCACCCGGCTGGCCGGGGCGCACCTTTTCTCGCTGAGCAACGCCAAGGACGAGGAGGGCCTCGTCGGCGAGTTCCGCCACACCATCTCGGTCGCCGCGGGTCTCCAGCGGGAGACGGGCCTGCCCATCCGCTTCCTGGACATCGGCGGGGGCTTCGCCGCCCCGTACCTGTCGCCGGGGGAGCGGCCCGAATACCCGAACCTCCGCGCGGAGCTGGAGGTCATCCTCGACGAGCACTTCCCGCGCTGGCGCGAGGGTGTCCCGGAGATCGCCTGCGAGTCCGGCCGCCACCTGGTCGGCGACGCCGGGGAGCTGCTGTGCACCGTGGTCAACATCAAGGAGAGCCGGGGGCGCAAGTTCGTCATCCTCGACGCGGGCATCAACACCCTCGGCGGCATGTCCGGCCTCGGCCGGCTGCTGCCGGTGTCCGTGCGGCTGGACGACGACGCCCTGTCCGAAGGGACCGACCCGGCCGGGCTGGAGGTCGCGACTCTGGCGGGCCCCCTGTGCACCCCCGGCGACCTCCTCGGCACGAACGTGCGGCTGCCGGTGCTCAAGGTGGGCGACGTGGTGAGCATCCCCAACGCCGGGGCGTACGGGATGACCGCGAGCCTGCTGATGTTCCTCGGGCGCCCCGCGCCCGCCGAGGTCGTCATGCGCGGCGGCGAGGTCGTGTCCGCCTCCCGCGTCGAGTTCGTCCGGAAGTACAGCTGACCCACCCGGGGCGCGCGGCCGGAACCCGGCCGCGCTCCCCGGCGGGGCCGTCCCGCGCCAAGGCACCCGGCGGCCCCAGCGGATTTCGAAGATTCACACGGCTTTTTCATACGACGACGTGGAGTGGACGGATGAGCGAGTCCGAGCAGTTCGTTTCTGGCACCTCCGGCGCGGCGGGCGGCGGGCGGGGAGAACCCTCGGCGTTCGAGTTCCCCCGCGCGGACCTCCCCACCGAGCGGCGGCTCGGCTTCCTGGTCGAGCTCGTGCACGACCTGACGGTCGAGATCCTGCGCACCGTGCTGCCGTACGCGCCGGACGTCGTCGACCCTCACCAGGCGTTCCGGGAGATGGGCTTCGACTCGCTGGCCGCCGTCGAGCTGCACGACCGGCTGGCCGACAGGATCGGCGCGGAACTGCCGATGACGCTCGCCTTCGACCACCCCACCCCCGCCGCCGTCGCCGCGTACCTGTTCACCGAGGTCTTCGGCATGGCCGCCGAGGAGGCCTCGGAGGTCCGCGCGACCGTCGGCTCCGACGAGCCCATCGCCATCATCGGCATCGGCTGCCGCTACCCGGGAGGCGTCGCCACCCCCGAGGAGCTGTGGCGGCTCGTCGCCGAGGGCGCCGAGACGACCACGGGGTTCCCGGACGACCGGGGCTGGGACCTGGGGCGGCTCTTCGACGACGACCCGGAGAAGTCCAACACCACCTACGCCCGCGTCGGGCACTTCCTGCACGACGCCGCCGAGTTCGACTCCGACTTCTTCGGGATCAACCCGCGCGAGGCCGTGGCGATGGACCCGCAGCAGCGGCTGCTGCTGGAGACCGCGTGGGAGGCCTTCGAGCGGGCCGGCATCGACCCGCGCTCGCTGAAGGGCAGCCAGACCGGCGTGTTCATCGGCGCCGAGCCGCAGGACTACGGCCCCCGGCTGGACAAGGCCCCCGGCGAGATCGAGGGGTACCTGGTCACCGGCAACGCCACCAGCGTCGTGTCGGGCCGGATCGCCTACTCCCTCGGCCTGGAGGGGCCGACGCTCACCGTCGACACCGCCTGCTCCGCCTCCCTGGTCGCGATCCACCTGGCCTGCCAGTCGCTGCGGACGGGCGAGACCCCGCTGGCCCTGGCCGGCGGCGTGACCGTGATGTCCACCCCCGGCACCTACACCGCGTTCAGCAAGCAGCGCGTGATCGCCGCCGACGGCCGATGCAAGGCGTTCGCCGCCTCCGCCGACGGCACGGGCTTCTCCGAGGGCGTCGGCGTCATCGTGGTCGAGCGGCTGTCGGACGCGCTCCGCCAGGGACACCCGGTGCTGGCGGTCATCCGCGGCTCGGCGATCAACCAGGACGGCGCGAGCAGCGGGCTCACCGCGCCGAACGGCCCGTCCCAGGAGCGGGTCATCCGCCAGGCGCTGGCCAACGCTGGCCTGTCCAGCGGCGACGTCGACGTGGTCGAGGCGCACGGCACCGGCACCAAGCTGGGCGACCCGATCGAGGCGCACGCCCTGATGGCCACCTACGGGCGCGGCCGGGGCGACGCCCCGCCGCTGCGGCTGGGCTCGATCAAGTCGAACATCGGCCACACCCAGGCGGCGGCGGGCTCCGCCGGTGTGATCAAGATGGTGATGGCGATGCGGCACGGCGTGCTGCCCCGCACCCTGCACGTGGACGCGCCCTCCCCGTACGTCAACTGGTCCCTGGGCGCGGTCGAGCTGCTGACCGAGGACCTTCCCTGGCACAAGGACGGCGCCCCGCGCCGGGCCGCGGTGTCCTCCTTCGGCGTCAGCGGCACCAACGCGCACGTCATCCTGGAGGAGCCGCCGTCCGCCGAACCCCTCCCCGAGACCGGCGACGCCGGGGACGCGGGGGAGAGGGCCGAGCCCGTCGCGGTGCCGGTGGCGCTGTCGGCCAGGAGCGAGCCCGCGCTGCGGGCCCAGGCCGCGCGCCTGGCCGCCCACCTGGAGGAGCGCGAGGACCGCGAGAGTCACGGCCTCACCGGCCTGCTCGACCTCGGGCACTCGCTGCTGACCACGCGGTCGACGTGGGACCACCGCGCGGTGGTCGTCGCGTCCGGCCGCGAGGAGCTGCTCGCGGGGCTGGCCGCCCTCGCCGAGGGCGAGTCCGCCCCCGGCGTGTTCGAGGGCGTCGCCCCCGCCGACGCGCGCCCGATCTTCGTCTTCCCCGGTCAGGGATCCCAGTGGGCCGGCATGGCCGTGGAACTGCTCGACTCCTCCCCGGTCTTCGCGCGCAGCATGGAGGAGTGCGCGGCGGAGATCGAGACCTACGTGGACTGGAAGCTGCTCGACGTGCTGCGCGGCGCCCCGGGCGCGCCCACCCTGGAGCCGCTGGAGGTCGTCCAGCCGGTGCTGTTCGCGGTGATGGTCTCGCTCGCCGCGCTGTGGGAGTCCCACGGCGTCAGGCCGGCCGCCGTCGTCGGCCACTCGCAGGGTGAGGTCGCCGCCGCGTACGTGGCCGGAGGCCTGTCGCTGGCCGACGCCGTCCGCGTGATCGTGCTGCGCAGCCGCCTGTTCGCCGAGACCCTGCTGGGCAAGGGCGGGGTCGCCGCCGTCGCGCTGCCCGCCGCCGAGCTGGAGCGCCGGCTCGCCCACTGGCACGGCAAGCTGTCCGTCGGCGGCAAGAACGGCCCCTTCTCCTCGACGGTGGTCGGCGACGCCGACGCGCTGGCAGAGCTGGTCGCCCAGTGCGAGGCCGCCGGCGTGCGCGCCCGCGTCGTGGCCTCCTCGGTCGCCTCGCACTGCGCCCAGGTCGACCCGCTGCGCGAGCGCCTGCTGGAGATGCTCGCCCCGGTCTCCCCGAAGACGGGCGACGTCCCCTTCTACTCGACGGTGACCGGCGGCCTGCTCGACACCGCCGAGCTGGACGCCGGGTACTGGTTCGGCAACGCCCGCTACCCCGTCGAGTTCCACCAGGTCGTCCGGACGCTGCTGGCCGACGGGCACCGGGTGTTCCTGGAGTCCAGCCCGCACCCGGTGCTCGCGATGAGCGTCCAGGACGCGATCGACGAGGCCGGGGCCGACGCCTTCGCCTTCGGTTCCCTGCGCCGCGACGAGGGCGGCCCGCGCCGCTTCCTCGCCTCGCTCGCCGAGGCCCACGTCCGCGGCCTCCAGGTCGCCTGGGAACCGGCCTTCGCCCCGTACGGGCCGCGCCGGGTCGACCTGCCCACCTACGCCTTCCAGCACCGGCGCTTCTGGCTGGACGCCGGCACCTCCGGGGGCGACGTCACCTCGGCCGGGCTGACCGCCGCCGACCACCCCCTCCTGGGCGCGGCCGTGATGCTCGCCGATTCCGACGGGGTGCTGTTCGCGGGCAGGCTCTCCCTCCAGACCCACCCGTGGCTGGCCGACCACGCCGCCTCGGGCACGGTGCTGTTGCCGGGGACGGCGTTCGTGGAGCTGGCGGTGCGCGCCGGTGACCAGGTGGGGTGCGGGGTGGTGGACGAGCTGACGTTGGAGGCGCCGCTGGTGCTGCCCGGCGGCGGCGGTGTGCAGGTGCAGGTGTCGGTGGGGGCTCCGGACGAGACGGGCCGGCGCCCGGTCGCCGTCCACTCCCGGCTGGAGGACGCCCCGCTCGACACCCCCTGGACCCGGCACGCCACCGGCTTCGTGGCCGCGCCCGTGTCCCCCGAGGTGTTCGACCTCATCGAGTGGCCTCCCGCCGGTGCGACGGCGGTGGACCTGGACGGTCTGTACGAGCGGCTGGCGGGCCAGGGCTACGGTTACGGCCCGGTGTTCCAGGGGTTGCGGGCGGCGTGGCGGCGTGGTGACGAGATCTTCGCCGAGGTCGCGCTGCCCGGCGGGATGGGCGCGCAGGCCGAGCGCTTCGGCGTCCACCCGGCGCTGCTGGACGCGGCCCTGCACGCCGAGTCGCTGCTGGGTACCGCCACTGACGGGGTGAGCCTGCCGTTCGCGTGGAGCGGGGTCTCCCTGTACGCCACGGGCGCCGCCGCCGCGCGGGTGCGGCTGTGGTCGGACGGCCCCGGCACCGTGTCGCTGCGGCTGGCCGACTCCTCCGGGGCCGCCGTCGCGTCGGTGCGGTCGCTGGTCTCGCGCCCGGTCTCCTCCGGGCAGCTCGCCGCCGCCACCTCCCACCACGACTCATTGTTCCGCCTCGACTGGACCGTGCTGCCCGTGGTGGAGACGCCGGGGGAGAGCCGGGCCGTCCTGCTCGGCCCCGACGCGCACGGCCTGCGCGCGGCCGGTGTGGTGGTCGAGGGGTTCGAGGATCTGGGGGCGTTGGCGGGTTCGGGGGTGGTTCCCGATCTGGTGTTCGTCTCCTTTGCGGCGCTTGGTGGTGAGGGTGTCGTGTCCGGGGTGCGGGTGGCGGCGTATCGGGCGTTGGCGGTGGTGCGGGAGTGGCTGGCCGAGGAGCGGTTCGGGTCGGCGCGGCTCGTCGTGGTGACCCGGGGCGCCGTCGCGGCCGGGCAGGGCGAGGACGTCCGCGACCTGGCGAGCGCCCCCGTGTGGGGCCTGCTCCGCTCGGCCCAGTCGGAGAACCCCGACCGCGTCGTGCTGGTGGACCTCGACGAGGAGGACGTGCCGGGCGGCGCCCTGCTGGCCGCCGCGGGCTCCGGCGAGCCCCAGCTGGCCATCCGGTCGGGCAGGGTGCTGGCCGCCCGCCTGGCGCGGGCCGCGTCCGGTGGCGGTCTGGTGCCGCCGGCGGGGGTGGCCGAGTGGCGGCTGGACGCGCCGGTCAAGGGAAGCCTGACGGACCTGACACTGATCCCGGCCCCTGAGGCCGGCCGGACCCTGGAGCCCGGCGAGGTGCGGGTCTCCATCCGCGCCGCCGGGCTCAACTTCCGGGACCTGGTCGTCACCCTGGGCATGGTGCCCGAGAACGACGAGCCCATCGGCGGGGAGATCGCCGGTGTGGTGCTGGAGGTCGGGGCCGGGGTGGGCGACCTGGTGCCGGGTGATCGGGTGTTCGGTCTGCTGGACGGGGCGTTCGGCCCGGTCGGGGTGACCGACCGGCGGCTGCTGGCGCCTGTCCCTGCGGGCTGGACCTTCGAGCAGGCCGCCGCCGTCCCGGTGGTCTACCTCACCGCCTACTACGGGCTCGTCCGGCTGGGCGGCCTGAGCTCCGGCGAGTCGGTGCTGGTGCACGCCGGTGCCGGTGGGGTGGGCATGGCGGCGGTGCAGCTGGCCCGGCATTTCGGCGCGGAGGTGTTCGCGACGGCGAGCCCGGCCAAGTGGGAGGTACTGCGGTCGCTGGGTCTGGACGACGAGCACATCTCCTCCTCGCGGGACCTGGACTTCGAAGGGCATTTCCTGGGGGTCACGGGCGGTCGCGGGGTGGACGTGGTGCTGAACTCGCTGGCCCGCGAGTTCCTGGACGCCTCCCTGCGCCTGCTGCCCCGCGGCGGCCGGTTCCTGGAGATCGGCAAGACCGACCTGCGCGCCCCCGAGGAGGTCGCCGCCGCGCACCCCGGGGTCGACTACCTCCCGTACTCGCTGATGGAGGCGGGGTTCGACGGCCTGCGCGACATGTTCTCCGAGGTGCTCGATCTGTTCGGGCGGGGGGTGTTGCGGCCGTTGCCGGTGCGGTCGTGGGATGTGCGGCGGGCGGCGGAGGCG